>CAUWLL010000023.1:0-42240 GCA_963559605.1 uncultured Lachnospiraceae bacterium
GTTATGGTGGGTATGGTGCAGTTGGTTAGCGCGCCAGATTGTGGTTCTGGATATCATGGGTTCGAGTCCCATTACCCACCTTTCTTTTTTTCTCTAGACATATATTATTGGGCTATCGCCAAGCGGTAAGGCACAGGACTTTGACTCCTGCACTCGTTGGTTCGAATCCAACTAGCCCAGTTGTTATGGGCGTGTAGCTCAGTCGGTAGAGCACTTGACTTTTAATCAAGTTGTCCGGGGTTCGAATCCCCGCACGCTCACTAAAACAAAAGGCATTGACGGAAACGTCAGTGCCTTTTGTTATATAATAAGAAATTACTCCGCAATATTCCCATTACATAAAAACGCTCCGCGCAGGAGGCGCGCACTTTTTAGTGTTATGCCGATGAGGAGCATATGGAAGCGGCTTGCGCGTTTCCATATAGAGGATTGTCTGCATCGGCTGCCGGATGCGTCGAATTATGGAAGATTATGACATGTGAACAACAAAAACAAGAAATATTTAATGTCATTCGAAAAATTTTCTATAGTTTCTTAATGGAAAAGTTATTATACTGGCAATATAGACAAAATCTTCATGAAAGAAGAATGAAAAAGGAGGAAAAGTATATGAAGAAGAAATTAGTCGTATTGATGCTCGCAGCAGCAATGGTTGTTTCTACTGTTGCATGTGGATCATCAGGAGGATCATCTGAAGGAGATGGCGGAAGTGATAAAGCAGCCAGCGGAGATGTTGCAAATAAGGACAAGCCGTTAGTATGGTTCAACCGTCAGCCATCCAACAGCTCAACAGGAGAGCTCGACAAAACAGCGCTTAACTTCAACAAAGATACATATTATGTAGGATTTGACGCTAACCAGGGAGCTGAACTTCAGGGACAGATGGTGAAAGAGTACATCGAGGCTAATATCGATAAGATCGACCGTAACGGTGATGGAACAATCGGTTATGTTCTGGCGATCGGTGACATCGGACACAATGACTCTATCGCTCGTACAAGAGGTGTTCGTAAAGCTCTTGGAACAGCAGTTGAAGCAGATGGAAATATTGTAAGTGATCCAGTTGGAACAAACAAAGATGGTTCTGCAAAAGCAGTTAAAGACGGTAAGCTCGGCGATCTTGTAGTTCGTGAGTTAGCTTCTCAGGAGATGAAGAACTCAGCAGGTGCTACATGGGATGCAGCTACAGCAGGTAACGCTATCGGAACATGGTCTTCTTCTTTCGGAGAGGAAATTGATGTTGTTGTATCTAACAATGATGGTATGGGAATGTCTATGTTCAATGCATGGTCTAAAGATAACAAAGTTCCTACATTCGGATACGATGCTAACAGCGACGCTGTTGCAGCTATCGCAGAGGGATACGGCGGAACGATCAGCCAGCATGCAGACGTTCAGGCTTACTTAACACTTCGTGTTCTTCGTAACGCACTTGACGGTGTAGACGTTGACACAGGTATCGGAACACCTGACGAGGCAGGAAACGTTTTAACAGAAAACGAGTATGTATACAAAGAGGACGAACGTTCTTACTACGCATTAAACGTAGCAGTTACAGCTGACAACTACAAAGACTTCACAGATTCTACAGTAGTTTGGGAGCCTGTATCTAAACAGCTTGATGAGAAGAAGAGTCCAAAGAAGAAAGTATGGCTTAACATTTACAACGCTTCTGATAACTTCTTAAGCTCTACATACCAGCCACTTCTTCAGAACTATGATGATTTATTGAACCTTGAAGTTGAGTATATCGGCGGAGATGGACAGACAGAGTCTAACATCACAAACCGTTTCGGTAACCCGGGCGAGTACGACGCATTCGCAATCAACATGGTTAAAACAGATAACGCTGCTTCTTACACAGCTATTCTGAATCAGTAATTTGAAGAGTTAAGATAAGAGCAGTAAGATTTTAGGGAGAAGAAATTCTCCCTAAAATTAAATTAAACACATTAACAGTTAATTTTTTACAGGAGTAAGAAGTATGACAGATAAGAGAGATGACGTTGTCTTATCGATAAACGGCATGAGTAAATCCTTTGGACGTAACCGGGTTCTGGATCATATCAATCTGGAAGTGAAACGCGGAACGGTTATGGGACTTATGGGTGAAAACGGTGCAGGTAAGTCAACGATGATGAAATGCCTCTTCGGTACCTATCAGAAAGATGAAGGAACTATCTTTCTGGATGGAAGAGAAGTGAGTTTTTCCGGACCTAAGGATGCCCTTGAAAATGGTATTGCCATGGTGCATCAGGAGTTAAACCAGTGTCTGGAAAGAAATGTAGTGGATAATCTGTTTCTCGGACGTTACCCGGTAAATTCCATGGGGGTAATCGATGAGGGAAGAATGAGAAAAGAAGCCTCTGAGCTTTTCCGAAGACTGGGTATGACAGTAAACCTGACACAGCCTATGAGAAATATGTCTGTTTCACAGAGACAGATGTGTGAGATTGCAAAAGCAATTTCTTATAATGCAAAAGTAATTGTACTGGATGAGCCGACTTCCTCACTGACAGTACAGGAGGTTGACAAACTTTTTGAGATGATGAGAATGTTGAAAGAGCAGGGAATTGCACTGGTATACATTTCTCATAAAATGGATGAGATTTTTGAAATCTGTGATGAGATTTCCGTACTTCGTGACGGTAATCTGGTTATGACAAAGAATTCAAAAGAAACGGATATGAATGAATTGATTGCAGCCATGGTTGGCCGTTCTCTTGATAATAGATTCCCGCCGGTAGATAATGTTCCGAAAGAGGTTATCTTGTCCGTACAGAGTCTGTCTACCAAGTTTGAACCGCAGTTGCAGGATGTTTCCTTTGACGTAAAAGAGGGAGAGATCTTCGGACTCTACGGTCTGGTAGGTGCAGGCCGTACAGAGCTTTTGGAGACGATCTTCGGTGTGCGTACCAGAGCTACAGGCCGTGTATATCTGGACGGACAGCTTATGAACTTCAATACTGCAAAAGAAGCGATGGATCATGGATTTGCATTGATCACAGAGGAACGTAAGGCAAACGGACTTTTCCTTAAGGCTGACCTTACATTTAATACAACGATTGCGAACCTGAATGCATATAAGTCAGGAATCGCGCTTTCTGATTCTAAGATGACGAAGGCAACATCAAACGAAATTAAGGTTATGCATACCAAATGTTTAGGCCCGGATGATATGATCACAAGTCTTTCCGGTGGAAATCAGCAGAAAGTCATCTTCGGAAGATGGCTGGAGCGCGCGCCGAAGGTATTCATGATGGACGAGCCTACAAGAGGTATCGACGTTGGTGCGAAATACGAGATTTACGAGTTGATCATCAACATGGCAAAACAGGGAAAAACAATTATCGTTGTTTCTTCCGAGATGCCGGAGATTTTGGGAATTACGAACCGTATTGGCGTTATGTCGAACGGACGCCTTGCCGGAATTGTAAATACAAAAGAAACTAATCAGGAAGAGCTTTTAAGACTTAGTGCAAAATACCTATAATGAGGGAGATTGAAAAATATGGCTAATAGTAAGATTCTTACGGCTGAACAGGTAGCGCAGCTTCGTCAGCCAATCGACGAGTATGTCGGTAAAATTCAAAAACAGATAGACAGTCTCAGAGAGGACGGAACAGATAAAGTAATTGCCTGCCAGAATCTCATGGACGGAATTAAGAGAGACCGTGCGCTTTCAAAAGAGAAAAAAGCTGCCCGCCTTGCAGAGGTTCAGAAAGATCTGGATGCCGCAAAAAAAGTGGAAGCTAAAAACCAGGGCGAGATTTCCAAACTTATCGCAGATGCAGAAAAATACTTGAATGAGCATTTTGATAAAGAGTTTTATCAGCCGATCCAGGCAAGCTGCGTAGAAGAGAAGGTTGCCGCAAAACAGCGTTATGAGGCAAAACTAGCTCAGTTGGAGAAAGAGCATAAGGAAAATGTATCCAAACTTTCTTCACAGCAGGAAATCAAAGAAGAGAACTATGTATATAAGAACCGTCAGGAAAATGCAAAATTAGACTTGGCGAAAGACTATCAGGATATTAAAGACAGAAGACACAATGCTTTCAGCCACAAATATCATTTGCTTGATCTTCTCCGTCTGTCCAAATTTACCTTTAGTGAGAATATGGCACAGAGATGGGAGAATTACAAATATACATTTAACCGCAGAGCATTCCTTTTACAGAACGGTTTGTATATAGCAATCCTTTTGATCTTTATCGCATTGTGTATCATTACTCCGTTTGTAAAGAATACACAGCTTTTAACTTACAATAACGTACTTAACATTTTACAGCAGGCATCACCTAGAATGTTCCTTGCTCTTGGTGTTGCAGGTCTTATCCTTCTTGCAGGTACTGACCTCTCCATCGGACGTATGGTCGGTATGGGTATGACAACTGCTACGATCATCATGCATCAGGGAGTTAATACCGGTGGTGTGTTTGGTCATATCTTCGACTTCACAAAGATGTCCGTTGGTATGAAGATTATTCTTGCATTAGTATTATGTGTGGTTTTATGTACGTTCTTTACAACGATTGCAGGATTCTTCACTGCGAAGTATAAGATGCATCCGTTTATTTCCACTATGGCAAACATGCTGGTAATCTTCGGATTGGTTACATATGCAACGAAAGGTGTGTCTTTCGGTGCGATTGAACCGGTGATCCCGAACATGGTAATTCCAAAGGTGAACGGATTCCCAACGATCATTCTTTGGGCAGTAGCGGCAGTTATTATCGTATGGTTTATCTGGAACAAGACAACCTTCGGTAAAAACCTTTACGCAGTAGGTGGAAATGCAGAGGCTGCAACAGTTTCCGGTATTTCTGTATTCGCTGTAATGCTCGGAGCATTTATCTTAGCCGGTATCCTCTATGGATTCGGTTCATGGCTTGAGTGTATCCGTATGGTTGGTTCCGGTTCTGCGGCTTATGGACAAGGATGGGAAATGGATGCTATCGCAGCCTGTGTAGTAGGTGGCGTATCCTTTACCGGTGGTATCGGTAAGATTTCCGGTGTAGTTGTCGGTGTGCTGATCTTCACCGCACTTACATACTCTCTTACAATCCTTGGTATCGATACAAACCTTCAGTTCGTATTCTCAGGAATTATCATTCTTGTAGCGGTAACACTTGACTGTCTGAAATATGTACAGAAAAAATAATAGAAAATGATGTGAAAGAACCAGACTTTGTTCTGGTTCTTTTGTTGTATAATTGTTATAATAGTTACGAATATGTAAAATCACAGGAGAGCGTTTATGGATAGATATACATTACTTTTGGTAGATGACGAGGAAGAGGTAGTCCAGGTCATCCGAAAGAAAATTAACTGGGAAGGGCTTGGATTTACCGTGATCGGTTATGCAAACAACGGTGTGAAAGCGCTGGAAATGGTAGAGGAGCTTCAGCCGGATGTAGTGATGACAGATATTAAGATGCCGTATATGGACGGCATGGAATTGTGCAAGCATATCCGGGCAGATCATCCGGCGACGAAGATTCTGCTCTTTACCGGATTCGATGAATTTGAATACGCCAAAGAAGCGATCCATCTGGAGATTGAGGAGTATATTTTAAAACCTCTTAACGCTGTGGAGCTGACCAATGTGTTGACGCAGTTAAAAATTAAACTGGATCGTGAGATCAGTGAAAAGAGAAGTGCAGAAATATTACAGGCAAACTATCAGGAATCGCTGCCGTTTTTGAGAGCTAATTTTTATTCGTCTTTGATAGAAGGGAAGATTCACGAAGATGAAGTATGTAAATTTATGGCGGATTATCAGATTGAACTTTCGGGACCGTATTATTGCTGTCTTGTGATCCATACCTCTTCGGGGCAGGTTCCTCAAGGGATGAGTCCGCAGCTTGTGGCAACGGCTGTATACGGACAGGCGAAGGAACGACTGTTAAAGAACTGGCGAGGCAAGATCTTCTCTTATCTTGGCAATACGATTATGATAGCCCAGCTTGAGGAAGAAGAGGCAGTTACGGAACTGACCGATGAATGTGATAAATTCTGCCGATATGCACAGCGTATAATCGGCGCGGTTGTGACAGTGGGGATTGGTCAGGTATGCGACGACATTTTAGACCTTTCGCATTCTTTCTCGAGCGCCAGAGAGGCGGTTTCTTACCGGGTTATTTACGGGACTTCAAAGGCGATCAATATGAAGGAGATCGCGCCGCAGGAAAGAAACACGTCTGTTTCCATTGCAGATGAAACAGAACTTTCGCAGTTGTTTAAAATGATCCGACTGAGTTCAGAACAGGATATTATAGAAGCGGTGGACGATTATTTTAAAAGAGTATATCTGTCTGCAAAGTCGCTGCCTCACCACCATATCGCGGTGATGGAATTGATCAGCGCCCTGTATCGGTTTGCGGCAAACAATGAGATCGTCATTGAGGAGTTCGCAGGAGAGATGCCTACGGTATACAGTTCTCTGGTAGACCATGATCTGAACACGCTTAGAGACTGGCTGGTCAATATCAGTCTGGCATTTCATGAGAAAATCGTCAGTGCAAGAAATACCTCCACGCGTTCTCTGATAGAGAGGGCAAAAGATTATGTTCGCAATAATTACAGGGATGAAAACCTGTCTTTGGATAGTATTTGTAAAGTTTTGGGCGTATCAAACTCCTATTTTTCTTCTGTGTTCAAAAAGGAAACAGGAGATTCCTTTATCGGATATGTGACAGAGTATCGTATGGAAAAGGCGGCGCGTCTGCTGATCGAGACGAATGAGAAAAGTTATATTATAGCCAAAAGTGTAGGTTATGCAGATCCGAATTATTTCAGCTACGTATTTAAGAGACAGTTTGGAGTATCACCGTCCAAGTACAGAACGGAGTATGCAAAAAGTGAGAGATAGAATATACAAGTATCTTAAAAATATAGCGCCGGGTGAGATCCAGTCGATGATCATGATCGTTTTCTCCGTCATCTCTGTTTCCATCGTACTTTGTGTAGGGATTGTCATGTATCTTAGATTCTCTACCGTTTCAAAAGAGGATACTATCGAGAGTACACAAAAATTGGTGGAACAGACCGGGGAAAGTCTGGAGGACTATCTGGTGAATATGCGTCAGGTTTCTGACGCGGCTTATTACAATATTATAAAAGGAAATGACTTTTCCGGGAAGCAGGAAGAACTTCAGAAAGGCATGAACCTTCTGTATCAGGCAAACCAGGAAAATCTGCGAAGCATTGCGATCTATGACAGTAAGGGAGAACTAATGGCGGCGGAGCCGGTAGTTTCCGAGAAAGAAGATCGGGATGTGACGGAGCAGGAGTGGTTTTTACAGGCAGTGAAAGAGGTGGAGAATATCCATTTTTCCACGCCTCATGTACAGAATTTATTTGATGACGGTTCCTTTCGGTATTATTGGGTGATTTCCTCTAGCCGTGTTGTGGAGCTTTCTAGCGGACCGGATTCAGACAGGGGCGTACTGCTGGTAGACATGGACTATTCGTCAATCTCCAGAATGATGAATCAGATCAATAAGGCGGACAACGGTCAGTATTATTATCTGTGTGACAATAACGGAGAGATTATCTATCATCCCCGACAGGCGCAGATCAACAACGGGATCGGAAAGGAGAACAGCTATTATACCGCAACGCTCAAAGACGGGGTGTATGATGAAAAATTTGAGGGAGAGAACCGGAAGGTTATTGTCAATACTATCAGTTATACCGGATGGAAGCTTGTAGGCGTTATGCCGCAGGAGAGCTTTTCCTATAAGATGATTGATATTCAGCAGTTTATTGCCATGTTCCTACTTTTGATCGCCATGATGCTGATCTTGGTAAATAGAGTGGTGTCGGCAAGAATTTCAAGTCCGATTTTAAAACTGAACAAATCTGTAACAGAATATGAAGCAGGAGAAAATCCGGAGATCTATGTCGGAGGGTCACTGGAAATCCGGCATTTGGGGGAATCTATTCAGAAGTCTTATGAGCAGAATGCCGACCTTATGCAGAAGGTTTTGGTGGAGCAGACCGAGAGAAGAAAGAGCGAACTGGACGCCCTGCAAAGTCAGATCAATCCTCATTTTCTGTACAATGCGCTGGATTCTATTACATGGATGATCGAGGGAGAGAGGAACGACGATGCGGCGTTTACCGTCACGCAGCTGGCGAAGTTGTTCCGCATCAGTCTGTCCAAAGGAAATACAGTTATCAGTGTAAAAGATGAGATACAGCATGCGAAAAGCTATATGAATATTCAGAAGATACGATACAAAGACGCATTTACGGTAGTGTTTGATATTGAGCCGGAGATACTGGATTATTGTGCAGTGAAGCTCACCTTACAGCCGTTGCTTGAAAATGCGATTAATTATGGCATTGTAGGAGGAGAAGACGAGGATGGTGAGATTTGTATTACAGGAAAAATGAAAGACGGAAATATTATTCTGGCTGTGCGGGATAACGGAATCGGAATCCCGGAGGAAGAAGTAGAGTTCCTTCTTACAGATAATAATCGGGTTCGAAAAAAAGGCTCCGGTGTAGGACTTGTGAATGTGAACAATCGTATTCGAATTCTTTTTGGTAAAAAATATGGGCTTAATATTGAGAGCGAACTGGATGAGGGAACAACGGTGTCCATTTGTATTCCGGCGGTCTTATACAGTGAGGAGAATCGAAAGATTCTGGAAAAAGGGTATCAGTTCAGTAAAGAGGAAATCGAAGACAGGAAATAAAAAGGGTACAGAATATGAAAAGCAGAAAGAAAATATTTATTCTGGCAGAGTCGGTTCTGGCAATTTTGGTTATCATGCTTGCGTTCGTTATGATTGGGGATAAACGCGGGGAAAGTCTCGGAAAAGTATCTGTCATCGTGCGCAATCCCGATGATAATAAATGGTCTGCATTTAAACATGGGCTTAAAATGGCGGCGCAGGACTACAAGATTGATTTGATGATAGTCAGTACCGGGGATATGCAGACGGCGGAAGATGAGAGACGTATTATTGAACAGGAGATGAAAAAAGGCGTTGATGCAGTGATCGTAGAGCCTATTCCGAGAACAGGAACAATGGGTATGCTTCGAAAACTGGAAAAAGATATACCGATTTTGCTGATCGGGCAGGGGATGCCGGAAAACAAAGAAGAAGAGCAGTTTCCGGTTACAGAGCCAAGTCAGAGCCAGATGGGAAAAGCGCTGGCAGAAGAAATTCTAAAAGATAATAACAGAGACTTGAACGGAAAGACGATAGGGATCGTGTCTGAGACTACAGATTCTAAATCTGCGGTGCAGAGGATAGACGGCCTGCGGACGCATTTGGAAGAAGCAGGAGGGAAAATACTTTGGAGTGTATCCGGTGATTTCGGAGAGGTAGAAGGAGAGTTTCTAAGCGCACAGCCCGGGGTGGATATGATTGCGGCAATGGACGATAACAGTTTGACGATGGCTGGCAAATATGTATCAAGTAAGGAGACTTTTGATGCGAGATTATATGGAATCGGTAATTCATCGGAATCGATATATTATCTGGATATGGAGATAGCAGAGTGCCTTGTCGTTCCGGACGAGTTTAATGTGGGATACCAAAGTCTGACAGAGATAGCAGAGAGTTTCTTACATTCTTCCTCGGAACTTACAGGCAGAGACATATCTTACCGGAGTATTCGGCAAGGAGAACTGTTTTCCGGGAAGAACCAGCAGATTTTGTTTAATGTGAGTCAGTAAAAAGTGAGGTGTAAGTATGAAAGTGAAAAATATGATAGTGGTCATAGCACTTTTTGTAAGTACCCTGTGTTTGAGCGGCTGTAAAGAGCAGAAAACGGATGTCAGAGAGGAGCTGTATATCGGAGTGACCTGTTATGACCAGAGCGATGTGTTTCTGGACGAACTTCTGGAGTGTTTTAAGGAATCTTGTAATGACAGAGAGATTACGGTAACTATACGGGATGCAGTAGGTGCGCAGCGTACACAAAACGATCAGGTGCAGGAATTGATCGACGAGGGCTGTAATGTGTTGTGTGTGAATCTGGCAGACCGGACGGATCCTTCGGAAATCATTGATATGGCAAGGGAACGGAATGTTCCGATTATATTTTTTAACAGAGAACCGGTTGCCGAAGATCTGAGACAGTGGGACAACCTTTATTATGTAGGGGCATATTCCAAACAGTCCGGTATTATGCAGGGAGAGCTGGCGGCAGATACGATCTGGAAAAATAAAAAGACAGACCGCAATAAAGACGGGAAGATCCAATATGTAATGCTGGAAGGCGAGACCGGACATCAGGATTCTATTATTCGGACAGAATATACAGTAAATACACTGAAAAATAAAGGGATTGAATTGGAAAGGCTTAGTTATGGAATTGCGAATTGGAACCGGGCGCAGGCGCAGAACAGAATGTCACAGATGATCAGGCAGTACGGCAGTGAGATAGAACTTGTATTATCCAATAATGACGATATGGTGCTTGGGGCAATAGACGCCTATCAGGAGTCAGCCATAGGAAAAACAGAGTATCCGTTGTTTTTTGGGATCGACGGTATCAAAGAGAGTCTGGAGGCGGTAAAAGACGGAACCTTGGCTGCAACCGTATATAATGACAAAGAAGGGCAGGCGGAGGTTATGGCAGAGCTTGCTTATTCGCTTATAACTGGAGGTGATCTGAAAGAAATGAAATTTGAAAATGGCAGGTGTATCTATACAGATTATGAGAAAGTGACGCCGGATAATGTGAAGGAGTTTTTGGCGAGGGAGAAAAAATAACAACAAAAAGTCGTGTTATCCAAGTTCGGAAAACACGACTTTCTCATGCGGATGACAGGAATCGAACCTGCACGGGATGCCCACTAGATCCTAAGTCTAGCGCGTCTGCCAGTTCCGCCACATCCGCTCAAAACTACTTTGTTAATATACAACAGGAAGAAGCTCTTGTCAAGAGTTATCTCTCCCCCTTGCGGTGTGGCAATATTTGTCTTATAATGGACTGTAATTGCAAAAAAAGATATGTAGTAGGATAAAGGAGTGTATGCAGATGCTTGAGGTAAAGAATCTGACATTTAAAGTAGATGAAAATGGAAGAGAGAGAAGTATTGTAAAAGATATTAGTTTCCGGGTTGAGGACGGAGAGATGATTGTCATTACCGGACCCAATGGCGGTGGAAAATCTACCCTTGCCAAAGTGCTTATGGGAATCGAGCAGGCAGATTTTGGACAGATTTTCCTGGATGGAGAGGATATTTCTGCTTATGATATAAACCACAGAGCGAATGCGGGAATCGGCTTTGCTTTTCAGCAGCCGCCGAGATTTAAAGGAATGACGGTGAACAGGCTTCTTGAGCTGGCAGCAGGAAGAGAGGTCTCTCATCAGGAATGCTGTAAGATGCTAAGCGCGGTAGGACTTTGTGCGCAGGAATATGTCAACCGTGAGGTGGACGGCACACTTTCTGGCGGAGAGATGAAACGTCTGGAGATAGCTACCGTTCTTGCAAAACCACACAAATTGTGTATCTTTGATGAGCCGGAGGCAGGAATCGATCTGTGGAGCTTTTCTATGTTGATTCAGGAGTTTGAGAAGATCCACAGGGAGAAGAATGAGAGTTTGATCCTTATTTCCCATCAGGAGAAGATCATTCGGATGGCTGACCGTATTATGGTTATCGAGGATGGTAAGATTCGGGCGATCGGAGCAAAGGATGAGATTATCCCTACATTGTTCGGCAGTGAAAATTGCGCGTGTCCAAAGAGAAGCTAAGGAAGAGGTGTAGAATAGATGACAGAATTAGATCGAATTACAGAAGAGATATTGAAAAAAATCAGTGACGGGGAATTTAAGCAGGAAGGCGCATTCAACCTTCGGCATAATGGAATCCAGCTCTGCCATGGTGACAGTGAACATGTGAAGATTAAGAAAAAAGAGGACAAACAGGGCATCGATATTTTTATTGACGGCGATACCAAAGGCGAGACCGTAAGCATTCCGGTAGTTGTGAATGCCTCCGGTGTGGATGACGAGGTTTACAATGATTTTTATATTGCAGAAGGAGCAGATGTAAATATTGTAGCAGGCTGCGGGATCCATAACAGCGGATGTAATGACAGCCGTCATAACGGTATTCATGCATTTCATATCGGAAAAGGTGCAAATGTGCGCTATGAAGAAAAACATTACGGCGAAGGCGAGGGAACGGGAGCAAGAATTCTCAATCCGGTGACCAAGATTTATATGGACGAGGATTGTGTGTTTACACTGGACTCTGTGCAGATTAAGGGTGTAGATTCTACAAAACGTGAGACAGATATTGTGATGGGTGCAGGTTCTAAGCTATATGTTCTTGAGAAATTAATGACACATGATAATCAGTTTGCACAGTCTGATATGGAGATCCAGATGAATGGCGAGGAAAGTTCTGCGCAGATTATTTCCCGTTCTGTGGCGAAAGGAACATCAAAACAGGTATTTCACCCGAAGGCTGTCGGAAATGCAAAATGTCAGGCGCACGTGCAATGTGATTCTATCATTATGGATCATGCGGAGGTTGCATCCATTCCAGAAATCAATGCGAGACATCTGGATGCCGCTATTATCCATGAGGCGGCGATCGGAAGGATTAATGATGAACAGTTGATCAAGCTCCGCACACTGGGAATGACAGAGGAAGAGGCAGAGGGGATTATCATTGATAATTTCCTGAATTAGACAAGAAAAAACAGACGGGACGACAGGTGGGATTACAGATGAGAAAACGATGGAAAATAATGAAACGAGCGCTTTACATGGAACTGAGAGAACACAAAAGTTCTTTTATCGTGTATATGACTTTGCGAGTGCTCGTCATTTTGATGATGGTATTGCAGTTTTTTAACCGGAACTATGAGAATGTCTTTTTGTGCATACTGACGTTGTTGCTTTTGGTCATACCAAGTCTTATACAGATCAATTTGAAGATAGAGCTTCCAACCGCTCTTGAAATTACCATACTGGTTTTTATATTTGCGGCAGAAATATTAGGGGAAATACAGTCGTACTATATCAGGATTCCGGTGTGGGATACGGCTCTTCATACGATTAACGGATTTTTAATGGCGGCGATCGGATTTGCACTGGTAGATATTCTGAATCGCAGTAAAAAAGTATCGATGAACTTATCCCCGCTATTTGTATCAATTGTGGCTTTTTGCTTTTCTATGACAATCGGCGTTATCTGGGAATTTTTTGAGTTTGGAATGGATTGTTTTGTGGGATTTGATATGCAAAAAGATACGATTGTAAATGCTATTAATTCTGTTATGTTGGATCCGACAAACAGCAATGTCGTTATGCGGATTCCTGACATTACCGATGTTGTTGTAAATGGGAAAAGCTTAGGCCTCGGAGGGTATTTGGATATTGGACTGGTTGATACGATGAAAGATTTGATCGTAAATTTTATTGGGGCAGTTGTTTTTTCGGTAATAGGATACTTTTATATTAAGAACAGAGGAAAAGGAACGTTTGCAAGGCGGTTTATTCCAAGACTGAAAGCCAAAGAAGCGGATTTTCTGGAGCAGGCAGAAGCGGAAGAGGATGAGAAAATAAATTCGTGATAATTTATACAAAATGTGCTATAATACTTTTATCATAAAAAAAGGAGGTAGCATTATGACGGAAGAACTGATCAGAGAAGTAAAACATATTCAGAAGTGTTTGAATGCAAAAGAAATGTCTGGTGATGATTTCGAGGAGAAGATGCAGATTGTAAAGAAATTAGAGGAAGTGTCCGGTTACCTCAAAGACGCGCTTGGCAGAGGAATTGAATTTTAAACAGAATGTATGAAATATGGAAAAAGAGCAAAGCGTCGGCTTTGCTCTTTTCATGTTATATGTTTTACGACTATGCCTCTACGAATACTTCTTTACCCATGCCGCAGATCGGACATACCCAATCATCCGGAATATCCTCGAAAGCTGTTCCGGCAGCAACTCCGTTATCCGGATCGCCTACCTCAGGATCATATTCATAGCCACAAGGTTCACATACATATTTTTTCATGTTATATTACCTCCATCTATAATTTTTATATAGTTTTTACTGTTTATATTGCCAGAATACATGAGAAGCGAAATGATTTCTGTGACTTCGTCACAAAAGTCGTTTTAAATTTCTTTTGCCTCCCATCTTCCGGAAGCTCCACATGGGAGAACAAGGCCGGAATGTGTAACCGGAAGCCCGATCTCCTGAGAGTCCACAGTTCCCTTCCAGCGTTTCAGTTCTGTTGCCAGCATGTAAGTCAGTACTGCCGGAGCAAGTCCGGTTGTGTAAGAGTTGATCAGGAAAAAGAGGGGATTGTCCGATAAAATCTGTGTACAGAGTTTGATCAGAGGATGGATAGCGTCCTCGATTTTCCAGATTTCCCCTTTCGGTCCTCTTCCGTAGGACGGAGGGTCCATAATGATGGCATCATAGTGATTGCCTCTGCGGATTTCCCGTTCCACAAATTTTACACAGTCATCGACAAGCCAGCGGATCGGTTTGTCGGAAAGTCCCGAGGATGCTGCGTTTTCTTTCGCCCAGTTGACCATGCCTTTGGAAGCGTCGACATGTGTGACGCTTGCGCCGGCTGCGGCTGCGGCTAATGTTGCGCCTCCTGTATAGGCGAAGAGGTTCAGAACTTTTATGGGGCGGTCTGCCCGCCTGATTTTGTCAGAGAACCAGTCCCAGTTTACTGCCTGCTCGGGGAAAATCCCGGTGTGCTTGAAGCTGAAAGGTTTTAAGTTAAAAGTCAGTTCTTTATAATGAATCTGCCACTGCTTCGGAAGGTCGAAAAACTCCCATTCACCGCCGCCTTTTTTACTGCGGTGGTAATGTCCGTTCATGCGTCGCCATCCGGGGACTGTCTTCTCTGTGTCCCAGATGACTTGCGGATCAGGGCGCACCAGTGTATACTCTCCCCAGCGCTCTACCTTTTCTCCCTTACTGCAA
This sequence comes from uncultured Lachnospiraceae bacterium, assembly GCA_963559605.1. Classification (GTDB taxonomy): domain Bacteria; phylum Bacillota; class Clostridia; order Lachnospirales; family Lachnospiraceae; genus Dorea_D. Next base: position 14,933 of record CAUWLL010000023.1, read on the forward strand.
TCTATTACTTCGTAGTCTTTCCAATCGTTGGCAATCCACATAATCTATAATCCTTCCTGATATATAAGTATATAAGTTATTATTAAAATTATAGCATGGCTAAAAGGAAAAAGAAAGGATTTCTAAAATATAGATAACATCTATAAAAGATGAATATTTATAAAAAAACTCTATTTGATGATAGCCATTATTCTATATATAATGTATAATAGAGGAGGCAAAAAATATGCTGATTGATCTGCACATGCACGAAATGACATATTCTAAAGACAGCTTTTTGAAGCTGGACGAAATTGTAAGGATCGCCAAAGAACGTGGTCTTGATGCGATCTGTATTACGGACCATGACAGTATGGGGCTTCGAGAGTACGCCGGAGAATACAGTGAGTCTGTCGGTTTTCCTATTTTTGTGGGAATTGAATATTTTTCCCTGCAGGGAGACATCGTCGCGTTTGGAATCGAAGACTATCCGAAGGAACGTATACCGGCGCAAGAGTTTATCGACTATGTAAAGGCTCAGGGCGGTGTGTGTTTTGCTGCCCATCCGTTCCGCAACAATAACCGTGGACTGGAAGAAAACTTGCGGAAGGTGCGGGGACTTGACGGACTGGAAGTGTTAAATGGAAGTACCAGTATTGAGGCTTGTATGAAAGCGGCGGAATACGCGGAGGAGCTGGGACTTTTTACAGTAGGAGCAAGTGATTGTCATATTCCATCCAAAGTAGGAATATGTGCCACTTATTTTCCACAGGAAGTACGGACGATGGAAGAATTTATTGCCGAGTTAAAAAAGGGCAGGATGAAACCTGTTTTTTACAAAGATTCAGAGTATCATATGATAAATCATAAAAAATACATTTACCTTTCCAACCATCAGTGATAGAATATATCTATAAGTGTTGGAACAGGTGATGATTCTTAAGGAGGATAATTACCATGATTACAGTCAATGCTATGGGAGACAATTGCCCGATCCCGGTTATCAAGACCAAAAAGGCAATGCAGACAATTACAGGACCGGAGACTATCGAGGTTCTGGTAGATAATGAGATTGCCGTTCAGAATGTGACCAAAATGGCGGCAAGCGTAGGCGGAAGTGTTTCTTCTGAAAAGCTGGGAGACAAAGAATTTAAAGTTGTGATCCAGATGAATGGTGCAATGGCAAGTGGAGTAGATGAGGAGGAGACATGTATGCCGGATACAAGAAGTAATACTGTAGTAGTAATAGCATCAGACCGCATGGGAAGCGGAAATGACGAGCTTGGAAAAGTATTGATCAAAGGATTTATTTTTGCAGTTACACAGTTAGACACTTTGCCAAAGGCTATGTTATTCTATAATGGCGGAGCGACGCTTACAGCAGAGGGCTCTGATTCGTTGGCGGATTTGAAGTCATTGGAAGCTCAGGGAGTGGAGATAATGACTTGTGGTACATGTCTGGATTACTATGGATTGAAAGAGAAGCTTGCGGTCGGTACTGTGACAAATATGTACAGTATCGTTGAGACTATGGCTTCGGCAGGAAAGATTTTAAGTCCATAATCCGAAAACAGATAAAATATGTGGCGTGTTGTGACAGGTAATGTGTGACAATCCATAAAGAAGTGCAAAATGCCGGGCCTTTGTAGACAGAAAGGGTTCGGCTATTTGTGTGTTGAGTGACAGTTTGGTGATAGGAAGATTATGAAACAGAATTATGCAATGAAATAGAGATTAAGAGGGAGGAACTTATGATGAAAACGGATGTAAAGCTGACAAGTCTGAGTAAAACTGCCGGTTGAGCGGCGAAAATAGGTCCTGAGACGCTTGCCCAGGTTTTGGGTAAGTTACCGAAATTTGAAGATAAGAATCTGATCGTAGGGATTGAGACTTCAGACGATGCTGCAATTTATAAAGTGACAGATGAGATTGCGATGATCCAGACGGTGGACTTTTTTACACCGATCGTAGACGAGCCGTATATGTTTGGTCAGATTGCCGCCGCAAACTCTTTGAGCGATGTATGGGCAATGGGTGGAGAGCCGGCAGTGGCCCTCAATATCGTAGGATTTCCAAATTGCCTTGATCCGGCTGTTTTGGGAGATATTCTGGCGGGAGGAGCTGACAAGGTGAAAGAGGCAGGAGCCGTACTTGTGGGAGGACATTCTGTACAGGACGATGAACCGAAATACGGGCTTTGTGTATCCGGTTTTGTTCACCCGGATAAAATCTTTAAAAATTATGGCTGTCGTCCGGGTGATGTGCTCGTTCTGACCAAGCAGATTGGAAGCGGTATTGTTAATACTGCGATCAAAGCCGACATGGCATCCCCGGAAGCGATCCGCGAGGCACAGACCGTGATGGCATCTCTCAACAAGAAAGGGAAACAGGCGGTAGAGAAATATGATGTAAGTGCATGTACAGATATTACCGGGTTTGGATTATTAGGTCACTGCGTAGAAATGGCTTCTGCCAGTGATGTGACATTTGAAATTAATGTAACAGACATTGCGTATCTGGCGGACGCTATCGACTATGCGAAGATGGGACTGATTCCGGCAGGTGCATACAAGAACAGAGGATATTCAATCGGTAAGGTGGAGACCGGTTCTGTGGCAGAGCATTATCTGGATCTTCTTTATGACCCACAGACTTCGGGAGGACTTCTGATCAGCGTGGCAGAGAAGGATTTGAAACCGATGATGGCAGACTTCGCCGCCGCCCGGATGGACACGACCGTTTCTGTGATTGGAAAGGTAGCGCCAAAGAGCGATAAATTAATCCGTCTGTTTTAAAAATCGGAAAGGAAATGAAGATGAATAAAAATATGTTGTACCGCAGTATTCCGAAAGTGGACATACTGTTAGAAGAGGAATGTATTCAACAATTAATCAAGAAATACAGCCGTGAAACGGTGATGGAAGCTATCCATATGGAAATGGATAAACTTCGGACATTTATCGGACAGTGTGAGGATGAAGAGAGAGCAAAGCGGCAGATCGAGCTTTTAAAAGACCATATTGAGATGACCGTATCATCCATGCATACACCGAATATGCGCGCGGTGATCAATGGAACGGGAACGATCCTTCATACAAATCTGGGGCGCGCACCGATCAGCAAAGAGCATATGCGGCAGGTGGCGGAGATTGCCACAGGATATTCTAACTTGGAATACAATCTGGAAGAAGGAAAAAGGGGTGAGCGTTATTCTCATTTTGAAAAGCTGCTCTGTAAGATTACTGGGGCAGAAGCAGCTATGGCAGTTAATAATAATGCGTCTTCTGTGTTGTTGATCCTGAGTTCACTTGCAAAAGGCGGAGAGGTCATTGTATCTCGCGGCGAGCTGATCGAGATTGGCGGGAAATTCCGTATTCCGGATGTAATGGAAGAAAGCGGTGCAACATTGGTGGAAGTGGGTACGACAAATAAGACGCACCTTTCAGATTATGAGAATGCCATTACAGAGGAGACGAAGGCGCTTCTGAAAGTACATACAAGTAATTACAGGATTGTAGGTTTTACAGATTCTGTAGACATTGATGAACTGATCCCGATGGCAAAAGAGCGGGAGATTCCTGTGGTAGAGGATCTGGGAAGCGGAGTACTGATCGACCTTGCAAAATATGGCCTGACGCACGAGCCGACCGTACAGGAATCTATTCAAAAAGGAGCGGACGTTGTTTGTTTTAGTGGAGATAAACTGCTGGGAGGTCCACAGGCAGGAATCATTATCGGTAAGAAGAAATATATCGATATGATGAAGAAAAATCAGCTTACCCGTGCTCTGCGTATTGATAAATTTACGGCGGCAACGCTGGAACTGGTGCTACAGGAATATCTGTCTGAGGAAAAAGCGGTACAGAATATTCCGGTACTTCGTATGATCACAAAGCCGTTGGAGGAAATCACGAAAGAGGCAAGAACTCTTGGCAGAATGTTAAACCGTGCACATCTTCCGGCGAAAATAGAAGTCATTTCATGTGAATCTCAGATTGGAGGCGGCTCTTTGCCCCTTGAGAGAATTCCGAGTATGGCGGTCACAATCCGTCCAGAGAAAATCAGTGTGGCAGAGCTTGAGGAGCGTATGCGCCACCTGCCTGTCCCGGTTATTCCAAGGACTTTTAACGACCGTGTTGTACTTGATGTAAGAACTATGGACCGGGAGGATTTCAGGATACTTACAGATCAGTTGAAAGCCTTTCTTGTACTGGAAGAAAAAAGTCTGATTGTGAAATGTTAGGAGCTATAGAAGCGTATGAAAAATATTATTATCGGAACTGCCGGTCATATCGATCACGGGAAAACAACCCTTATCAAAGCCCTGACAGGGCGTAATACAGATCGGTGGGAGGAAGAACAAAGAAGAGGTATTACCATTGATTTGGGATTCACTTATTTTGATCTGCCAGGCGGTGACCGGGCAGGGATCATTGATGTGCCGGGGCATGAAAGATTTATCAATAATATGGTTGCCGGGGTGGTGGGCATGGATCTGGTTCTGCTTGTTATTGCGGCGGACGAAGGGATCATGCCTCAGACAAGAGAGCATATGGATATTCTGAACCTTCTTGGAATTGAAAAGAGCATTATCGTGTTAAACAAATGTGACCTTGTGGATGAAGAGTGGCTGGAACTTGTGGAAGAAGAAGTTCGGGAGGAATTGTCCGGTACGTTTTTAGAACACGCTCCGGTGGCAAAAGTGTCGGCGGCAACGGGAGAGGGACTTTCGGAGCTGATCGACTTGATCGGAAAACTGACAGGGGATGATGTACAGGCAAAGGACGTAAATACGATTCCGAGACTTCCCATCGACCGTGCATTTACCTTGTCAGGATTCGGAACGGTTATTACAGGAACATTGGTTTCCGGTACAATTTCCAAAGAAGATGTATTAGAAATGTACCCTATTGGAAAAGAATGTAAGATCCGCAGTATTCAAGTACACGGGGAGGATAAGAAAGAGTGTTATGCCGGACAGCGAGTAGCGATAAATTTATCCAATGTGAAGAAAAAAGAGGTTCGGCGAGGCTGTGTTCTTGCGCCGCCACAGAGCATGAAAAATACAGATTTGCTGGATGTGAAATTAAATGTTCTGGATTCATCTATGCGCGTACTTACGAATCATACGAGACTGCATTTCTTTACGGGAACAAGTGAGGTTTTGTGCCGGGCCGTTCTGTTAGATAAAGAAGAGATAGGACCGGGAGAAAGCGGATATGTACAGTTCCGGCTGGAGGAAGAGGTAGCAGTAAGACGCGGAGATAAGTTTGTGGTACGTTTTTATTCCCCGATGGAAACGATCGGGGGAGGTGTTATCTTAGAGCCAAATCCAAAGATTAAGCGTAGATTTCAGGAGCAGACGATCGAAGAGTTAAAGCGTAAAGAGTCGGGCTCTTCGGCAGACGTCATCGAAATGCATGTAAAGAGTCACGCAGAGACACTCATTACTCTGGCGGAGCTGGCAAAACTTACAGCGTTATCGTCAGAGGAAGTGGAAGCGGATGTAAAAGAGCTGGAAAGTCAGGGACTGGTCCGAAGCTATGCCATGCGCAAAGATACCTATGTATGGCATAGAGATTCTGAGCGAGCGGCAGTTCATGTTTTAAAAGAGGCGCTCGCCGATTATGAGAAGAAATATCCGTACCGTTATGGTATGAAGAAAGCCGAAGTACAGATGACTTATTTCAAGAAGATAAAACCGAATGTCTTTGACCGAATCGTAGAGCAGATAGAAGCGGACGGACATATCAAGAGAGTAGATGAATTTCTGTGCGAGGCAGACTACGAAGTTCAGAAAGACCGAAAATACGAAAAAATCTCGGGTATTCTTCTGGATGTATTCCGAAAGTCAGGTTATGATTTTGTCCGTTATTCAGAAATCGATCTGAAAGGAGAGGCAAAAGATACAGCGGATGATATTCTTAACATTCTGATGACAGAGCGGCAGGTAGTGAAAGTGACGGAAGATATGTATACGTTAAAAAGCAACATGGATCACGCCGAGGAAGTCATACGAGAGAAATTACAGGAGGATCCGTTAATTACGATCGCGCAGGTGAGAGACATATTTGAAACCAGCAGAAAAAGTGCCAAACCGATCCTGGAGTATATGGATAGCATCAAAGTGACGAAAAAAACCGGAGCAGAGAGTGAAAGGGTAGCATACTAATGAATTTGAAACAGTTAGAAGCATTTGTACAGGTGGCAGAAAGCGGAAGTTTTTCGAAAGCGGCAAGCGAGTTGTTTTTGACACAGCCTACTGTCAGTGCACATATTTCCGCGTTGGAAAAAGAATTGAATGCAAGACTTTTTGTGAGAAGTACAAAGGAAGTCAGTCTATCAGATGATGGCGCTCAGTTGTATAAATATGCGAAGCAGATGGTGGAATTGCAGGAAAAAATAGAAGAGTGTTTTGAAATCGAAAAAGGGGACAGACGGCATGGCGTGACCATCGCCGCATCTACGATCCCGGCGCAGTATCTGCTTCCGAAAGTGTTGATGAAGTTTAATGAAAAATATCCTCATGAGCAGATTAAGATTATCGAGACAGACAGTGGAAAAGTGATCACACAGATTGTAGGCCATATGGTGGATGTTGGGTTTACTGGCACAGTGCTGGAGAAAAAGCACTGCAAATATATTCCGTTTTATAAAGACGAGCTGGTGGTCGTAACTCCCAATACAGAGAAGTATCAAAAGCTGAGGGAGACATCGGAAAACGACATTACTTGGATGAAAGAAGAGTCGGTCATTATGCGTGAGGAAGGCTCGGGAACACGCAAAGAAGCGGAATCACAGCTTCGTGAGGCGGGAGTTAAGCTGGCCGAACTGGATATTATTGCCAGTATTGCCAACCAGGAAACGATTAAAAAATCTGTTCGGCAGGGAATGGGGATCACGGTGTTGTCCAGACTTGCCACAGAGGATGAAGTAGAGGCGGGCATCTTACTTGCATTTCCGATTCCAAACAGTGACGAAGGACGTGACATCAACCTTGTTTACAATAAGAATTACCATATGTCACGAAGCGCAGAGCGTTTCGTGCGGACTGTAAAAGAAGTATACGAGGTGGAAAGTAACGAAAACAATCAACAGTAGAAAAAGAGTGCGCGTCATTTATAGTGAACATCTATAAATGACGCTTTATATTGGGTATTTCAATTAGACGAATGAAAGAAGAAAGACTATACTGATAAGTACAGGTGGAAAGTATTCCATCCTTTTAAGAGGGATAAGATTATGATTTATATGGATAATGCTGCGACAACGATGCGCAAGCCAAAAGAAGTAATAGACGCTGTGATGACAGCCATGGGTTCGATGGGGAATGCAGGACGGGGAGCCAATGAGGCCTCTCTGGGCGCTTCCAGAATTATTTACGATACAAGAGAGAAGTTGTGTCGTCTGTTTCACGGAGAAAATCCGAAGCAGGTTGTTTTTACGGCGAATTCTACAGAGAGCCTGAATATTGCAATTAAGGGATTATTAGAGCCGGGAGATCATGTTGTGACGACAATGTTAGAGCATAATTCCGTGCTCCGTCCGTTGTACGAGATGAGAGAAAAGGGCGTAAACCTTACGATTGTAAAAAGTAATGAAACAGGTACGATTGATATAAAAGATATAGAAACGGCCGTTACCCCGGAGACAAAAATGGTAATCTGTACCAATGGCTCCAATCTGACGGGGAATTATGTTCCACTGAAGCCGATTTCCGACATTGCCCATAAAAACGGTGCACTGTTTGTAGTAGACGCATCCCAGACTGCCGGAGTATTTCCAATCGATGTGCAGGAGATGGGAATTGACGTACTTTGCTTTACCGGACATAAAGGACTTCTCGGACCGCAGGGAACGGGAGGAATGTATGTAAAAGAGGGAATTACCATACGACCGCTGAAATCCGGCGGAAGCGGAGTTCAGACATATAGTAAAACACATCCGACAGAAATGCCTACTGCCTTAGAGGCAGGGACTTTGAACGGACATGGAATTGCAGGCCTTCATGCAGCCGTGTCTTACCTGGAAGAAACGGGCGTGGACACAATTCGCGCCCGGGAACAGGAGTTGATGAAACGATTTTACGACGGGGTAAAGGAAATTCCGTCTGTCAAAATTTACGGTGATTTCAGAACAATGGACAGATGTGCCATAGTAACGCTGAACATCGGGGATTATGATTCTTCAGAAGTGAGTGACGAGCTTCTTACAGAATATAATATTTCTACAAGACCGGGAGGCCACTGTGCTCCGCTTATGCACGAGGCGCTCGGAACGGTGGAACAAGGAGCTGTGAGGTTCAGCTTCTCACATTACAATACTGAAGAAGAGGTGGATACAGCCATTCAGGCAATCCGCGAACTGGCGGAAGAAGAGTAGGTAAGCGGTACTTCTTTCGAAAATGAGAGACATAAGAGGAGGAACAAAACAATGAATTTAACAGATTCAAAGAAGAAACTGGCGTTAGCCGGAGCTGTATGTGGAATTGTGGCAGTAGTTCTTGCGCTGCTTGGCAATCCGGCAAACATGGCATTTTGTATTGCATGCTTTATCCGTGATACGGCGGGAGCATTTGGTATGCATCAGGCAGAAGTGGTGCAGTATGCGAGACCGGAAATTATCGGTCTTGTGCTGGGAGCGTTTTTAATCTCAGTAGCAACAAAAGAGTATCGATCCACAGCAGGATCATCTCCGATGATTCGTTTCGTGCTTGGTGTGATCATTATGATCGGAGCATTGGTATTCCTTGGATGCCCGCTTCGTATGATCATCCGTATGTCAGCAGGCGATCTGAATGCATGGGTTGCGCTGGTTGGATTTATTCTGGGAATCGCAACAGGAGTATTTGCATTAAAGAAAGGATTTAGTCTTGGAAGAGCACATGCTACAAATAAATTAAACGGAGCAGTGCTTCCGGTTATCGTAGTCGGCATTCTTGTACTTGCTCTGGCAACTCCTTTGTTAAAAGAGAGCGCGGCAGGTCCGGGAAGTATGCATGCACCGGTTATTGCTTCTTTGGTCGGCGGTCTTGTATTTGGAGCATTTGCACAGAAATCCAGAATGTGTTTCGCAGGAAGTATGCGTGACGTGATCCTGATGAAGAATTTTGATTTATTCTCAGTAATCGCAGGATTATTTGTTGTATTATTGATTTTCAACGTTGCAACAGGACGTTTTGTAGTTGGATTTGATACACCGGGTGTTATCGCACACTCTGAGCATCTGTGGAATATTCTGGGTATGTACACTGTGGGATTTGCGGCAGTACTGGCAGGCGGATGCCCGCTTCGTCAGCTGATCCTCGCAGGTCAGGGTTCTTCTGATGCAGCGGTAACCGTTGCGGGAATGTTCGTAGGTGGAGCGATCTGTCACAACTTTGGTCTTGCGGCAAGCGGAACAGCATTAAATGCCGAGACAAAAGAAATCGTTGCAGGTGCGGTACCGATGAATGGAAAAATTGCTTGTATCATTTGTATTGTGATTTGTTTCATCATTGCATTTGCATGTAAGAGAGAAGAAAGCAAGTAATAGAAAGGTTGTTCTTGACTTTTGACCTTGATATAATATATTCTAAGAAAGAAGGTAAATAAATTATGAAGGAAGTAGATGCAAGAGGTCTGTCTTGTCCGGAGCCGTTAATGCTGACAGCAGACGCTTTAAAAGGCGCAAGTGAAGCAGTAAAGGTACTGGTTAGTGAACCTCACCAGAAGATGAATGTTGAAAAATATGCCAAAGAGCATGGAAAGAAATCAACTTCTACGGAGAAAGACGGATACTTTGAAGTGGTGATTGAGTAGAACATGAGAAGGAAAGAACTGAAATTAGTTGTGACATTTCACACAACAGCGGACGCTATGGCAATGGAAAAAGCTTGTAAAGAGCAGAATATACCGGGACGCATTATTCCGGTTCCGAGAGCGATTTCCGCAGGGTGTGGATTGGCATGGTGTGCCGGGCTTGAGGATCGTGAGCAGATTACTGCCATGATGAAAAAGACCGGGATCGAAGAAGAGGACATGCATGAGTGCATGGTATAAAGAAGAGGACAGGCAGAGACGTTTCGCTCTGCCTGTTTCTGCATGTAAAAAGGAGGAAAACCTATGAAGGAACTGTCTAAATTAATCTTGGAAGATATGAAGCCTGCCCTTGGAGTTACAGAACCGGGAGCGATTGCATTTGCAGTTGCCAAAGCAAGAAGTTTTATTAAAGGTGAGCTTTCCGGTGTAGAAGTTGCTCTGAACAGCGGTATGTATAAAAATGCGTTTACGTGCGGCATTCCCAATAGCCCTGAGGTGGGAAATGTATTTGCCGCGGCTCTGGGTGCGGTTGCCGGGAATGCCGAGAAAGGACTGGAAGCATTGGCAGATGTAAAGCCAGAGGATAATGAAAAAGCGCGTAAACTTATCGAAGAGGGGAAGGTAAGTGTTACACTTGACAGTATCACAAGCCGAATCTTTATCGAGGCAAGGGTGAAAACAGAGTCGGAAGAAGCGGTTGTTACCATTCGTGATTCTCATACGAATATTACAAAGATTTTGGTAAACGGAAAAACAGAGTTTGAGTCGGAAGCAGAAAGCGTAAAGTATGAGGGGGATGCAGAGACAGAGGAAGCAGTGAGAGAAACGGCAGTTGTTCATAAATATACCTTGCAGCAATTGTATGACTATGTACAAACGGTGGATTTGAAGGTAATTGCGTTTATCAAAGAAGCTTATGACGTAAACCGGGCGCTGTTTGAAGAAGGGCTTCACAATCCGAGAACTACGTTTGCGAGATATTTATTAAAGAAAAACGGAGGAGAAGTAATCTCCGAGGACGAGCAGACAACGGCGTCTCTCCTTTGCAATGCAGCGATCGAGGCTCGTGTGATCGGCTTGGATAAGCCTGCCATGAGTATTACAGGATCCGGCGCTCATGGAATTATTGCAACTATGCCGTTATATGCGGCTTATAAGGTGAATGGCTACACCGAGGAGCAGCTTCTCCGGGCAACGGCGCTGAGCTACCTTGTCTGTATGTATATTAAAGAATATTCGGGGAAATTGTCTGCGTTTTGTGGATGCGCTATTGCGGCAGGCACGGGTATGGCGTGTGGGCTTGTATATCTCAGGGGCGGTACGATAGAAATGATGACACATACCATTAATAACATGGCAAGTAGTATTACCGGAATGATCTGCGACGGAGGAAATCAGGGCTGTACTATGAAAGGAATCGCGGCGGTTGACGCGGCATATCAGTCTGTGGAGCTTTCCATGAATGGCGTATATATAGATGAAGTACACGGGATCAACGGGAGTACACCGGAAGAAACGATGCGGAATATGGGACTGATCGCTTCGCCGGGGATGGTAGGAACAGAGAAAACCATTGTGGAGATTTTTGAAAATAAATTAAAAAGATAAATCAAGAAGAATAGAAAAGGGAGATTTGCGGCAATGCGGATGCGCAATCTCCCTTTCGTCATATAGTCCCTAGTTAAAAATATGAAGATTCAGTTCTCTGGATAAGTGTCTTAGAATATGGTTGCCGGCAATACTGTTTCCTTTGGGATCCAGAGACGGCCCGAAGATTCCGATTCCCATACGACGGTTTACCACAGAGAGGATTCCACCGCCGACTCCGCTTTTGGAAGGAATGCCGACATGGACGGCAAACTCGCCGGAGCCGTCGTACATACCACAGGTAAACATAATGGTTTTTACGACTTTTACGACATTTTCATCTAGCACACGTTCTCCGGTGATCGGATGGATACCGTCCTGAGCCAGTATCAGTCCGAATCCCGCCAGACTTTCTGCCGTCACGTTCAAGGAACACATCCGCACATAGAGATCCAGAGTTTCCGGAACGCTGCCGGGAGCAATAATGTCTTTACTTTCCAGCAGATAAGCGATTGCCTTGTTGCGGGAAATATGGTTCATCTCCGACTGATAGACATCTTCGTTCATCGTAATTTCTTCGTCCATGCAAAGCTTGCGGGAAATGGCAAGCATTTCCTCAAAATCTATAAGCGGTGTAAGATAGCTTGTGATCGCAAGAGCGCCGGAATTGATCATCGGATTATAGGGATAGTTGCTGGATAAATCCAGTTTCACAAGGGAATTAAATGCATCTCCGGAAGGTTCCATATGTACCTTTTCAAATACTTTCTGGAAACTGCATTTTTCCAGAGCCACTGCCAGAGTGATTACTTTAGAAATGCTCTGGATGGTAAAGCGTACGTTGGAATCCCCCACAGATTCACGCACACCGTCTGTAGTAAAAATAGATATGCCAAGTTGGTTTTTATTGACACGTCCCAGTTCCGGGATATAAGAAGCCGTCTCGCCCAAGGAGATGGACTTTCTCCCGATTTCCATTGCCTGTTTCATGATTTCTCTCAATGATGTCACCTCCGCATTTGTCAAGTTCTATATTAACACGAAGAGGACTTGCTTTCAATCCTTAAACAATGGTATAGAAAATGAAAAGTAATTGTGATAAAATGAATGTGAATTTTAGAAAGAAGGGTCGTAAATGGAGTTTTTAAAAAAGAATGGTTATGGAATTTTGTTATGTTTGGTGATTGCAATTCCGTCCTGGATGCTGGGAAAGCGCTTTCCGATCATTGGAGGTCCGGTGATCGCAATTGTTGTAGGTATGTTGATCGGATTGTGTCTGAAAGAGAGAAGCGCATTGGAGAGCGGAATTAAATATACGTCTAAGAAAGTCTTACAGTATGCGGTGGTTTTACTTGGTTTCGGATTGAATCTGCAGGTTATTTTCCAGACGGGTGTGCAGTCGCTTCCGATCATTCTGTCTACCATAGGAATCTCGCTTTTGATTGCCTATGCGCTTCACAGAGCGCTTCATATTCCGGGAAAGATTTCCACTTTGATAGGCGTAGGTTCCTCTATTTGCGGAGGCTCGGCGATTGCAGCCACGGCGCCTGTTATTGATGCGGATGATGAGGAAGTGGCGCAGGCGATTTCCGTTATCTTTTTGTTTAATGTATTGGCAGCAGTTATTTTTCCTATGCTTGGAACGGCAATTGGTTTTTCACAGACGTCTGGAGACGCATTTGGAATTTTTGCCGGAACAGCGGTGAATGATACGTCTTCTGTAACGGCAGCGGCAGCCACTTGGGACAGTATGTATGGTCTCGGAAGTGCAACGCTTGACAAGGCAGTAACAGTAAAATTAACAAGGACGCTGGCAATCATCCCGATTACACTGGTGTTAGCGTTTATGCGCGCTAAAAAAGGAGACGGCAATGGAGAAAAGGTGTCTATGAAGAAAGTGTTTCCGTATTTTATCCTGTTTTTTGTAGGCGCTTCTGTGATCACTACCGTGGCAACGGCATCAGGCGTTCCGGCAGAGGTATTTTCTCCTTTGAAAGATTTGTCCAAATTTTTTATTATCATGGCAATGGCTGCCATCGGACTAAATACAAATGTGGTGAAACTGGTGAGAAACGGTGGGAAACCGATCGGGCTTGGACTGGCATGCTGGTGTGGGATCACATTGGTGAGCTTAGGGATGCAGAAATTGCTGGGGATATGGTAGGAGTATGACACAGACAGATAGAGAGCAGGAGGTACGGTATGTTAGCTTATACATATAAAGAGCCGGGGAAGTTTGTATTAGAGGAAAAAGATAAACCTGAGATTTTAAATAGACAGGACGCTATTGTGAAGGTTACTATGGCAAGTATTTGTTCTAGCGATATTCACATCAAACACGGTGCGGTGCCAAGGGCGGTTCCCGGCATTACAGTAGGACATGAGATGGTGGGAATTGTAGAAGAAGTAGGTTCAGATGTGACAAAAGTAACTCCGGGGGATCGTGTGACGGTGAATGTGGAAACTTTTTGTGGTGACTGCTACTTCTGTAAGCAAGGTTATGTAAATAACTGTACCGATGAAAACGGAGGCTGGGCGCTGGGATGTCGTATAGACGGCGGACAGGCAGAATATGTTCGGGTTCCATATGCGGATCAAGGCTTAAATAAAATCCCGGAAGGAATTTCAGATGAAGCCGCGTTGTTTGTCGGAGATGTATTGGCAACCGGATATTGGGCAGCCAAAATTTCGGAGATCACGGAAAAGGATACCGTATTGATCATTGGCGGAGGACCGACAGGTATCTGTACCTTAGTTTGTGTTTTTCTTAAGAATCCGAAACGAATTATTTTGTCAGAAGTAGATGAAGAGAGAGTGCGGTTTGTGAAGGAACACTACCCGGAAGTGCTGATCGTAAATCCGAAAGAGACAGATGTAGAGCAGTTTGTAAAAGCTCATAGCGACCGAGGCGGCGCAGACAGGGTGCTGGAAGTTGCCGGAGGAAAAGACACGTTTGAGCTTGCGTGGAAATGTGCAAGACCAAATGCGATCGTTACAGTTGTTGCAATGTATGAGGAGGATCAGATACTGCCGTTGCCCCGGATGTACGGGAAGAATCTGACGTTTAAAACCGGAGGTGTAGACGGTTGTGATTGTGACGAGACGTTGAAGCTGATAAAAGAAGGAAAGATTGATACAACACCCCTTATTACACATGTATTTTCGTTGAAAGATATTGAAAAAGCATATGATATATTTGAAGGCCGGCGGGAGAATGTGATAAAGGTTGCAATAAAACCGTAGAGAGTCGGCGAAAGAATTATTTTTGAAAATTTATAGAAGGATCAGAAAGGTGACTTTTCGATGAGTGAAAAATCGAAGAAAATAACCGGAACACATATATGTGTGGGGATTTTAGCTCATGTTGATGCGGGAAAGACAACGTTATCCGAGAGTATTTTATATCTGACGGGACGTGTACGGAAGCTTGGAAGAGTAGATCACAAAGATGCATTTTTAGATCATAATGAGTTGGAGAGAACCCGGGGGATCACTATTTTCTCCAAGCAGGCGGTTTTTGACCTTGGCGATTTGGAGGTGACGCTTCTGGATACGCCGGGGCACGTGGATTTTTCTGCGGAAATGGAGCGAACATTACAGGTACTTGACTATGGGATTCTTGTGATCAACGGTGCGGACGGTGTGCAGGGACATACACGCACCCTCTGGAATCTTTTGAAATATTATGAGGTTCCGGTATTTTTGTTTGTGAATAAGATGGATCAAGAGGGAACAGAGCGGGAGCGTCTGTTGGAGGAATTAAAAAATGCTTTGGATGATTCCATTGTGTCGTTTGACGAGGGAGAAGATCCTCAGTGCAAGGCAGAATTTTTTGAAAATGTTGCGATGTGCGATGAATCGGTACTGGAAAAGTATGTTGAGACCGGGACGCTGGATGAAAATGACATTGTCCGGTTAGTCGCGGAAAGAAAAATATTCCCCTGTTATTTTGGCTCCGCATTAAAAGTAGACGGAGTACAGGAATTTCTGGACGGAATAAAGCGATACGCCGCACAGGATGCGGGGCAGATGCAGAATAGAAAAGACAAGCCTTTTGGGGCGAAGGTATACAAGATTTCCCGTGACACACAGGGGAATCGCCTGACACATATGAAAATAACCGGAGGCGTACTGAAAGTAAAGGACATTTTGGGAGATGATCTGCCGACATCGGAACGCTGGGAAGAGAAAGTAAATCAGATCCGTATTTATTCCGGGGAAAAATTTGAGACAGTGCCGGAAGCAGAGGCAGGAGTTGTGTGTGCGGTGACAGGACTCAGCCACACTTATCCGGGGGAAGGACTTGGGACAGAAAAAGAGTCGGGAGGCCCTGTGTTAGAGCCGGTACTGAATTATCAAGTGCAATTTCCGGAGGGATGCGACGTACACACTATGCTTGGGAATCTTAGACTTTTAGAGGAAGAAGATCCGATGCTCCGGGTTGTGTGGGAAGAAGAACCGGGAGAAATTCATGTTAGATTGATGGGAGAGGTACAGATTGAAATTCTCCGTAGTCTGATGAAAGAAAGATTCGGTATAGAGGTTACATTTGGAACGGGAAATATCGTATATAAAGAAACGATCAAAAATATGGTGGAGGGAGTGGGACATTTTGAACCACTTCGACATTATGCAGAAGTCCACCTTTTATTAGAGCCGGGAAAACCGGGAAGCGGTCTGGAATTTGCGACGATATGCAGCGAAGATGTGCTGGATGGAAACTGGCAAAGGCTCATATTAACGCATTTAAAAGAAAAAACACACAGAGGTGTATTGACGGGTTCCGCTATCACAGACATGAAGATCACACTGGCAGCGGGACGGGCGCATTTAAAACATACAGAGGGCGGAGATTTTCGTCAGTCTACTTACCGCGCCGTACGTCAAGGGCTTATGCAGGCAGAAAATGTTTTGTTAGAGCCATATTATAAATTTCGATTAGAAATACCGACAGATACCGTAGGACGCGCGCTTTCTGACATTCAGCGTATGTACGGAGAGTTTCAGCCTCCGCAGACGAATGGCGATCGGACAGTGCTTACCGGGAAAGCGCCCGTTGCCTGTATGAGAGATTACCAGACAGAGGTTGTCGGATATACGAGAGGGCAGGGGAGAATCTCCCTTGTGTTTGGAGGCTACGAACCGTGCCATAACACAGAAGAGGTGGTGGAAGAAATAGGCTATGAGCCGGAAAATGATCTGGATAATCCCACAGGTTCTGTGTTTTGCAGTCATGGAGCGGGATTTTATGTGCCTTGGAGAGACGTACCGGAGCACATGCATATTGAGAGCCAGTTAAAGCGGTTAGAGAGAGAGAAACAGGAGGCGGAAAGGCGGGACAGACCGGAATATGCAAACAGAAAGAGTCCTGTAGAAAATTACAGAACAGGCGTCCGAGGATCCGGCAGTGCATTTCAAGAAGAAGAGAAAGAGCTGGAAGAAATCTTTATCCGCACTTATGGAAAATTAGAGCGGAAGAATCCTCCGGTTTCCAGAACTATAAAGGCGCAGCCGCAGAAAAAAACAAAAGAAAAGGAAAAACTGCCGGAATATTTTCTTGTGGACGGCTACAATGTTATTTTCGCGTGGGAAGAACTGAAAGAGTTGGCGAAAGATAATATCGAAGCTGCCAGAAATAAATTGATGGATATTCTGTGTAATTATCAGGGATATAAAAAATGTACGGTTATTCTTGTGTTTGACGCTTATAAAGTGGAGGGTTCCTGGATCGAGATTCAGAAATATCACAATATACACGTAGGAGAAGGAAACGGCAGATCAGTACATTGAGAAAGTGGTTCACCAGATTGGCCGCAAATATCATGTTACTGTAGCAACATCAGACGGTGTGGAGCAGGTGATCGTGGCAGGGCAGGGAGCGCATTTGATCTCTGCAAGAGAACTGGAGGAAGATGTGGAACTGATGAAGCAGGAAATTCGGGAAGAATATTTGGAAAAACGCGTTCGGGGTAAAAACTATCTTTTTGACTATATGGACGAGGAGCTTGTCGGGAAAATGGAACGAATCCGTATGGGAGAAGAAGAACCGTGGTAGAAAAATGGAGAAATATTTGGGGAAAGAAAAAGTGGTTATGCAAAAGAAATGCATAACCCTTTTTATGTAGAAAATATTTTGTTTCTAATATCTGCCCTGCTGATTGCGGACTGTTCTGTTGATCGTGTCCTGCATCAGACAGTAGTTGACAACGCCAAAACCTAAAAGTGATATGACAAGATACAGAATATTGGAGTTGCCGTCAACTTTGTTGATACGGTCACATCGTTCACCCATTTTATATGCCCAGTAAATTCCATAGATACCACAGGTGATCAGAGTAAATAAAAAGACCATTCCACCGGATGTGGCATTTTGCTCTCCGGATAGCTGGTTGACCTCATCATTTAACATGATCATCCAGTAAATGCTGTAAATTCCGCATGTGACTAAGGAAAGAATCAGGGAAACTGCAATATTGCGCTCGGTAATACCCGGTAAATTGGATCCCGGTGTGCCGTATTGCTGATACTGATAAGGACCGCCGTTTGTATTTGCGTTTGTATTCTGCTGCTGCCAGGACTGGTTATAAGGGTTTGTGCCCTGCCCGTTATCTGCGCCTGCTGCATTATTGGTAGTTGTGTTTTGGGAGCTTTGTCCGCCGGGAAAAGCATTGCCGCATTCTGGGCAGTGGTTTGCTTCATCGCCGCAAGGTGCACCGCATTTACTGCAAAATTTCATAAAAATTCCCTCCTGATGTAAAAGATTTTCGCCGTCCCCGTCCCTTGTAAAGAACGGGGAAATACGTTACTATAGTAATATAAATGCAGTGAAAATACAAGAGTATCTGAATAATCTTTAGAAAGAAACGGAGAGAATATATGTCGTCAGTAGATTATGAAAAGGCACAGAAACTTGGGAAAAAAGAATATCAGCACCGGATGATGCATGGAATGCGCCCCACGCTGGAAGTGTTAGATGATATTCTTCCGGGGAGGGGGAGTTTTTCGGAAGTTCCGTTAGGGCTTGTGCAGATTCCGGCAGATCAGATCGTGGGGACGAAGACCGGAGGGCGCAGCAACGCATTTGCGGCTAATTTTATGCCCATATTGAAAGATGATACAGAGTTTGCGCGTAAATGGGCGACACTTTGTGAAAGCCATCTGGAAGAAGGGATCCGTGAACCGATCAAGGCTTATGAATATATGAATAAGTTCTACGTACTGGAGGGAAATAAGAGAGTCAGCGTCATGAAATATTTTGACGTTGTGTCTATACCCGGAACGGTTATTCGAATTGTGCCTAAACGTACAGAAGAGAAAGAGAATAAAATTTATTATGAGTTTTTAGAGTTCTATGAATTATCTAAAATTAATTTTATCTGGTTTTCGGAGGAGGGCAGTTTTGGAAAGCTCCAAAAAACAGTGGGAAAATCAGTCGGCGAAGTATGGAGCGATGACGACAGGCTGGATTTTAGTTCTATCTATACAAGATTTTCTAAAGAATATAAGGAAAAGGATAAGGACAGACTGAGGATTACGGTAGGAGATGCCTTTCTGGCGCTGATTGAACTGTATGGATATAAACAGGTACAGGATAAGACGACAAAAGAGCTGAAAAACATGATTTCCAGAAATTGGGAAGAATTTAAACTGCTGGAAAAACACGATGCCATTGATCTGAAGCTTCAGCCAAACAATGAGAAAAAACCGCTGCTAAGCCTGATCCTGCCATCTAGCATGAATAGTCTGAAAATAGGATTTATCTATGAAAAGACAGCGGGCTCTTCAGCATGGACATATGCCCATGAGCTTGGACGGCTGCATTTGGAACAGGTTTTTCCCGGACAGGTTCATACTGTTTACTATGAAAATATTACAAAAGATACTATTGACGAAACCATTGAGGATGCCATTGCAAAAGGCTGTGATATTGTGTTTGCGACAACGCCTGCGTTTGTACAGGCGTGTGTAAAAGCTGCGGTGGCACATCCGACGGTTCGCATTTTAAGCTGTTCATTGAATACCTCTCATCGTTATATCCGAACATATTATGCCCGCATGCATGAGGCGAAATTCTTGATGGGGGCTATTGCAGGGGCTATGGCAGCAAATGATAAGGCGGCGTATGTGGCGGATATTCCGGTGTATGGTACCATTGCGAACATCAATGCATTTGCTCTCGGAGCCAGGATGATCAATCCGAGGGTGGGAGTGTATCTGGAATGGACAGCCAAGAAAAATCAGGATATATATGAGAAGATCAAGAGAATCGGAGCCGGATGCATTTCCGGGAAAGACATGGTGATTCCCGAGGACGCATCCCGGGATTACGGTCTGTACTGTCTGGAGGGGGATGAAGCAGTGAATCTTGCAATGCCGCTCTGGCATTGGGGGAAATTTTATGAACAGCTTGTACGTGCGGTTATGGACGGGACATGGAAGTATGATGACGATCCTTCGGATAAAAAGGCGATTAATTATTGGTGGGGAATGTCGTCCGGCGTTGTGGATGTTGTTTGTTCTCAGAAGCTGCCGATTGGGACAAAGCGTTTGGTAGAGTTTTTGAAGGAAACGATTTCCAGAGGAGAGTTCAATCCGTTTTCGGGGATTTTATATTCTCAGGAGGGGATTGTGCAGGCAGATCCGAATTACAGCCTGAGTCCGGAGGAGATTGCCACAATGGACTGGCTGGCGGATAATGTGATCGGTTCGGTTCCGAGAGACGACGAACTCAGAGAGACAGTAAAGCCGACGGTTTCACAGCAGGGAATCAAGAAGAAAGAAAGGTAACGGCACAGATGAAAATACTTGCAATATCAGACGAAGAGTCGAAGTATTTGTGGGATTATTTTGAGAAAGAGAAACTAAAAGGTATTGACCTGATTATCTCCTGTGGGGATCTGGAGGCAGAATACCTGTCCTTTTTGACGACTATGACATCTATACCGGTCTTGTATGTGCATGGAAATCATGACGAGAGGTATGAGCAAAAGCCGCCGGAAGGCTGCATCTGCATTGAGGACAAAATATATGTGTACAAAGGAATTCGGATTTTGGGGCTGGGCGGTTCTATGAGATATAGAAGCGGAGCACATCAGTATACGGAAAGGCAGATGGCAAGAAGAGTGCGGAAGCTTTTCTTTCCGCTGCTTTTCCGGCGTGGGTTTGACATTCTTGTAACCCACGCTCCGGCATATCAGCTAAACGATGGCAGGGATTTGCCCCATCAGGGATTTCAAGTGTTTCGAACCTTGATGAAGAAATATAAACCACAGTTTTTCGTACATGGTCATGTACATCTGTCTTACGGACGGAATCATAAACGGTATGATAAATACGAAGAGACAGAAGTGATCAACGCCTTTGAGCGGTGTATCTTTGAAATAGGGACGTAGGAAAATTACATTTTCCTACGTCCCTATTTTAATTCCCCCCTGTACCCAATTGTGGAAAAGGGGTGTCTGATCTACTCTTTGTCTGTGATTTCACTGTGTAACTGCTGAAGTGATTTCACGGCATCGTTACCATACTTGATCATTGAATGAATACCTTCTGCGGTAGCTTTTGCCGCTGCAATCGTAGTCATATAAGGAATCTTGGCTTTGATCGCAGATTTACGCAGATAGCTGTCATCGTGGATACTGTCTTTACCAACCGGAGAGTTGATGATAAGATCGATCTTACCGTTAGTGATCAGATCCAGAATGTTCGGGCGTCCTTCCTGAAGTTTGTTTACACGTTCAGCCGGGATACCTGCTTCATTGATCAGGTGGCAGGTTGTTTCGGTTGCGAGAATCTTAAATCCATTATCTGCAAAGGCTTTGGCAACTTCTACAACCTCTTCCTTATCTTTGCGGTTTACGGAGATCAATACGGTTCCGCCAAGAGGTAGTTTTGATTGTGTAGCCTCCTGTGCTTTGTAGAAAGCTTCTCCGAAATAAGGAGCCAAACCAAGAACCTCTCCTGTAGAGCGCATTTCCGGTCCGAGAAGTGGGTCCACTTCCTGGAACATATTGAATGGGAATACGGCTTCTTTTACACCGAAGTAAGGAATGTTCTGTTCTTTTAAGTCTGCAACCGGTGACGGACGTCCGGTAAGTTCAGCCGTAATAATATCTGTTGCCAGAGGTACCATGCGGATATTACATACCTTAGATACCAACGGAACGGTACGGGAAGCGCGAGGATTTGCTTCTAGTACGTATACTTTGCCGTTCTCGATCGCGTACTGCATGTTCATAAGACCTTTGACATGCATCTCCTCTGCGATCTTTCTTGTGTATTCTTTGATTGTCCGTACATTTTCTTCCGAAATGTGTACAGAAGGAATGACACAGGCAGAGTCTCCCGAGTGAACGCCCGCAAGCTCGATGTGCTCCATAACTGCCGGGACAAATGCGTGTGTACCATCACTGATAGCGTCTGCTTCACACTCTAATGCGTGATTGAGGAAACGGTCAATCAGGATCGGACGGTCAGGGGTTACACCGACAGCTGCTTTCATATAGTTTGTAAGACTTTCGTCATCATACACAACTTCCATACCACGTCCGCCGAGTACGTAAGACGGACGCACCATTACCGGATAACCGATCTTTTCTGCGATGGCAAGAGCTTCGTCGACATCCACAGCCATACCGGATTCCGGCATAGGGATTTCTAATTTATCCATCATTTCACGGAACAGATCGCGGTCCTCTGCAAGATCAATGACAGAAGGAGAAGTTCCAAGAATTTTCACACCGTTTTTCTCCAGATCGGCAGCTAAGTTCAGAGGAGTCTGTCCGCCGAACTGTGCGATAACACCAACGGGTTTTTCTTTTTTGTAAATGCTTAATACATCTTCCAGTGTCAATGGCTCGAAATAAAGTTTATCAGAAGTATCGTAGTCTGTGGAAACAGTTTCCGGGTTACAGTTTACGATGATCGTTTCAAAACCAAGTTTCTTGAGAGCCAGTGCAGCATGTACGCAGCAGTAGTCGAATTCAATACCTTGTCCGATACGGTTTGGACCGCCGCCGAGAATCATGATCTTCTGCTTGTCGGAAACAGGGTTTTTATCTTCGGCATTGTAAGTAGAGTAGTAATAAGCGCTGTTCTCGGTTCCACTTACATGTACGCCTTCCCAGGCCTCTTCTATACCGAGTTCGATTCGTCTGTTGCGGATGTCCGCCTCAGAAACCTCCAGAATCTGGCTCAGATATTTATCGGAAAAACCGTTTTTCTTTGCGGAAATAAGTTTGTCGTCCGAGGGGAGGCTTCCTTTATTTGTAATAAGTGCTTCCTCTTCTTCAACGAGTTCCTTCATCTGTTCGATGAAATATTTCTTTACTTTTGTAAGCTCGTGGATCTCATCAACAGTAGCGCCTTTTCTTAATGCCTCATACATAATGAAATGACGTTCGCTGGATGCGGTGATGAGCATTTTGAGAAGCTGTTCTTTTGTCTTTGTATCGAAATCCTTAGCATGTCCAAGCCCGTAACGTCCTGTCTCAAGACTTCGGATCGCCTTCTGGAAGGCTTCTTTATAAGTTTTTCCGATACTCATAACTTCGCCCACGGCACGCATCTGAGTACCGAGCTTGTCTTCAACGCCTTTGAATTTTTCAAATGCCCATCTGGCAAATTTGATTACGATATAATCTCCGTTTGGAACATACTTATCCAGTGTGCCGTATTTTCCGCAAGGAATATCCTTTAATGTAAGTCCTGCCGCCAACATTGCAGATACTAAAGCGATCGGGAAACCTGTTGCTTTAGAAGCAAGCGCAGAAGAACGGGAAGTTCTTGGATTGATTTCTATAATAACATCTCTGTCTGTTTTCGGATCGTGTGCCCATTGTACGTTACAGCCGCCGATCACCTGTACGGAATCTACAACTTTCTGCGATTTTTCTTGTAAACGTTTCTGAACCTCTTCGGAAATCGTAAGCATTGGAGCGGAACAGAAAGAGTCTCCGGTATGAACGCCGAGCGGATCGATATTTTCAATGAAACATACGGTGATCATGTTGCCGTCTGCGTCACGGACAATTTCAAGCTCAAGCTCTTCCCAGCCGAGGATAGATTCTTCTACAAGAACCTGACCCACTAAAGAAGCCTGAAGACCTCTCGCCATTACGGTTTTTAATTCTTCTTTATTATAAACAAGTCCGCCTCCGGCGCCGCCCATCGTATAAGCGGGACGAAGAACAACCGGGTATCCCAGCTTGTCTGCGATTGCAAGACCTTCTTCTACCGTATAGGCAACTTCACTTCTTGCCATTTCGATACCGAGGGAGTCCATGGATTTCTTGAATTCAATACGATCTTCACCACGCTCAATAGCATCTACCTGAACGCCGATAACTTTTACATTGTATTTGTCAAGTACACCTGCTTCTGCAAGCTCAGAACAAAGATTAAGACCTGATTGTCCACCTAAGTTTGGAAGAAGCGCATCTGGTCTTTCTTTTGCAATGATCTGTTCCAGTCTTTCTACATTCAATGGTTCAATGTAAGTAACGTCTGCTGTTTCAGGATCGGTCATAATTGTTGCAGGGTTAGAGTTGACCAGCACAATTTCATAACCGAGTTTACGCAGCGCCTTACAAGCCTGTGTGCCGGAGTAGTCGAACTCACAAGCCTGTCCGATAATGATCGGGCCTGAACCAATAATCAATACTTTATGAATATCTGTTCGTTTTGCCATATCTATCCTCCTAATCTGAGATTGAAAAAACTACTTCTTATCTATTATATAGGAAATATCGCAAAAAGGGAAATAAAAAATTCCATTATAGGTGCAAAACTACAAGATAAACAAGAAGTAAATATATAAAAATAAGTTGAATCGACGAAAAATAACAGAAAAATATCGAATATTAAAAGTACTATAAGAATATTTGGGGTTCGAAAAAGCTAATTGAGAAAATAAAGGTTTTGGGATACTTACAGAGTGTGCTATACTAAAATAAGTGAAGGAAACAGAATGATGAAATAAGAGAAAAAGATGGAGGTAAAGATGGCTCACATATACAAAAATGCAACAGAATTAATCGGCAAAACGCCGCTTTTGGAAGTGACAAATATCGAGAAAGACTTGGAATTAAAAGCAAGAGTACTTGTAAAGTTAGAATATCTGAACCCAACGGGAAGTGTAAAGGACAGGGCAGCTCAATTTATGATTGACGAGGCAGAGAAAAAAGGTATTTTAAAAGAAGGTTCGGTGATCATTGAACCGACGTCCGGGAATACGGGGATCGGGCTTGCGTCTATTGCCGCAGTGAAGGGGTATCGTATGATTCTGACTATGCCGGACACTATGAGTGTAGAGCGGAGAAATATTTTAAAAGCATACGGTGCGGAAATAGTCCTTACGGAAGGAGCAAGAGGAATGGCCGGGGCAGTTGAAAGAGCAGAAGAATTGGCAGCACAGATCGAAAACAGTTTTATCCCGGGACAATTTACGAACCGTGCGAATGCAAAAGCCCACATAGAGACGACAGGACCGGAGATCTGGGAAGATACAGACGGAGAGGTGGATGTTCTGATCGCAGGCGTAGGAACGGGAGGAACACTGACCGGGACAGGGGAATATTTGAAATTGAAAAATCCGTCTGTCCGGGTGGTTGCATTAGAACCGGCGGATTCACCCATTCTTTCCGGTGGGGATGCAGGGGCACATAAGATTCAGGGGATCGGCGCGAATTTTGTGCCGGAAGTATTGAATACAGATATTTATGATGAGGTATTTCAAGCGGAGAGCGAGGACGCGTTTGCGGCGGCAAAACTTCTTGCAAAGAAAGAAGGGATTCTTGTGGGAATCTCCGCAGGGGCGGCTCTGCATGGCGCGATTACATTGGCAAAAAGACCGGAAAATGAAGGTAAGACGATTGTGGCGATCCTTCCGGACAGTGGGGACAGATATTACTCCACACCGCTGTTTGGAGAATAAATCTGTATTTTGCAAGAATAGAATTGTAATCTTGCTTTTGTTGTGGTACAGTGTAAGTTGTCAATATATTTCATTTTAGTACAAGGGGATGAAAATCATGGAAAGAAAAGTAGGTACTATATCAAGAGGAATACGTTGTCCGATTATCCGCGAAGGTGATAATCTGGCAGATATTATTGTAGATAGCGTGTTAGACGCGGCAAAAAGCGAAGGCTTCGAACTGCGCGACCGGGATGTTATTGCAGCTACAGAGTCTATTGTAGCCAGAGCTCAGGGAAATTACGCGTCTGTTGATGCAATTGCAAAAGATGTGAAAGAGAAATTAGGCGGAGAGACGATCGGAGTTATTTTACCGATTCTTTCAAGAAACCGTTTCTCCATTTGTTTAAAAGGAATGGCAAAAGGTGCGAAGAAAATTGTACTTATGTTAAGCTATCCAAGTGATGAAGTGGGAAATGAGCTGGTGTCACTGGATCAGCTGGATGAGGCAGGAATTAATCCATACAGCGATGTATTGGATGAAAAGAGATACCGCGAGTTATTCGGTGAGAATATCCATCCGTTCACGGGTGTGGATTACGTGGCGTATTATAGTGAAGTAATCCGTGAGATGGGCGCTGACGTTGAAGTTATTTTCGCAAATCAGCCTCAGGAAATCCTGAAGTATACAAAAAATGTATTAAGCTGTGACATTCATTCCAGAGAGCGTACAAAACGCATCTTAAAAGCTCACGGAGCAGAAAAAGTATACGGAATGGACGACATTTTGACAAGTCCGGTAGATGGAAGCGGATGCAATGAACGTTTCGGACTTCTCGGGTCGAATAAATCGACAGAAGAGAGTGTAAAACTTTTCCCGCGTGACTGTACAGATCTGGTACTGGAAGTGCAGAAGAAGATTCTCGATAAAACCGGAAAACACGTAGAAGTTATGGTGTACGGTGACGGCGCTTTCAAAGATCCGGTTGGAAAGATCTGGGAGCTTGCAGATCCATGTGTATCTGTTGCAAATACAGAAGGACTTGAGGGAACTCCGAACGAGCTGAAATTAAAATATCTTGCAGATAATGATTTTAAAGATCTGTCAGGTGAGGCGCTAAAAGAAGCGATCTCTAAAAAAATCAAAGAAAAAGATGA
This sequence comes from uncultured Lachnospiraceae bacterium, assembly GCA_963559605.1. Taxonomy (GTDB): domain Bacteria; phylum Bacillota; class Clostridia; order Lachnospirales; family Lachnospiraceae; genus Dorea_D. The sequence goes on from CAUWLL010000023.1 coordinate 41,369, forward strand.
CAATCTGGTTGGAAACATGGTTTCTCAGGGAACGACACCGAGACGTCTTACAGATTTGATCGGTTCTCTGTGTGATCTGACCAGCGGTTCCGGCGACAAAGGAACACCGGTCATCTTGATTCAGGGATATTTTGATAATATGACAGATAATTAAAGTGGAAGGAGAGCAAGAGATATATGAAACAGGATATGATCGTAATTCTGGATCTTGGAAGCACTGAAAATACAGTGATTGCCAGACAGATTCGTGATATGGGTGTATACAGCGAGATCCATCCGCATGATATTACACCGGAGCAGTTGAAAAAGCTGGATAATGTAAAAGGTATTATTTTAAATGGTGGAGAAAACCGCGTAGTAGACGGCAAGCCGGTAGAGGTTTGTGAAGAAATCTATGCGCTTGGTTATCCGGTGATGGCAATCGATCATCCGACAGCAAAATGTGCAGAGACTTATGCTCAGCTTCCGTCAGAAGATATGTTGAAAGCGTTTCTTTTTGATACCTGCAAGGCAGAAGCAAACTGGAATATGAAAAACTTTGTGGAAGATCAGGTAGAATTGATCCGTAAGCAGGTGGGAGATAAAAAAGTGTTGTTGGCGCTGTCCGGCGGTGTTGACAGTTCCGTAGTAGCAGCGCTTCTTATCAAAGCAATCGGCAAACAGTTAGTCTGCGTACACGTAAATCACGGGCTGATGCGTAAGGGAGAATCTGAGAGCGTTGTAGAAGTGTTTAAAAACCAGATGGATGCAAATCTGATCTATGTGGATGCCTCTGAGAGATTCCTTGGAAAACTGGAAGACGTGGCAGATCCGGAAGAGAAGAGAAAGATTATCGGAGCAGAATTTATCCGTGTATTTGAAGAAGAAGCAAG
>CAUWLL010000024.1:0-40386 GCA_963559605.1 uncultured Lachnospiraceae bacterium
CCTTTTTATAGGCATTATAAGGTTTTTTTCTTTAATTCAACTGTCAAACTCCCGAGTCGATACAGACAGTAAAAATATTGTAGAGCTTTTGAAAAATCCGAACAAGTTTTTCTTTATCATCTGCGGCATCGCTGTGCTTTTGATCGTCATCCTTGTGTTGCTTGTAAGATGGATGATAAAATGGTATACTAAAAAACGTGCAAGAAAGAGAAAAGACAGATAGAAGGTAAGTTATGGAAGAATTTAATTTTAAAAGACCGGAATTTGAGGACAGAGAAGTTATATCTGATTATTTTAAACAGTATCCGAGCCGGAGCTGTGAAAGAACATTTGTAAATGTATTTTTGTGGTCCAGACATTATTCGGTAAAATGGGCAATTATCGGAAATACGCTGATATTTAAAAGCGAGGACGAAGAGCATCTTTCGTTTGCATTTCCGGTAGGAAGTGATGAAAATGTGAAAAAAGTCCTTCCGGTACTGGAGGCTTATTGTAAAGACAGAGATTATCCGTTCAGTCTGTATAATGTAACGCCGGAACATTTTGAAAAACTGGAAGAGTGGTTTCCAGGGAGATTTGAAGTGGAATATGACCGTGATCTGGCAGACTATGTGTATGAGTCGGAGAAACTGATCACGCTGTCTGGAAAGAAACTTCACGGAAAGCGGAATCATATCAACAAATTTAAAGCTACCTACGGAGAACGCTGGAGTTATGAGACAATGACAACAGATAATCTGGAAGAGTGCTTCCAGATGGCGTTAAAATGGAGAAATGACAACGGGTGCGAGGAAGATTTAGAAAAAAATGCGGAGATGTGCGTAACGCTTAATTCTTTGCGTCTGTTTGAAGAGCTGGAGCTAAAGGGTGGTCTTCTGCGTGTGGACGGAGAGATCGTGGCATTTACGTTAGGGGAGGAGGTCTGTTCGGATACATTTGTGGTTCATATTGAGAAAGCGTTTGCGGATATTCAGGGAGCATATCCTATGATAAATCAGCAGTTTGCAGAGCATGAATGTGCCGGTTATCTATACATCAATCGAGAGGAAGATACAGGAGCAGAAGGACTCAGAAAAGCAAAGTTATCCTACCGTCCGGTATTTTTAGTAGAAAAGGGAATGGTCACAGAAAAGGAGAATTAAGATGATTGCAGAGAAGATGAAAGGAATGGTAGCAAACAGTTCTGCCATTCGCGCTATGTTTGAAGAAGGAAACCGTCTTGCGAAAATATATGGTGCGGAAAATGTGTATGATTTCAGCCTTGGGAATCCAAACGTTCCGGCTCCGCAGGCGGTAAAGGATGCCATTGCAGATCTGGTAGCAGACAGCGATCCGGTTGTCCTTCATGGATATACAAACAGTAACAGTGGGTATGCAGATGTGAGACAAACGGTGGCAGATTCATTGAATCAGCGTTTTCAGACTTCTTTTACCGGAGAGAATATCGTAATGTCTGTGGGAGCAGCGGGAGGGCTTAATGTCATTTTAAAGACGCTGCTTAACCCGGGAGACGAAGTGATCGCGTTTGCACCTTATTTTGGTGAGTATCGTTCTTATACGAATAATTATGACGGAGTACTTGTTGAGGTTTCTCCCAATACTGTAGATTTTCAGCCGAAGTTAGAGGAATTTGAGACGAAGATTACTCCAAAGACAAAGGTCGTACTTGTAAACACGCCAAACAATCCAACCGGAGTTGTATATTCCGAGGAAACAATCAAAAGGATGGCGGCAATTATGGAGGCAAAGCAGAGGGAATACGGAACGGATATTTATCTGATCTCAGATGAACCTTACCGTGAACTTGCTTATGACGGAGTAGAGGTGCCTTGGCTGACAAAATATTATGCCAATACGATCGTGGGATATTCTTATAGTAAGTCGTTGTCTTTGCCGGGAGAACGTATCGGTTATCTTGTGATCCCTGATGAAGTGGCAGACAGTGAGGAAGTGAAAGCGGCGGCAAATGTGGCAACACGTATTCTTGGCTTCGTAAATGCGCCTACATTGCAGCAGAAAGTTGTTGCAAAATGTATTAACGAAAAGACGGAACTTTCTTTTTATGACAAAAACAGGGAAGCGTTATACAATGGTTTGATCGAATGTGGGTTTGAGTGTATCAAACCGCAGGGAGCGTTTTATTTGTTTGTGAAATCTCCGGTAGAAAATGAGAAAGAATTTTGCGAGGCGGCGAAAAAATACAACATCTTAATGGTGCCGGGAAGTTCTTTTGCCTGTCCCGGCTACGTAAGACTGGCATATTGCGTGTCTCATGAGACGATTGTAAATGCATTGCCGAAATTCCGGGAACTTGCGAAAGAGATGGGATGTTGATGTAGTCGAAAGTATTGCTTAGGAGAAACGGATTATGAAAGCGTATGAGAAAAATATTCGGAAAGTAGAACCTTATGTGCCGGGCGAGCAGCCGCAAAAGAAGGTTATCAAATTAAATACTAATGAGAATCCTTATCCACCTGCGCCTAAAGTGGCAGAAGTGCTGGCAGACATAGATACGGACTGCTTGCGTCTTTATCCTGACCCGACAGCCGGGAGCCTTGTCAAAGCATTGGCAGATTATTATAAAGTAGACGAAGATCAGGTGTTTGTAGGGGTAGGTTCTGATGATGTATTGGCAATGTGCTTCCTTACCTTTTTTAATTCCGAGAAGCCTGTTTATTTCCCGGATATTACATATTCATTCTATAAAGTGTGGGCGGAATTGTATAAGATCCCATATGAATGTAAGGCGCTGGATGAATCGTTTCGGATCATACCGTCTGATTATTATGGAGAGAACGGAGGCGTTATCTTCCCGAACCCAAATGCACCGACCGGCTTGTATGAAGAACCGGAGGTCATAGAAGATATAATTGCGCACAACAAAGATGTGATCGTCATTATAGATGAGGCATACGTGGACTTTGCCGGGCGTTCTGCTATGGAATTGATTGACAAGTACGATAATCTGATCGTTGTGCAGACATTTTCCAAAGCCCGTTCTATGGCGGGAATGCGAATCGGATATGCCATCAGTAACCCGGGGCTTATCCGGTATCTGAACGATGTGAAATATTCCTTTAATTCTTATACTATGAACCGGACTTCTTTGCTTTGCGGTGTGGCGGCAGTGCAGGAGAAAGCATATTTTAAAGAATGCGTTCATAAGATCATTGAAACGAGAGAGTGGGCAAAGGAAGAATTGAAAAGCCTTGGATTCTCTTGTTTGGACTCTAAGGCAAACTTTATTTTTGCCATGCACCCGGAGTATGAGGCAAAGGAACTTTTTGAGGCGTTAAAGGCACATGACATTTATGTGAGATACTGGGAAAGCCGGAGGATAGAACAATATCTTCGTATTACGGTCGGTACAAAAGAAGAGATGGAAGAATTATTTGTATTTTTAAGAAAATATATGAAGAAATAAATATGATAAATAAAGGAGACATTTATGCTTAAGAAGTTACTGCAGGGAGTTGTGATCGGAGTAGCCAATATTATACCGGGAGTCAGCGGCGGAACTATGATGGTTGCTATGGGGATTTACGACAAGCTGATCCATTCTATCACACATTTGAAGAAAGAATTTAAAGAAAGTCTGAGATTCTTGCTGCCGATCTTTATCGGGGTGGGAATTGCGATCGTAGTTGTAGCGCGCATCCTGGAGGTGTGTTTTGCAACGTTTCCCATTCAGACGAATCTTTTGTTTTGCGGTCTGATTGTAGGAAGTCTTCCGTTTATTTGCAAACATGTTAAGGAAAAGAAGATTTCCCCGGGGATGGTTCTTTCCTTCCTTGTGTTTTTTGTCATTGTCATTTCCATGGCTTTGATGGGGGAGAATGAAGGAAATGTGGCGGATGTAAGTTTCAGTGTCATGAATGCGATAAAATTATTCGGCGTTGGCATCATTGCAGCGGCTACTATGGTAGTGCCGGGGGTGAGTGGTTCCATGATGTTAATGATCCTTGGATATTATAATACAATTTTAGAATGTATTAATGATACCGTGGAGGCATTGACAGCATTTGATATTTCTGGAGTTATGAAAAATATGTTTGTTCTGATTCCTTTTGGAATCGGCGTGATCATCGGAATTTTTCTGATTGCAAAGATCATCGAATTCATTTTTCAGAGAGCCGAAACCCATGCCTATTGGGCGATCATTGGCCTTATTACTGCATCGCCTGTTGCGATCTTGTGGAAAACGGATTGGAGTAGTTTCTCGTTCGTGGCTGTTCTCACAGGAATTTTGACCTTTGGACTGGGTTGGCTTATAGCGAGTAAGCTGGGAGAAGAATAGAAATAGAAAATCATAGAAACAGGGATGTCTGTCAGGCATTCCTGTTTCTGGAATCTCGGAGTTCTAACAATTGAATATAGCTTTCCAGTTCTTTTTTGGACTGTGCAGAGAGTCTGCGGTACTTGAGGACGAGTTCTTTCTCGGTTTCGGAGAAGACCATTCCTTGAGAGGAATTGACTTCTATAGAATCCGTGTCGTCAAGCAGATAGTCTACAGTCACATGAAAGAGACTGGCAAGAGATGTCAGTTTTTCGTGAGAGGGCTGTCGGTTCTTTGTTTCATAACCTGCAATGGTAGAACGTGCAACATTCAGCCGGCTGGCAACATATTCTTGAGTCATGTTGTTTTCCATATGAAGTGCTTTTAATTTCTTGTCAAAAGACATGCCTGTGGAACTCCTTTCTTAATATGAGTATATTTTATCAATTGTTGCGCTAAAGAACATATGAAGTGCCGTATATCAACAAACAATTATGATAAAACAAAATATATGTCGCGAAATGGAACATATATATAAGAATATGCAGAAAAAGGATATATTATTGATGAGAGAAGAAAGATTTAAAATGGAACGGGAAGGTCTCGTGGAAGAAGGACAGGAAGTGGAGATCAGTGAGAGAAGCGCTGTCACTGGACAATATACGTATCTGGTGGAGCCGTCAGTTGCCATGTCCGGTATTTATCGGACGAGACAGAGGATCCGATCCAAAAAAGGCAGGATAAAAGAAATCGAGAAAACAGAGCGAGGATTCTATCTCGTGGTCGAGATGGATGAAGAACCGGTTTAGAACGTTGACACTGAGAAAGAAAACACCTATAATTTAGAAAGAGAAATAAAGAAAAATGAGAGGATCAGACGGATGATAATTGCAAAAAATAATGAAGAAAAGCGAAGTAAGATATGGAGAATAGTGACACTGGGCTCTTCTGCACTGATTGTCATCATAGCGATTTTTCTTGTGACAAAACTATTTACCAGTAACCCACTGGAAGGAACATGGGCGGACGAGGACGGAAGATACCGTTTGAAAATAGAAAACGGCGGCAATATTACGGTGGCAATTCCCGACATGGGAAAAGATGCCGGTGTAAAAATGGAGTATACTATAGATAAGAAGAGTAAGATCATAACCATTAAGGGAGACGATGAAAAAATCCAGGAGTTTCTGGAGTTGTCGGACAAGGATTATGTAGAGGAAGAAGTAATGAATACACTGGACAGTATACGCACAACATTTTCTTACAGTGTAGATCAGGAACGGTTGACACTTACAGAACGAGAATATGGCGAGCAGATGATGTTTGTGAAAGAATAAAAGTCAGTAACTATTCAGCCATGTGCTGCCGAGCAGCCGGGAAAAGGCACAGGTTGGATAGTTACATTTTTTTTGTGAAAAGCCGAAAGGAGGAAAGGTTATGAAACGAGAGAACACGAAAAAGGTATGGATCGGGAATGTATGTATTGGTGGTGGAAGTGAGGTTGCCATCCAGTCTATGACAAATACAAAGACAGAAGATGTGGATGCTACCGTCCGGCAGATTTTGGAGCTGGAACAGGCAGGGTGTCAGATTATCCGATGTGCCGTACCGAATCTAGAGGCAGCAAAAGCCATTGAGGAAATTAAAAAACAGATACACATTCCATTGGTGGCAGACATTCATTTTGACTATCGCCTTGCCATTGTGGCGATTGAATACGGAGCAGATAAGATCCGCATTAATCCGGGAAATATCGGAGATGCATCCAGGGTGCAGGCAGTGGTCGATAAGGCGAAAGAGTACGGCGTTCCCATTCGTGTGGGTGTAAACAGTGGTTCGCTGGAAAAGAATCTGGTAGAGAAATACGGAGGCGTGACAGCGGAAGGTTTGGTAGAAAGCGCCATGGATAAGGTACATATGATTGAGCGTATGGGTTATGACAATCTCGTTGTCAGTATTAAATCTTCTGATGTCATGATGTGTGTCAAAGCACATGAGCTGATCGCGAAAGATTGTATCTATCCACTTCATGTGGGGATTACAGAGTCCGGAACGCTACTGGCAGGAAATATCAAATCGTCGATTGGTCTTGCACTGATTTTGCACCAGGGAATCGGCGACACGATCCGGGTGTCTCTGACCGGAGAACCAGTGGAAGAAGTCAAATCCGCAAAGTTGATCTTAAAAACGCTGGGACTTCGTACAGGGGGGATTGAGGTAGTGTCCTGTCCAACTTGCGGAAGAACCAAAATCGATCTGATCGGGCTGGCAAATCAGGTGGAACAGATGGTAGCAGATATTCCTCTTGACATTAAAGTGGCAGTTATGGGGTGCGTTGTCAATGGGCCGGGAGAGGCAAAAGAAGCAGATATTGGAATTGCCGGGGGGATCGGCGAGGGGTTGTTGATCAAAAAAGGGCAAGTAGTAAAAAAAGTAAAAGAAGAAGAATTGTTAGAAACTTTGAGATGGGAGTTGTTACACTGGAATGAGTAAATCATTTTTTGAAGTATTTCCGACTTTAAAAGTGAATGAAGATATACAAATACTTTTTCAGGGAGTAGAAGTTCTGAAAGTGGCTACAAACAGTCGGCGAGACTTTATCAGAGTGTATCTGTTAAGCAGTCATCTGATACAGAAGAAGCGTGTGTTTGAAGTAGAAAAGCTTTTAAAAGAGCAGCTTTTCGGACGCAGTCCGATACAAGTGAAGATCGTGGAAAAATATGCACTGTCAGAACAGTACACGCCGGAGAATCTGATGAATGAATACTTCGAGAGTATCCTTTTGGAATTGGGAGCAAGAAGTGTTGTAGAGCGCAGTATGATGCAAAATGCTTCGTACAGTTTTGAGGATGAGAACATTCTGGCTTTGAAGCTTACGGACACCATTGTGGCAGAGGGAAAGAAAGAAGCCTTGACAACTTATTTAAAAGAGTTATTCGAAGAGCGATTTGCCCGTCCGGTGGAAATACGTGTCTTTTACGAGAGAGCCAAAGACAGTAAACTGAAGTACAACGATTTGAAACTTCGGCAGGAAGTCGATGAGATTTTGAAAAACGCAGCGTCCGTACAGGTGAAAAAAGAGAGTGAAAAGGCAGAAGAAAATACGTTGTCTGCCGAGCAGAAGAAAGATGTAAAGATAGGTGTAAATCAGGGAAAAGCTGTGGAAAAAGATAGGTCTGCAGGAAGCGGAAAGAATAATTTCTCCCGGTACGGGAAAAGAGAAGGCTACAGTTCACTGAAAAGAAATTCAGACGATCCGAATCTTATCTATGGCAGAGACTTTGACGATGAGCCTATTGAACTGTCTACCGTAGTGAGCGAGATGGGCGAGATTACGCTGCGGGGGAAAGTGATCAGTTTCGATACGCGAGAAATCCGTAACGAAAAGACGATCGTTATGTTTGCGGTTACAGATTTTACAGATACGATAATGGTAAAAATGTTTGTGCGCAACGAGCAGCTTCCGGATATTCTGGGAGATGTAAAGGCAGGGGCATTTCTGAAGATCAAAGGGGTTACGACTATCGATAAGTTTGACGGTGAGCTTACGATCGGGTCCGTAACCGGAATCCGGAAGATTTCTGATTTTACAGAGTCTAGAAAAGATACTGCTCCGGAAAAGAGGGTGGAACTTCACTGTCATACAAAGATGAGTGATATGGACGGGGTTTCTGATGTGTCCTCTCTTTTAAAACGCGCGCATGATTGGGGACATAAAGCCATTGCCATTACCGACCACGGAGTGGTGCAGGGCTTCACGGAAGCGCATCATTTTTTGGACAGGCTGGATAAAGACGATCCTTTTAAAGTGATCTATGGTGTGGAAGGTTATTTGGTGGATGACCTTCAGGATGTGGCAGTGAATGAAAAAGGGCAGTCTTTTGATGAAACATTTGTGGTATTCGATCTTGAGACTACCGGATTCAGCTCTGTGAAAGACAAGATTATAGAGATTGGAGCAGTAAAGGTAAAAAATGGAAAGATCACGGATAAATTCAGTACTTTTGTAAACCCGAAAATTCCGATTCCGTTTGAGATTACCCAACTTACCAGTATTACAGACCAGATGGTGCTGGATGCACCGGATATTGAGAGCGTCTTGCCGGAATTTTTGGAATTTACAGGAGATGCGGTTCTTGTAGCGCATAACGCAGGATTTGATATGGGATTTTTGGAGCAAAACTGTCGGTATCAGGATATTATGCCGGATTTTACGTCTGTGGATACGGTGGCGATGGCAAGAATATTACTTCCTACGCTTTCAAAGCACACGCTTGATACAGTAGCTAAGGCGCTCAATATTTCGTTGGAGAACCATCACCGTGCAGTAGACGATGCGGGCGCGACGGCAGAAATTTTTGTTCGTTTCATTGAAATGCTTCGGGAACAGGGCGTTAAAACGCTTACCAGATTAAACCATTTTGGTACTCAGAATAGTAAGGATATTGTAAAAAAATTACGTTCCTATCATGTTATTATTCTGGCGAAAAATCAAGTGGGACGTGTGAATCTTTATCGTTTGATCTCTAAATCTCATCTGGATTATTTTGCAAGACAGCCAAGGATTCCAAAGAGTGAACTGTCTAAATATAGGGAAGGTTTGATCGTTGGAAGTGCCTGCGAGGCAGGAGAGCTATATCAGGCTCTTTTGAATGAAAAGTCAGAAGAACAGATTGCAAGGATCGTAAATTTCTATGATTATCTGGAAGTGCAGCCGATTGGGAATAACAGATTTATGATTGAGAGCAGCCGTATCCGCAATGTCAACAGTGAAGAAGATATTCGGAATCTGAATCGTAAGATCATCGAGCTTGGGGAAAAGTTCAATAAACCGGTGGTTGCAACTTGTGATGTACATTTTCTGGATCCGGGAGATGAAGTGTATCGTCGGATCATTATGACGGGAAAAGGATTTTCGGATGCGGATGAACAAGCACCCCTGTATTTACATACAACAGATGAAATGCTGGCAGAATTTGAGTATCTGGGTTCCGCAAAGGCAAGAGAGATCGTGATTGAAAATCCGAACAAGATCGCAGATAGGATTGAGCGCATTTCGCCGGTACGTCCGGATAAGTGTCCGCCTGTCATTGCAGATTCTGACCAGCAGCTTAGGGATATTTGCTATAATAAAGCACATTCGATGTATGGGGAGGAACTCCCGCCGGTTGTTGTGGAGCGGTTGGAGAGAGAACTGAATTCTATTATATCAAACGGATTTGCCGTGATGTATATTATTGCACAGAAGCTGGTGTGGAAGTCCAATGAGGACGGTTATCTTGTCGGGTCCCGTGGTTCTGTGGGCTCCTCCTTTGTGGCAACTATGGCGGGAATCACAGAGGTGAATCCGCTTAGCCCTCACTATTACTGTAGGAAATGTCATTACAGTGACTTTGATTCGGAGGAAGTGAGAGCTTTTGCAGGGGGCTGTGGCTGGGATATGCCGGACAAAGCATGTCCGGTGTGTGGAGAACCATTAGTAAAGGACGGGTTTGATATTCCGTTTGAGACGTTCCTTGGCTTCAAGGGAAATAAAGAGCCGGATATTGACCTTAACTTTTCCGGTGATTATCAGAGTAACGCTCATAAATATACAGAGGTTATTTTCGGAGCAGGACAGACGTACCGCGCCGGAACAATCGGTACGCTGGCAGATAAGACAGCGTTTGGATATGTGAAGAATTACTATGAGGAGCGTGGACAAGGGAAACGAAACTGTGAGATTGACCGTATTGTGCAGGGATGTACCGGAATTCGAAGAAGTACCGGACAACATCCGGGAGGTATCATCGTGCTTCCGTTGGGAGAGGATATTAATTCCTTTACTCCGGTGCAGCATCCGGCAAACGATATGAATACGGACATCGTGACGACGCATTTTGATTATCATTCTATCGATCATAACTTATTAAAATTGGATATTTTGGGTCATGATGATCCTACCATGATAAAAACGTTGGAAGAGTATATCAATTCTCCGGCGATGGATAATGAATATAATGAGACAGATCATAAATTTGTGGCAACAGACATTCCGCTAGATGATCCGGATGTAATGGCTTTATTTCACGGTACGGAGATTTTGAGGATTCAGCCTGACGATATAGACGGCTGTCCGGTAGGGTGTTTGGGGATTCCGGAGTTTGGAACAGATTTCGTTATTCAAATGGTAGTAGATACAAAACCTCAGAACCTGTCGGACTTGATCCGTATTTCCGGTCTGTCTCATGGAACAGACGTATGGCTCAATAACGCGCAGGAGTTGATTCGAAGCGGAAAGGCGACTATTTCTACTGCAATCTGTACCCGAGACGATATTATGACATATCTTATTAATAAGGGGCTGGACAGTGAGGAGTCCTTTACCATTATGGAACGTGTACGTAAGGGTGCCGTTGCCAAGGGAAAGTGCAAAGAATGGGATGATTTTAAGAAGGATATGCTGGAGCATGATGTACCGGATTGGTACGTATGGTCCTGTGAGAAGATTAAATACATGTTCCCGAAAGCCCATGCGGCTGCCTACGTTATGATGGCGTATCGTATCGCATACTGTAAGATTAATTATCCATTGGCATATTATGGGGCATATTTTGGAATCCGTGCAGACGCATTTTCTTATGAAATTATGTGTCAGGGAAAGGAAAAACTGCAATACTATATTAACGATTATAATCGCCGTTCAGCTTCTCTCAGCAAAAAAGAGCAGGACACCATGAAAGATATGCATATTGTGCAGGAGATGTATGCCAGAGGATATGAATTTCTTCCATTGGATATATATAAAGCAAAGGCATCGAAGTTTCAGATTATCGATGGGAAGTTGATGCCTCCGTTTTCCAGTATTGACGGCATGGGAGAAAAAGCCGCAGAGGGAATGGAAGAGGCGGCAAAAGACGGTCCGTATTTGTCCAGGGATGATTTTCGGCAGAGGACGAAAGCGAGTAAGACAGTGATTGATTACATGGGAAATCTGGGACTTTTGGGAGACTTACCGGAGTCCAATCAGTTGTCACTCTTTGATATATAGGAGGTGATCCTGCGTATGGATCAGAAGTATAAGGGCATTTTCTACATTGTAATATCAGCATTTTGCTTTGCGCTAATGAATCTGTTCGTGCGTATGGCAGGGGACTTGCCGTCTGTTCAGAAAAGTTTTTTTCGGAATTTTGTGGCAGCAGTGTTTGCCTTTCTCTTACTAAAAAAAGAATATGTGCCGTTCCGGTGTAAGCGGGAAAATTTAAAGTATCTGCTTTTACGTGCAGGCTTCGGGACAGTGGGCATTTTATGTAATTTTTATGCCATTGATCATTTGGTTCTGGCAGATGCGTCTATGTTAAATAAGACGTCTCCGTTTTTTGCAGTAATCTGCAGTTATTTCGTTTTGAAGGAGAAAGTGACGGTTCCCCAGGGATTACTGGTGGCAGGCGCATTTTTCGGAAGTCTTTTTGTTATAAAGCCGACTTTTGCCAATGTGGAGCTTTTGCCATCTTTGCTTGGACTTTTGGGTGGCTTAGGAGCCGGTATAGCGTATACTATGGTGAGACGTTTGGGGGAGGGCGGAGAGAAAGGGGCATTTATTGTATTTTTCTTTTCTGTCTTTTCCTGCGTAGTGACTTTGCCATGGATTGCTTTCGATTATCATCCGATGACGATGGCTCAGACGGCGATTCTTCTTTTGGCAGGAACAGCGGCGGCAGGAGGGCAGTTTGCCATTACAGCGGCGTATTGCTATGCTCCTGCAAGAGAAATCTCTGTGTATGACTATTCCCAGATCATCTTTTCGGCGGTTCTTGGATTTGTAGTGTTTGGGCAGATGCCGGACGCTTTAAGCTGGCTTGGGTATGGGATCATTTGTGCGATGGCAGTGTTGATGTTCTTCTATAATAACCGAAAGCAGAATGACTGAGTATATCTCTCTATTTTCTTGCTTTTAGAATTGTGGTAGAATGAAGTTACAAAAGAGAAAAGGGAGCATATCTCGGGAACGGAAAAATTAGTAGAGAAGGAGGACTGCTTTATGGATAGAATACAAAAGAATGTTGAGCATCAAATACGATGGATGTGTATTGGATTTGCACTTGCGTCAGTAATCAATCTGATCGTTTCGGTTTTCCTGCGGCTGTCCTATCTTCCGCTTTTTTATATTATATCGGCGCTCGTTTATTTTGCATGTTCTCTGGTCACAAAATTGTGCCGGTTTGTACCAATCTACCTGTTGTGCTGGATGTTAGTCGCGCTTCAGTCGTGTTTAACGGTTTATGTGCTGGGGGATGACTGTGGTATTCAAATGTACTTACTTGCATTGATCATTCCCAGCAGCTACATCCGTTTTACAAATGTTTCTCCCAGAGTACAACACTTTTTTCAGGCAGCGGCTTGCTGTTTATGTGTAGTAGGATACTTAATATCCGATGAAGTGATTGATTATTTTTTGAATCCGATGACTAAAATTGATAATCGGGCAGAATTTTTCTTTACTCTTTTGAATGCTACGGGTAGTCTGACGCTGCTGAGTACAATAAGCGGCATTTTTGTCCGCAATTATCAAAATCTTTTTTTGAAATTATTGCACCAAAGCAATCAAATGGAAGCGGCGGCAGAGCGGGATACTTTGACGGGTTAAAAAAATCGGCGAGGGTTGGAGCATTTATTAGTGGAAACAGGTTCCGCATGGGAGCAGGAAGAACTCCCTATTACAGTCGCATTGGGAGATGTGGATCATTTTAAAAACTTCAATGATACTTACGGGCATGATGCCGGTGATGCAGTGTTGAGACATTTAGGTTCTCTTATTGTAGAAGAACTTCCACCGGAGGTAAGCGCCTTTCGCTGGGGCGGCGAGGAGTTTTTGTTTCTTCTTCCAACGTCCTCGGAAAAAAGTATTGTTTATTTGGAGCAATTACGTATTGCGGTGGAGAAAAGTGTGGTGCCCTGGGAAAACAAGGAATTGAAGTTTTCGATAACGATCGGTGTTTCCGAACAAGGGACTGTGAATAACCTCAAGCAACTTATACAGGCGGCAGACCAGGCGCTTTACAGAGGAAAAGAGATGGGGCGTAATATAGTTGTTATGGAGTAAATGATAGCAATTGACTGTCCTGGCAACAGGTTAGAGTGCGTAGTAAACTATAGAGGCTTTGCAAGAAATGGAGTTAGCGAAAAAGAAGGCTCAAGACAAAGTCGCTGAAAAGTTTATGTTATCTGAAGAAGAAGCTGAGGCATATATAGAAAAATATTGGCAAGGGTAGTTATGAAAATCTAGGAATGAGAAAAAGGATGGCAGAGGTCATCCTTTTTTTGAACCTTTTACTCTGAGTAATATATTGTTCTTGACATTTCACTATCTTGTGATACAATATAGAAAAAGAATATTGCATTACAAGGTAGCAGAAAAGAGGTGAGGTTTTTGGAACAGTCTCAGCTAATGAAAGGGATTTTAGAAGGATGTATTTTGAAACTGATCGATAAAGAGGAAATCTATGGCTATGAAATTGTGCGACAGCTACAGGAATACGGTTTCACAGAAGTACGGGAAGGGACGCTGTATCCTCTGCTTCTGAGATTAGAAAAGAAAAAACTGATTCAGGCAGTCTATAAACCAAGTCCCCTTGGTCCCAGCCGGAAGTATTATTCACTGACGGCAGAAGGGGAAGCTTACATGAAAGATTTTTACAATAGCTTTCGGAATGTCTGTAACTCTGTGGATGAATTATGGAAAGGAGACTAACTATGAATTTATTAGAGAATAAATTAAGGGAATTAGAAAAAGAAAACAAAGAAACCTATAAAACGATTAAGAGTTCAGATAATCGCAATCTATTAAGAGAAATGATGAAATACATTGCAGGTTCTGCGGTGTCACCATTTCAGGTACAGGTTATCTATAAAGATTTTTTAGGTATGGCTTTGGAGGCAGAGCAAGAAGGAATCATATTAAAAGAGAAGCTTGGCGTTGAACCAAAGGAATTTTGTGACGATGTGATTGAAAATGTAGGTGAAAACAGAAGATATGAACAGTTTTTGAAGGTGCTTGTATATGTGATCCAAGCATTGGCAATCCATTTGACAGTGATATTTTTTTTCAATGGAGAAAACCCTGAGAATTATAAATTTTATCAGGTAAGTGTGGTTGTTATTTGGGTTGGGATGAGCATCTGTGTATGGATAGAGGGCATTGTTAAGAAAAAAATGCTGTTAAGAGAAAATAGGGTTTTCGAGGTGTTTCCTGCATTTGTCTATATTCTGTTCTGGGCAGTTTTATTTTTTACAACTTGGAAATATCCGGAAATGTACCGGTATCCTATGATCAATGTGAATGGCGTGGTACTCATGCTGATCGTTGACGGTATTGCAATACTTATGTCACTTTTATGGAATTATTACTGGGAAGTACGGGTAAAAGAATATCTGTAAGAAGAGGAGAGAAAGATCATGGGCAGACATTCGCAGATCACATACTGGTGTCATGAAATTATCCAGTCACAGGCGGCAAAAAGCGGTATTTACATTGACGCTACTATGGGTAAGGGAAAGGATACATTATTTCTGTGCAAATTGGCAGGTGAATCTGGAAAAGTTCTGGCATTTGATGTACAGCCGGAAGCGCTTACGGCAACCAGAGACTTACTGAAAAAGCAAGGCTGCTGGAAGGATATGCAGGGAGCTTGTATAAGAAATTCCGAAGAACAAGAAAAGAACCAAGATTCCAGACTTTTCCTCATCCGGGATGGTCACGAGCACATGGATCGGTATGCTGAGTCGGAAGGCATAGATGTTATTTGTTTTAATTTTGGGTATCTTCCGGGGGGAGATCATAACATTGCCACGAAGGCAGATACAAGTATAGAGGCAATTACAAAAGGGCTAAAGCTTTTGAAGCCGGGCGGAATGATGAGCCTTTGCATTTACAGTGGCGGTGATACGGGATTTGAGGAAAAGAACAAAATTCTGGAACATATAAAAAATCTTCCGTCCGGGGAATATACGGTTATTGTTAATGCGTATTATAACAGAGAAAACAACCCGCCGATACCGGTATTTATTTTCAAATCGTAAAGTACGGTGTCGAAAATAAAAAGACAGGAGGACAAAATAATGAGAAGAGCAGAGCGCGCAGTGAAAAATGAAGAAGAGATCAGAGAAATAAAAGCGGTGGGGATCATCAAAGTGGATGTAGAAGAGTTTTCCTGTAAAAAACACATGAAAAAAATATAATTCTATTAAGAAAAATATACAAATCTACAAAAAGATAAGATTTTGCAAATCAACGCTTTAAACCGCGAAAGTATTGTGCTATACTAAAACAGTCGTAAGATTCTTTGTTTTAGAGAAACAATCATAAGGAGGAAAAGACATGATTTGGGCGAAGGAAGAGACACTGCCAAGAGCTGATATAGAAAAGATACAGCTTGAGAAGCTGAAGGATACGGTACAATATATATATGAGAGAGTCGAACCCTATCGCAGAAAAATGGATGAAGCGGGTGTAAAGCCGGGGGATATTCAGAGTCTTTCGGATTTACAGAAGATGCCGTTTACATATAAAGCAGATTTTAGAGAAAATTACCCGATGGGACTTTTCGCAGTGGACAAGAAAGATCTGGTGCGGTTCCATGCAAGTTCCGGCACAACCGGAAAGCCGACGATGGTTGGTTATACGAAGAACGATCTGGATATGTGGCTGAATAATGTGGCGAGAGTTGCGTGTATGGGAGGTGCGACACCGGATGATGTGGCACAAATTGCGTTTGGATACGGAACGTTCACAGGAGCGCTGGGACTGCACGGAGGGTTAGAAACTATAGGTGCATCTGTAATCCCCATGTCTTCCGGCAATACGAAGAAACAGATTATGTTTATGCAGGATGTGGGAACGACACTTTTGGTTGCGACACCGTCTTATGCGTTACATCTGGGAGAAGAGATCAGAGCCAGAGGTTTAGACCCAGAGAAGGACTTAAGTGTACGTATTGGTTTATTTGGCGGCGAGGGGATGACAGAACCCATGCGTGATGAGATGCATAAGGTTTGGGGAGAGCATTTTCTCTGTACTCAGAATTATGGTATGAGCGAACTGTGTGGACCGGGAGTTGCCGGAGAATGTGAAGAACTTTGCGGAATGCATATTAATGAGGATTGGTTTATACCGGAAGTTATTAACCCGGAGACCGGGGAAGTACTTCCGGCCGGGGAGAAGGGAGAACTTGTCATTACTTGTCTTGGTAAGGAAGCCCTTCCGCTGGTAAGATACAGGACCGGAGATTTAACAAGACTGTTTTACGAGCCGTGTAAATGTGGAAGAACGACTGTCCGTATGGAAAACTTATCCGGACGTGCCGACGATATGCTTGTTATTCGCGGGGTGAACGTTTTTCCAACACAGATTGAGGAAGTGCTGCTTCAGATCCCGGAGATTGGTCCGCATTATGAAATCCTTGTGGAGAGAAAGAACCGTCTGGATGTAATGACGATTTCTGTAGAACTTATAGACGATACACTTCTTGACAGTTACGGGAAGTTAAGTGACTTAGAACAGAGAATTGTAAAAGGGCTGAAAGCACAGCTTGGACTGGCAACTCATGTGAAGCTGGCAGCGCCGCATTCTCTCCGTCGATTTGAGGGAAAAGCAAAGAGAGTGACAGATTTACGAAAGGATGGATTATAAAATGGCAGATAAGAAGAAAGTAATCATGCTTGGAAATGAAGCCATTGCCAGGGGGGCATACGAAGCAGGTGTGAAGGTGTCTGCGGCATATCCGGGCACACCAAGTACAGAGATCAGTGAATATCTGGTGCAATATAAAGATGATTTATACTGCGAGTGGTCGCCCAATGAGAAAGTAGCAACAGAGGTTGCGGTGGGAGCTTCTCTGTCGGGAGTCCGTGCCATGTCTTGTATGAAGCACGTAGGTTTTAACGTGGCGGCAGATCCGGCTTACAGTGTATCCTATATGGGAGTAAACGGAGGACTGGTGATTGTTGTTGCGGATGATCCGGGACTTTACAGCTCCCAGAACGAACAAGACACCAGAATGGTGGCAAGAGCGGCGCAGCTCCCGGTGTTAGAGCCGTCTGACAGTGCAGAGGCAAAAGAGTATATGAAGCTTGCATTTTCGCTCAGCGAACAATACGACCGGCCATTTGTATTCCGTACAACGACGCGGCTTGCGCACTCTCAGGGCGTGGTGGAAATTGAGGACAGACAGGATGTTGCAGATAAAGAGTATGTGAAGAATATTCAGAAAAATGTTATGATGCCGGGCAACGCCAAAGTCCGTCATATGGAGATCGAGAGACTCAATCATGAGCTTGCGGAGGCAGCCAATACGTTCCCGATCAATACTGTGGAAATGAACGATACGAAGATCGGAGTGATCACCAGCGGTATTCCTTATCAGTATGTGAAAGAGGCGCTTCCGGATGCTTCCGTACTGAAACTCGGTTTGGTAAACCCGCTTCCAAGGAAGTTGATCGAAGATTTTGCCGTGAAGGTAGAGACTTTATATATTGTGGAAGAATTAGATCCGGTTATTGAGGAACAGGTGAAATCCTGGGGAGTAAAAGCGATCGGAAAAGAAATATTTACGGTACAGGGTGAGTATAGCGCGAATATGCTGAAGAAAGCGATTCTGAAAGAAGAGATTTCCGTAAATACTCCGGCAAAAGCGCCCGGAAGACCGCCGATTCTCTGTCCGGGATGTCCTCACAGAAGCGTGTATCATGTGCTGAACAAATTGAAAATGCATGCGGCAGGAGATATTGGCTGTTATACATTGGGAGCGGTTGCACCGCTCAGCGTTGTGGATACAACCATGTGTATGGGTTCTAGTATTTCTACCCTTCACGGAATGGAGAAGGCGAAGGGGAAAGAGTATATTAAAAACTGGGTGGCAGTTATCGGAGATTCTACATTTTTACATACGGGAGTAAATTCTCTTATGAATATGATGTATAATCATGCCACGGGAACGGTAATGATCTTAGATAATTCTACAACAGGAATGACCGGACATCAGGATCATGCGGCAACGGGAAAAACATTGCAGGGTGATCCAACTTATGCGATTGATATCCCGGCGCTTTGTAAAGCTTTGGGCGTAAAAAATGTAGTGGAAGTGAATGCGTTTGACATTGACACACTAGAAAAGACGATCAAAGAGGAGACGGCAAAAGACGAGGTGTCTGTGATTATTACAAAGAGTCCTTGTGTATTGCTTACAAAGGGTAAAAAACCGCTTTACATTGCCCATGAAGACAAATGTAAGAAATGTGGTATGTGTATGAAACCGGGATGTCCGGCTATGGCAAAACGCCCAGACGGAACGATCCACATTGATGATACGATGTGCACCGGGTGCGGTCTTTGTGAGAAATTATGTAAGTTTGATGCAATAGAACTGGTAAAGGAGGAGAGGTAATGGCTGTAAAGAATATTATGATCGTCGGTGTGGGCGGTCAGGGGACACTCCTCACCAGCAGAATTTTAGGAGGGCTGGCAACTTTAAACGGCTATGACGTGAAACTTTCCGAGGTTCACGGAATGGCGCAGCGAGGCGGAAGTGTGGTTACGTTTGTACGCTACGGAGAGAAAGTTGCAGAGCCGATCGTAGAAGAGGGGCAGGCTGACGTCATTATCGCATTTGAGAGACTGGAAGCTTTAAGATATGCACATTTCCTGAAAAAGGACGGTGCACTTATTATCAATGATTGGAGGATCGATCCCATGCCGGTAGTCATCGGCGCTGCGGAATATCCGGAAGGAATCATTGAAACCCTGAAAAAAGATCACAAGGTTTATACTGTAAATGCCACGGAAGAATCCAAAAAACTGGGGAATCCGAGAGTGTTTAATTTGATTGTTCTTGGCATTGCCGCACAGCATATGGATTTTACCAAAGAGCAGTGGTATGAAGTGATCGAAAAAACGGTGCCGCCGAAAACGATTGACATTAATAAGCAGGCGTTTGATGTCGGGTACCATTTATAAGGAGGTGTCACATGATCAGGCAACTATCGATTTTTGTAGAGAATAAGCCGGGCAGTCTTATGGGTGTTACATCTATACTGACAGAAGCACAGATTAATATCCGGGCTGTTGCGACTTTCGATACTCCGGAGTTTGGGATCCTTCGTCTCGTAGTAGATAAGCCAGCAGAGGCGAAGGGTTACTTGACTGAGCGGGGATATGTCGTAAGCATCCATGAAGTTATGGGTGCTGAATTAGAAGATAAAAAAGGCAATCTCAATCAGATGTTGGCATTACTTGCGGACAGCGAGTTAAATATCAATTACATTTACTCCTTTGTAATCCGCGATGAGCGGGCGCCGGTTATGGTATTTAACACGGATGATTATGAGAAGGCAACGCAGATTCTGAAAGGGGCAAATGTAAAGATCGTAGAAGAGAAAGACTTATAAAGTAAGAATCAAAAGGAGCGTTAAAAAATGGCAGGAATAGCATTAAAAGATTGGAAAGAACAAATCAGAGATCCGAAGATTGAGTGTATGAGCAGAGATGAGATGAATGCACTCCAGAGTGAGAGATTGGTAAAACAGGTAAAAAATGTATATGAAAATGTAGCGTTTTATCGTAAGAAGATGGACGATCTCGGCGTTCTTCCCGGAGACATCAAAGGAATTGAGGACATTTACAAACTTCCATTTACAACCAAAGAGGACTTGAGAGATAATTATCCATTCGGACTTTTGGCAGTTCCGAAGGAGAAGATCGTCAGAGTGCAGGGAACATCGGGAACAACCGGAAAACTTACACTTGCTTCCTATACAGAGAAAGATGTAGAGGTGTGGGGTGAGTGTGTGGCAAGAGCGCTGACCATGGCAGGACTTGATGCGACAGATCGTATACATATCTGTTATGGATACGGTCTTTTTACAGGTGGGCTTGGTTTAGATTTCGGTGCAAAAGCGCTCGGAGCGATGGCAATCCCTATGTCCTCCGGGAATACCCAGAGGCAGCTTATGTGTATGGAAGATTTTGGCGCTACCGCATTTGCATGTACACCTTCTTACGCAATGTATCTGGCTGAGGCAGCTCAGGAGGCAGGTGTTGTTGACCGCTTGCAGATCAAGGCAAGTATTAACGGCGCTGAGCCATGGACAGATGAGATGCGCAAGAAGATTGAAAGTATTTTACATATCAATACATTTGACATTTACGGACTTTGTGAAATTACAGGTCCGGGTGTGGCGATGGATTGTATCCACCACAAAGGACTTCATGTATATGAGGATTATTTCTATCCGGAAGTTTTAAATCCGGCAGACCAGACGCCGTGTAAAGACGGAGAGACAGGAGAACTGGTATTTACAACACTTGCAAAAGAGGGTATGCCGTTACTCCGTTACAGAACGAAAGATTTGACCAGTATTGAACATGCAGTCTGCGAATGTGGAAGAACACTTCCGAGAATCCAGAAATTCACCGGACGTACAGACGATATGAAAGTTATCCGTGGTGTCAATGTATTCCCGACACAGGTCGAGACTGCCCTTCTTTCGATAGGAGGAGGCGTGGCACCTCATTACATGCTGATTGTTGACCGTGAGAACAACTTAGATGTCCTGACGGTTATGGTAGAAGTAGATGAGAAATATTTCTCTGATGAAATTCGTAAGTTGGATGAGCTCAAGCATAAGGTGGGCGCAGTATTAAAGCAGGCGCTTGGCTTATCTGTAAGAGTAAAACTGGTTGAACCTAAGACGATTCAGAGAAGTGAAGGTAAAGCAAAGCGTGTCATTGACAACAGACAGATGTAAGGAGGGATGATCATGGGAATCAATAATACAATTCAGCAGTTATCTGTATTTTTGGAAAACAGGGAAGGTCGTTTGGACGAGGTGCTTCGTATACTGTCAGAAAATGATGTGAATATTGTGGCACTCAGTTTGGCAGACACGTCGGATTATGGAATGCTCCGTATGATTGTATCCGATCCGAACAAAGGAAAAGCAGCGCTTAAAACGGCAGGCATTACCTCTATGCTTACAGATGTAGTTGCACTTCGCGTGCCACATGCGACAGGTTCTCTAAGCAAGGCGATGCACCGGATTGTAGCAGGAGAAGTAAATGTAGAATATATGTATGCGTTCGCAAACGGAAGCGATGCCGCTGCGGTATTGAAAAGCGATGATCCGGCGAAAGTGGTGGAGATTTTAAGAGCCGGCGGCTTTGATGTATACAATGCAGATGAAGCCTATAATGCAAATCGATAAATCATAGGATTGAAGAAAGAATAATGATGAAAGAAAACTCTGTGAGGGTGGAAAACAGCTCTCACAGAGTTTTTTTGTTTCTTTATAGGGAAAAATGTGTTAGAATATGAACAACAATGTAATAGATGAAGGAGAAAGAAATGCGTGGTTTATTAATATTAGGTGCAGGCGGTATGGGACGAATGATGCAGGAAACCGCATTGCAGCTGGGATATGAGGATATTGCTTTTTTGGACGATGCGAAAAAAGAGAAAGATGTTATTGGGAAATGTTGTGATTATGAAAACTTTTTGTCGAAATATGATTCGGCAATCGCAGCCTTCGGTGATAATAGTATGCGCCTTTATTGGACAGAAAAATTGATGGAAGCAGGTTATCAGGTGCCTTCCTTAATTCATCCGACAGCAGTAGTAAGCCCGAATGCGACGGTAGGGAGAGGCTGTTTTATTTTACAGAGAGCGGTTGTGAATCGTGATACTGTTTTGGAACAGGCAGTCCTGATTAACAGTGGCGCGGTAGTGGATCATGATTCTTATTTATCCAGCGGCGTACACATTGGTCTGGGAAGTGTGGTGAAGGCTCATTGCACGATTGCTCATGGAACAAAAGTGGAGGCAGGGGAAGTTATTTTCTCTACGCATAAGAAGATTGACGGCGTAAAGGACCGAAATTTAGAGGACGCGATCTATGCCTTTGGATTCGGACCGAAATGCAGCTATGTGAAGCCGTTTGGGGCAGGACATATTAATGAAACCTATGCCGTATATATGCAAGGAGAAGAAGGAGATGAACTTTCCTATATTTTGCAACGCGTGAACACGAACGTATTTAAAGATCCTGCAGGAGTTATGGAAAATATTTTCGGGGTAACGGAGTATTTGCGTGGAGTTATTCGTGGAGAAGGCGGAGACCCGGACAGAGAGACGCTTAGTTATATTAAGACTAAGACCGGATGTCATTATTTTGAAGATGCAGAAGGAGAACCTTGGAGATGTTGTAATTTTATCGCAGATTCTGTGTGTTATCAACAGGTGGAAGAACCGGAACAATTCTATCAGTCCGGCAATAGTTTCGGACATTTTTTAAATCAATTAAGCGATTATCCGGCTGAGAAACTACATGAAACAATTCCTGATTTTCACAATACAGTGAAACGGTTTAAAGATTTCAAGGTTGCGGTAAAACGTGACATGAAAGACCGGGTGGCTTCCTGTAAGAAAGAAATCGCATTTGTAACGGCAAGAGAGAGGGATTGTGGCGTTCTGGTAGCACGGCAGGAGGCGGGAGAACTGCCCCTTCGTGTGACACATAATGATACTAAACTGAATAATATCTTATTTGACGGCAAATCCGGAAAAGGTGTGTGTGTGATTGATCTGGATACGATTATGCCGGGATTGGCAGCCAATGATTTTGGAGATGCCATTCGATTTGGAGCGGCAACGGCGGCGGAAGATGAGAAAAATCTGGATTTGGTACACTTTGACATGGAGCTGTATGAAATGTTTGTGAAAGGTTATCTGGAAGAGACGAAAGATGTTCTTACGGAGGCGGAGCTGAAAAGCCTTGCATGGGGAGCCAGAATTATTACACTGGAGTGCGGAATCCGTTTTCTGACAGATTATCTACAGGGCGATACTTATTTTAAGACCGCTTATCCAGAGCACAACCTTGTACGAGCCAGAACACAATTCAAAATGGTGGAAGAGATGGAACAGCGATTTGATGAAATGGAAGCAATGATTGAAAAATACAGATATGGGCAGAAAGGCCGATTAGAATAGAGAGATTGTAATAATTTTCATGATACTTCTTGCATAGGATTACATAAAGGAGTGTGATGAAAATGGAAAAATTGAAAGCAATACCGGAAGGATACGCATATCTTTTCGGGAGTGAGAAATATCCGGATATACAAGGAAAGGCGGAATTTTACGAAGTATATGGCGGAACGGTTGTCGTTGTGGAGGTGTCTGGACTTCCCAAAGAAGAGAAGGAAAAGAATGGGGGATTTTTTGGATTTCATATTCATGAGGGCAATACCTGTACCGGAAATCCAGGGGATCTGCTTGCAGATACAAAGGGACATTTCAATCCACAGAACCTGACACATCCGAGACATGTGGGAGATCTGCCGCCACTTTTAGCAGATCAGGGTGATGCATGGATGTCTGTGTATACCTCCCGTTTTTTTCCGGAGGATGTAATAGGAAAGACCGTCGTTATCCATAATATGCCGGATGATTTCCGCTCTCAGCCGTCAGGAGATTCGGGAGAGAAGATTGCCTGTGGTCAGATTATAATGGGAGAAGAGGATGAGCGGTAATTCTGCTCGTCCTTATTTTTTTGATTTTATAGAAAGCAGAGTTTCAAAAAACTCCGGGTAGGATACGGCTACGCATTGACTGTTCTTGATGATTGTTTCCCCGGAAGCGGCAAGTCCTGCAATAGAAAATGTCATAGCGATGCGATGATCTAGGAAACTTTCTATAGTTGCTCCGGTAAGATGTGTACCGCCCTCGATAATCATACCGTCCTGTGTAGGTGTGATATTGGCTCCCATAGCTTTTAGATTGGCAGTGACGGTATGGATACGGTTCGTTTCTTTGACCTTCAATTCAGAAGCGTCCTGGATGACGGTTGTACCCTTTGCAAGAGAAGCCATAACTGCGAGGATTGGAAGTTCGTCAATGAGGGTTGGGATCATGCTCCCTTTTATGACAGTATCGTTTAACTCGCTGCTTTTTATAAGCAGGTCAGCATATTTTTCGCTACCCTTGGAAGATTCGTTTAATAAAGTGATATTTGCCCCCATATTTTTGCATACGTCTAAAAATCCGGTGCGAGTCGGATTGATTCCTACATTCTTAATCAGTAGTTCCGAGTTTGGGACCAGCAGTGCGGCGGCAATAAAATAAGCTGCCGACGAGATGTCACCGGGAACAGAGATTTTTTGTCCGTAAAGTTGCGGGCAGGGTTTTACAGAGACAGTTACCGGCGTAGGTGGTGCAGATGAAAAATGCAGGTAGTCAGTATATATTTCTTCCTTGTGCGGCGAAGTGATCACAGAGGCGCCAAAACTGCGTAACATTAGTTCCGTATGATTTCTGGAAAGATACGGCTCTGTTACAGAGGTTTTACCGCCGGCGTAAAGTCCTGCCAGCAAAACCGCAGATTTTACCTGTGCAGAAGCGATCGGTGAATCGTAACAGATGCCGTGCAATGTAGCGGGATTTATGCTAAGGGGGGTATGGTCATTATCATTTAGACTTTGAATATCCGCGCCCATTTGCGCCAAAGGCTGGATGATTCGTCCCATAGGTCTGGAATTTAAGGATGCATCACCGGAAAGAACGGAAGAAAAATTCTGTCCTGCGAGAATACCGGAAAGCAGTCTTGCGGTAGTGCCACTGTTTCCTGCGTGTAATATATCGACAGGAGCTTTTAATCCGTGCAGGCCTTTGCCATGTATGAAGAGACGGTCAAAACGTCTTTCGATTTTAATCCCCATTTTTTGAAAACAACGGATGGTTGCCAGACAATCGGCATTATTGGGAAAGTGTGCAATCTCTGTTGTGCCTTGGGCGATAGAGCCAAGCATAATGGCGCGGTGAGAGATGGATTTGTCTCCTGGTATGTAGAGTTCACCTGTGATCTTGTCTGCCGGCTGAATAGTTTGTTGCATGTCTGGATTCTCCTTTGCTCAGTTGGGTACACCCTGTTTTACATTTAGGTACAGGTCATTTGTTAATTGAGGACGTAGCCTTTTTGAAAAAGGCTACGTCCTCAATTATAACTTTTTTCCTAAGAATTTGTCAATTCTTGTAAAAACTGCATAAAAGAGTTGTAATATCATCATTTTTTTAGTACAATGTATACATCAGATTTTACTAAGGCAAGGAGGCAACAGAATATGAAAGTTTACAGAACGGATGAAATTAGAAATGTTGTTCTTTTAGGACATGGAGGAAGCGGAAAAACAAGTCTCGTGGAAGCTATGTCCTATGTATCAGGAGCAATCAATCGTATGGGAAAAGTAGCAGATAATAATACGATTAGCGATTTTGATAAAGAGGAACAGAAAAGACAGTTTTCTATTAGTACAACACTCGTACCTATCGAGTGGGAGAAAGCGAAGATTAATGTGTTAGATACCCCGGGATACTTTGACTTTGTAGGCGAAGTAGAGGAAGCTGTAAGCGCGGCGGACGCGGCTGTTATTGTAGTGTCCGGTAAAGCCGGTGTAGAAGTTGGAACGGAAAAAGCGTGGGAATTATGTGACAAATATAATCTGCCTCGTATGATATACGTAACAGAGATGGACGTTGACGATGCAAGTTTCCGTCAGGTAGTTCAGGATCTGACCGATCGGTATGGTAAGGTGATCGCTCCGCATTTTCAGCCGATTCGTGAGAATGAAAAATTGGTGGGATATGTAAATATTATTAAAAATGCGGGAAGACGTTATACAGGAATCGGACAGAGAGAAGAGTGCGAGATCCCAGATTACTGTAAACCAAATCTTGAGATGTATCGTGAGAAACTTCTGGAGGCTGTTGCCGAGACAAGTGAAGAGTTTATGGAGCGTTATTTTGAGGGAGAAGAGTTCTCTATAGAAGAGATTCGCGCGGCAATGCGTACAGAAGTTATGTCGGGCGCCATTGTTCCGGTTGCTATGGGATCTAATATACAGGCACAGGGTGTTGCGAACCTGTTATCCGATATTGTAAGATTCTTCCCGAGTCCGGATTTTAGAGAGTGCGTGGGAATCAACCGAAAGACCAATGAAATGTATGCGGCGGACTATGATTTTGCAAAAGCCAAATCTGCATATGTATTTAAGACAATGGTGGATCCGTTTATTGGTAAATATTCTTTTATCAAGGTGTGTTCCGGTGTATTAAAGGGAGAGGATGTTCTTTATAATGCAGATACAGAGACAGAGGCAAAACTTGGTAAAATTTATACCATGGTTGGAAACAAACCTGTTGAAGTCAGCGAATTATTTGCAGGAGATATTGGAGCGATTGCAAAATCAGAGGCAAAGACAGGCGATACACTTTCCGTAAAGGCAACCCCGTTGTTGTTTGGTAAAACAGAGTATTCTAAGCCTTATACATATATGAAATATGCGGTAGCAAATAAGGGTGATGAGGATAAAGTATCTCAGGCATTGCAGAAGATGATGGCAGAGGACGTTACGCTCAAGATGGTAAATGACAGTGAAAACCGTCAGACACTTATCTATGGTATGGGAGATCAGCATCTTGAGATTGTGGCAAGCAAGCTGGCGTCAAGATACAAATGTGAGATTACTTTAGAGACTCCGAAAGTGGCATTCAGAGAGACTATCCGTAAGAAATCAGACGTGGACACAAAATATAAGAAACAGTCCGGAGGACATGGACAGTACGGACATGTTAAGATGAGATTTGAGCCGTCCGGCGATGTGGAGACTCCGTATGTATTTGAGGAAGAAGTAGTAGGAGGAGCAGTTCCTAAGAACTACTTCCCGGCAGTAGAGAAAGGACTTCAGGAGTCCGTTCTCAAAGGACCTTTGGCAGGCTATCCGGTGGTAGGTGTGAAGGCTGTATTATACGATGGTTCTTATCATCCGGTAGATTCATCAGAGATGGCATTTAAGACTGCAACCATTCAGGCATTTAAGAAAGGTGTTATGGAGGCTTCACCAGTTCTTCTTGAACCAATCGCATCTGTGAAAGTGGTCGTTCCCGACGAGTACACCGGAGATATTATGGGAGATCTGAATAAACGACGTGGACGTGTACTTGGAATGAATCCGATCGCAGGCGGACTTCAGGAAATCGTAGCAGATGTGCCGATGACGGGAATGTTCGGATACTGCACAACACTGCGTTCCATGACAGGCGGAAGAGGAACATATGCTTATGAATTTGCTCGTTATGAGCAGGCTCCATCTGAGGTTCAGGAAGCAGAGATTGCGAAAAGAGCGGCAGAGGAATAAAGAAATGTAAAAGAAAACGTAATTCAGAAGAAAAGCTCTGAGAGGGGCTTTTTTTCTTATTCCAAAAGTGCTATAATCGTCTTTACTATGGGAGGAAAAAGAGATGAAAATAGTAATTATAGGCGATGGAAAAGTAGGACACAAATTGACCACCCAGCTTGTGGATGAAAATTATGATATTACATTGATCGATCAAAATGAGGGGAAGTTGAAGACAGCGTTAAATGAACTGGACATTTTTTGTATTACCGGAAATGGTATGGATGCAGAAGTTCAGAAACAGGCAGACGTACCTCATGCAGATCTGGTGATCGCCTGTGCTTCTACAGACGAGATGAATATGCTGAGCTGTCTGATCGCTAAAAGACTTGGGGCAAAACATACCATCGCCAGAGTGCGCAATCCTATTTATTACCGTCAGATCGACCTTCTTAGGGAAGATCTTCATCTGAGCATGACGGTTAATCCGGAACTTACAACAGCAAATGAGATAGCACGTGTGCTGTTATTTCCGGAGACAAGTAAAGTAGAGACTTTTATGAAAGGGAAAGTAGAGCTGGTAGAATATCCGGTGCGAGAGGACAGTCCGCTGGTAGGTTTGTCTTTGGCAGAGATATATAAGAAGTTTCAGATCCAGATTCTGGTATGTGCGGTAAAACGGGGGAATGACGTCTATATCCCGGACGGTAATTTTGTGTTGGAGTCGGGAGACAAACTGCATATTGCGGCTGCACATCAGAATTTGAAGTCTTTTTTTAAGTCTCTTGGACGTAAGAGTGCAAAAATCAAAAATGTTCTGATCTGTGGCGGCGGTCATATCAGTTATTATCTGGCAGGTCAGCTTTTACAGCTTGGAATGCAGGTAAAGATTATTGAGCGGAAACAAGACAGGTGCGAGTCTCTTTGTGAATTGCTGCCCAAAGCGACGATCATACATGGTGATGCGACAGACCATGATCTATTGCTGGAAGAAGGGATTTCCAATGCAGACGCATTGATTTCTTTGACGGGTATGGATGAGGAAAATATTATTTTGGCACTGTTTGCAAAGACGCAGGGCGTAGGTAAGATCATTGCCAAGGTCAATGAAGATACAAGAGCTCAGATGGTGGAAGGAATGGGGATCGACAGCATTGTATCTGCCAAAAGCGCTACCGCAGATGCAATCCTTCGCTATGTCAGGGCAAGGAAAAATTCTCACAGCAATATCAACGTGGAATCCATGTATCGTCTGGTAAATGGAAAAGTAGAGGCGCAGGAATTTATTATTAAAGAAGACTGTGAGTTTACAAACATTCTGTTAAAAAACCTGCCTACAAAGGAAAATACATTGATTGCCTGTATCGGGCGCAAACGAAAGGTTATTATCCCTAATGGTGATACGCATATGGAAAAGGGAGACAGTATTATCGTTGTAACTAAAAACTGTGCGATTCGGCATTTGAGCGAGATATTTATATAGGAGTCACAGATTATGAATACAAAGATGATACGATATATTCTGGCAAAGATGCTTGGAGTGGAAGCGGTGCTTCTTCTGCTTCCGGCATTTGTAGGAGCGCTTTATCAGGAAAAAAGCGCTGTATATTTTCTGATCCCGGCAGCAATTCTCTTGGTTATTTTCCTGATAGGAGGTAGAAAAAAACCGGAACAATCTACGATTTATGGAAAAGAAGGAATGATAGTCGTGGCAAGTGCCTGGATTTTATGGTCCTTGTTTGGTGCGCTGCCTTTCTGGCTGTCCGGATGCATACCAAGTTATATAGATGCTTTTTTTGAGACAGTTTCCGGTTTTACAACGACAGGTTCTTCCATTTTGCGGGATGTGGAGGTGCTCCCACAATGTATGCACTTCTGGAGAAGCTTTACGCATTGGATTGGCGGTATGGGAGTGCTTGTATTTGTTATGGTGCTGACTTCTCTAGATAAGAAGAACAGTATGTATTTGATGCGGGCAGAAGTTCCTGGTCCGGAAAAGGACAAGCTTGTGCCAAAGACAATGTCTACGGCGAGAATTTTATACGGTATGTATTTTGGACTGACTGCCATTGAAGTCATCTTGCTGGTGTTTGGCGGAATGAGCCTGTTTGACAGCTTGATCCATTCCTTTGGTACGGCGGGAACAGGAGGATTTTCAAATTATGCAGACAGCGTAGGGCATTTTAACAGCGCCTATATTGACGGGGTAATCACTGTATTTATGATATTGTTCGGTGTGAATTTCAATTTATACTTTCTCCTTCTGTTAAAAGATTGGAAAGCAGTGTGGAAGAATGAAGAGCTCCGTGTATATCTGGGAATTATTGCGACAGCAATCATTGTAATCATGATTAACACAGCAGGACAATATACAAATCCTTTGGAATCGTTACGCTATGCATCGTTTCAGGTCGGAACGATTATCACAACAACGGGATACGCCACGGCAGATTATAATATGTGGCCCATGCTTTCTCAGTGTGTGTTGATAGTGCTGATGGTGATCGGAGCCAGTGCGTCGTCGACCGGAGGTGGTATTAAGGTTTCCCGTTTTATGATCGTAGTAAAAAGTATTAAGCGCGAAATTAAACAGATGGTACATCCAAAATCTGTGAATCTTATTTGTGTAAACGGGAGAAAATTAGGAACGGATATTGTGAGAAATGTGTTCGTATATCTGGTGGCATATGCAGGTATTGCAGGAATCTCCGTACTCATGATCGCCTTGGATAACTTTGATTTTGCAACAACTTTTAGTTCGGTAGTGGCGACACTCAATAACATCGGTCCGGGAATCGGAGCGGTAGGTCCTGTAGGAAATTTCGCCGACTTTTCGCCGTTATCCAAGCTGGTATTTTGTTTTGATATGCTGGCAGGACGTTTGGAAATCTTTCCGTTTTTAATGTTGTTTACAGCAACATCCTGGAGAAAAAAATTTTAGGAGGTATCTATGAAAAAGAAAAGTAAATTGCTGATAGCTCTGCTTGTTCTTCTGGCGGCAGGGATTTATTACTATGTGGCGCTTCCTGCGTTCAACCTGCACTCTTCGGACACATGGTTTTTCATCATGATCGTAGTTGTGGCAGTGATCGTGTGGTATTGTGCCCGAAAAAGAATCGGAAAAAATGAAATTCGGACAGATAAAGGGCTGAAAGCCCTTGGAAGCATATTGTTGGGGATTGGTGTGATTTATTTGGCAGGCACACTGTTATCGTCACCGATCGTAAACGCAAAGAAATACCAACAGCTTATGAAAGTGAAGGAAGGAGAGTTTACCAAGGATATTGAAGAGCTGTCCTTCGATAAGATTCCATTGTTGGATAAAGGATCGGCAGAGATTCTGGGGGATCGTAAGATGGGAAGCATGGTAGACATGGTTTCTCAGTTTGAGGCAGATAACATTTACAGTCAGATCAACTATCAGGATAATCCGGTAAGAGTAACGCCTCTTAGATATGCAAGCCTGATCAAGTGGTTCACTAACCAGAGTAACGGTATTCCGGCATATATTCGTATTAATATGGCAACGCAGACGACAGAGCTTGTGAAGCTTGATAAAGGTATGAAATATACCACAAGCGATCATTTCAACAGAAATATATACAGACACCTTCGGTTTGCGCATCCGACGTATATTTATGGAGATTTGAGTTTCGAGATAGACGATCGTGGAACTCCGTATTGGATTGCTCCGGTAAAGAAGTTTAATATCGGGCTTTTCGGAGGAGAGACTGTGGGAAAAGTAGTTCTTTGTAATGCAGTTACCGGAGAAGTGGATACGTATAATATAGAGGATGTTCCGGAGTGGGTCGATCGTGCATATTCGGCAGATCTTCTTGTACAGCTGTTTAATTATTACGGAACTTTAAAGCATGGTTTCTTAAACAGTGTATTGGGACAGAAGGACTGTCTTAAGACTACAGACGGTTATAATTATCTTGCGCTTAACGACGATGTGTGGATGTACACCGGTGTTACGTCTGTTAACGGAGATCAGTCTAACGTAGGATTTGTACTATCTAACCAGCGCACGATGGAAACAAAATATTATACCGTAGAAGGAGCAACAGAATCTTCTGCGATGTCATCGGCAGAAGGACAGGTACAGAATCTGAAATATAAAGCGACCTTCCCGCTGCTCCTTAACATATCAGGAGAACCTACGTATTTTATTGCACTCAAGGACGATGCGGGATTGGTGAAAAAATATGCCATGGTCAATGTACAAAAATATCAGATTGTTGCAATCGGGGACAGTGTCAGCCAATGCGAAGAAAATTATCTGGAGCTTCTGTTGAGTAATGGTGTGAAAGGGGCGGAGAAGGATACAAGAGAGGTAAAGACGGTTTCCGGGAAGATCACCAAAATCGCACAGGCAGTCTTAGACGGAACTTCCCATTATTATTTGATGGTGGAAGGTTCGGATGATATTTTTGATATATCGGTCGTAGATTTTATTGATGTGGTAAGATGTGAAGTCGGTCAACAAGTGACTATGGAGTATAAAGAGGGTGAGAAAGCGAATACAGTACTTTCGCTTCAAATAACAGGAGCAGGAAAAGGAGTAGAAGAGTAATGGCGTTAGGGTTATCGCTGGCACAGGAAATCTTTTCCATGTTTCTGATGATAGCAGTGGGATATATGATCGTAAAAATAGGAATGTTTCAGTCTGAGGACAGCAAAATACTGTCTAACTTGATCGTTTATATATTCTCGCCGTGTGTTATCCTAGATTCTTTTCAGATCAAACTGACAGAAGATAAAATCAAAGGTCTTGTTCTCGCTCTTTTTGTGTCTATAGTGGTGCACATTTTGATGATCGTGGGAACAAAGCTTTTGGACACAGTTTTTCACTTTAACGGTATTGAAAAAGCGTCCATTATATATTCAAACTGCGGCTATCTGATCATTCCTCTGGTAGGCGCGGTGCTTGGAAAAGAGTGGGTGTTTTATACAACGGCATTTATTTTTGTGCAGACGATCTTGATGTGGACACACTGTAACAGCCTGATCAGCAGAAAAGCAGAGAAAGATTATATGGAAATTCTGACGAACCCGAATATTATCGCTATGGTTATAGGACTGGTTCTTTTAGCGTTGGAAATCCGCCTGCCGGGTGTGATTGGAAGTTGTGTCAGCAGTTTCGGAAATATGATCAGTCCGGCAAGTATGCTTGTCATCGGTATGGTTATCGGGAATGTAGATCTTGGCTGGGTATTTACCCAGAAACGTCCATATTTGATTTGTTTTATTCGTTTGATCTTCTATCCGGTTCTTGCGGTTGTGGCGTTTGGGTTACTGGGAAGAACCGGAATACACGCAGACGCTGAGTATATATTGATGGTAGTATTGCTGGCAACAGCGGCGCCTGCGGCGGCTATGGTCACGCAGCTGGCGCAGATTCATGAAAAAGATGTAAAATATGCAAGTGTGATCAATGTTATGTCGGTGATTTTTTGTATCATAACAATGCCGATAATGGTAATGGTGTATGAACTGTTTTATTAAGCAGTCCATACACCATTTTTATGAAATCTGGCCGCTGTATTCTTTGATTTTATCTAATACCCGTTGTTTTTCTTCACCTTCCAATGGAGTCGGACAATAGTCGTTCAGCCCGCTGGAAGAGGAGATAGAACAAGGGATTATATTTATTTCTTTATTTTTCTGTAATTTTCCTTTTTTAAAAGAAAAAGTCTGCTGGAAAATCATTGTATCCTTATCCTGTGGATTCGAGTTGCCGCCGAAACAGAAATTACCAAGGCTGTAGGCGATATATTTTCCTTTATATTCTTCGATTCCCTGAAGGACGTGAGGATGATGGCCGATGACCAGATCTGCACCTTCGTCAATTGCCAAATGTGCCAGAGTCTTTTGTGTGTCATTTGGAGAATATTCTTTTTCCATACCCCAGTGGAAATTAACAATGATCAAATCAGCTCCGGCTTCTTTTAAAGCAGCAATATTTTCCTGTACCTGCTGCTGCTTTTCCAGATGTTCCGCAAGTTCATAGATACCCGCAAGTCCGACTTTGATTCCTTTTATATCTATGAGCTGCACTGTTTCAAAACCAAAGGGGGCAATCTTTGCTTTTTCCAGAGTTTTTATCGTATCCGTTTTACTTTCTTCTCCGTAGTCCGCGCTGTGGTTGTTAGCAAGGTTAGCCGCTTCCACAGAGGATCTGCTTAGAATATCTACATATTCAGGATCTGCTTTAAATGCGAATTTTTTATTGGCGCGTTGTGTGGATTCTGTGAATGTTCCTTCAAAGTTTATGATGGACAAATCGTCTTTTTCCAGAATCTGCCGTACATTTTTTAAAAAGTAATCCGCACCTTGTGCATTATAATAAGCATTGAAACTTTTTGCCGGGTTGAAAAATTCGTCTGTGCCAAGCGTATAGTCTCCCATAGAGCTGATCGTAAGAGAAACGGTATCCTTCGTTTTCTCTTTGTTTGTTTTGATTACAAAGTTTTCGACTTTCACATTGGAGGTGTCAATTTTCGGTTTTTCACTTGTTTTTTTCTTTGGTTCTTTCGTATCGGGCTCGGTGATCTTTCGGATAATTCCCCGTACTCCAAGCACCAGTCCGACACAGAGGAACAGCGAACTGAAAATTACGATGAGGCGTCGGATCTGCCGTCTTCGTCGCCTGCGTTCTCTTCTTCGCTTTACGTCTTTAATGCCACTCATGTTCTCTCACCGTAAAACAGGCAGCCCCGTTTCCAAAGGCTGCCTGGTCTTTCTTAACTATATATTAGTTTACAAACGCACAACCATCAAGGTTAACTGCGGATAATTGCTCTTTTGCCGCACTGATACTGATATAGAAATCAATATTGCAATCCTGAGAAATCTTCTTTACTTTTTCGATAAATTCCGGCATGTTATCCAGAGAAATATCGGCATGTTTTAAAATTCCGTCGATAAATACACACTCAATATCATTGTTAGCGCTGGACATTCCGTATAAGAATCCGACATATGCGTCAATTGTTTTGATAGCCGGGAAATCATCCATACAAACCGTACGAATATCAAATGAAACACTGGTTGTATCACGATGTGTCTTCTTTATAAATACTACGTTTCCGTTACATTTTTTAGCCTGCTCGTTAGCCTGCTCGATCATAAGTTGTGTTTTTCCGCTGCCTTTAGGGCCTGTTAATAAATTTACCATGGCAAACCTCTCCTTTATGTATCATATTTACTGAAACACTTCAGTACAATTGCTTATATCTATTATACACGAAAGAGCGTGAGGTAACAACTGAAAAAATAATTTCTTTTCACTTTGAAAATCAGTGGTTTAGGGTTGACTTATTTTAACATTCTTCATATAATAAATAACGGATATGTGAAAAACAGTGAAGAGGAGTAGTAAGAACCCTGCGTTTACAGAGAACTGCCGGTTGGTGCGAGGCAGGAAACGAAAGTGTCTGAACTCGCCTTAGAGTTCCGGTATTGAAGATTTTATTTTAGTAAGGAATAGAAAATGTAGATACCGGCGGGGATTCCCGTTATAGAATATAATGAGTGCATTTGCATTTGTATAAATGCAGATGAAAAAGAGTGGTACCACGGAAAATAGTCTTTTCGTCTCTTTGGAGATGAGAAGGCTTATTATATTTTACAGAAAATGTAGGAGGAAAAAACATGTCAAACATCCCTTATAACCATAAGGCAATTGAGAAAAAATGGCGCGAGAACTGGGAAAAAAATCCGGTTAACGTCAAAGAGAACGCTGATGGCAGCAAACGAGAGAAATATTATTGTCTGGATATGTTCCCATATCCGTCAGGAAACGGTCTGCACGTAGGACATTGGAGAGGCTACGTGATCTCTGATGTATGGAGCAGATATAAGTTACAACAGGGTTACTATATCATCCATCCGATGGGGTGGGATGCATTTGGTCTTCCGGCTGAAAATTATGCAATTAAAATGGGAGTTCATCCATCTATTTCTACTGCGGAAAACATCAAAAACATCAAGCGTCAGATCAATGAAATTGCGGCGCTTTATGATTGGGATCGTGAAGTAAACACAACAGATCCTAATTATTACAAGTGGACACAGTGGATTTTTGTAAAAATGTTCAAAGAAGGACTTGCTTACGAGAAAGAATTTCCGATCAACTGGTGTCCGTCCTGTAAAACAGGTCTTGCTAATGAAGAGGTAGTAAACGGGAAATGTGAGCGATGCGGAGCAGAAGTAACAAAGAAAAATCTTCGTCAGTGGATGCTCAAAATTACTGCATATGCAGAGCGTCTTCTGAAGGACTTAGATAAACTTGACTGGCCGGAGAAGGTAAAGAAAATGCAGACCGACTGGATTGGAAAATCCTACGGAGCAGAGGTGGATTTCCCGGTAGAAGGCAGAGAAGAAAAAATCACTGTATACACAACAAGACCGGATACTCTGTACGGAGCAACCTTCATGGTGCTTGCGCCGGAGCACGAGCTTGCTGCAAGTCTTGCAACAGACGAGACAAGAGAGGCTGTGGAAAAATATATTTACGACTCCTCTATGAAATCTAATGTAGACCGTTTACAGGATAAAGAAAAAACGGGTGTGTTTACCGGAAGTTACGCGATCAACCCGTTAAATGGCGAAAAGACACCAATCTGGCTGTCCGATTATGTACTTGCAGACTATGGTACAGGAGCTATCATGTGCGTACCTGCGCATGATGACCGTGACTTCGAATTTGCGACAAAATTCGGAATTCCGATTGTACAGGTTATCGCAAAAGACGGAAAAGAAATTGAAAATATGACAGAAGCTTACACAGAGGCAGCAGGAACGATGATCAACTCTGGCGAGTGGAACGGAATGGAATCTTCTGTTCTCAAAAAAGAAGCGCCGCACATGATCGAAGAGCGTGGGATTGGACGTGCAACGGTAAATTATAAACTGCGCGACTGGGTATTCTCACGCCAGCGTTACTGGGGAGAGCCGATTCCGATCATCCATTGTCCACATTGCGGAAATGTACCGGTTCCGGAAGAACAGCTTCCGTTAGAGCTTCCTGATGTAGAGTCCTACGAGCCGACAGGAACCGGAGAATCACCACTGGCAGCCATTGACGAGTGGGTAAACTGTACATGTCCTGTGTGTGGAAAGCCGGCAAAACGAGAGACAAACACCATGCCACAGTGGGCAGGTTCTTCTTGGTATTTCCTGCGTTATGTAGACAGCCATAACAATGAAGAAATCGTATCAAAAGAAAAAGCCGATGAGATGCTGCCGGTAGATATGTACATCGGTGGAGTAGAACATGCCGTACTTCACTTATTGTACGCAAGATTCTACACGAAATTCCTGTGTGACATCGGAGCCATCGACTTCGATGAGCCGTTCCATAAACTGTTTAACCAGGGAATGATCACAGGAAAGAACGGAATCAAAATGAGTAAGTCTAAAGGAAATGTAGTATCTCCGGATGATCTCGTAAGAGATTATGGATGCGACTCTTTGAGAATGTATGAACTTTTCGTAGGACCACCGGAGTTAGATGCTGAGTGGGATGACAGAGGAATTGACGGTGTAAACAGATTCTTAAAGAGATTCTGGAATCTTGTCATGGACAGCAAAGAAGCAGACGTAGAAGCATCTAAAGAAATGATAAAAGAACGTCACAGACTGGTAAAAGACATTACTACCCGTCTGGAAAGCTTCAGCTTAAATACGGCAATTTCCGGCTTCATGGAGCACAATAACAAGCTTCTTGAAATCGCTAAAAAAGAAGGTGGAATCGATAAAGAAACATTAACAACCATGGCAGTGCTTTTGTCTCCGTTTGCGCCACATATTGCAGAAGAAGTATGGGAGCAGTTAGGCCATGAAGGAAGCGTATTCGCAGCAGGCTGGCCGACATACGATGAAAACGCTATGAAAGATGACGAAATTGAAGTTCCGGTACAGATCAACGGAAAAACAAAAGCAGTTATCTCCATCGCAGCAGACATTTCTAAAGAAGATGCCATTGCGGCTGGAAAAGAGGCGATCGCAGACAAACTGACAGGCACGATCGTAAAAGAAATCTATGTGCCGAAGAAGATCATAAACGTTGTGCAGAAATAATTGAGAAGAAATTCTCACAACAGAAGAAAGTGCTTGGAAATATTGAAAAGTTCGCTTAAAATCAAGGTTTACAGACATTTTTCTTCAAAGAAAAGGTATCGTAGAATACCGCAAAATATCGTAACAGATTTTTAGAATGGAGTAAATTTGGAGTAAAAGTTGAAAGAAAATGGAGTAAATATTTCAAAATCATAATGAAAAATGGCGTGGATAATGGAAGCATTGTCTGCGCTGTTTTTTTACACATAATGTATGTGTGAGATAATCTAATAGGATTATTATTTTTATCCTAATTTAACCGAGATGAATGCAAGGAAAGTGTAATGTAAAAAACTCTTGACATATATGGGGTGTTTGATATAATAGAAATGTCAAAAAGATTTGACATTTCGTAAAAGTCTATGGGAGGAGGGAAGTGTATGAAAGAAAACTTTGTATTTGCATTTTTCTTGATTATTCTTTTGATAATCATAGCAGTCATTATTGCCATGTTCATCTCATTAGCGAAGCAAGGAGATGAACGGAGAGATATGATTGTGGGAAAAGCAAGTACACAAACATTTGCTGTGGTTGTGGTATATGTAGCATTTAATGTTGTCAAAGATATATATCAGGTTCTAACAGGGGCAGATTTATCTCCCGAAGGAATAAATCCTTTTGTTATGCTGACAACAATTTCTTTGATTTATGCTATTGAACTTATTTACCATAAAAAGAAATATGGTGATTAGTATGGAAAATATAATAAAAGATAAAAGAAAAGAAATAGGATTGTCACAAGAAGAATTAGCGAAAAGATGTGGGGTTACTCGCCAAACTATAAATGCGATTGAAAATAATAAATATGACCCAACATTGACATTAGCATTTAAACTCGCAAAAGAGTTAAATATCACAGTTGACGAATTGTTTATTTATGATTTTTCTTAATAAAAGTTCCATATTGATATATTTAAGCTCAACCCGACGCTCGGTAAAAAATTGAAAAATTTCAAAAACAAATGAACAGGAGAAAAGATTATGTTTAGAAAAACAAAAAATTAATATCATTTGTATTGGTAGTAGCTATGATATTTTCTTTAAATACTACTGCATTTGCAGCGGAGAATGATTTCAACAAAATCATTAGTGAACGTTCAGAGGAAATAGAACAAGCACTTGAAAATATTATGGAATATTCCACATATGATTATGGGTCTGATACGTGGGTATTAGATTATGCGATTGTAGAAGATGGGATATTTACAGAAGAACAATATAATAGTGCGGAAGAAGCAGGAAAAGCTTGGATGGAAGTGGAAGAAAAGTACGGAGTTTCTGAAACCGGTAATACAAGAGCACTTCCGGCGTTATTAGTGTTGGCTATTAAGGCAGCAGCGGCAGTAGCTGGAAGTACTATTGTAAGTGAAATGACAAGCTATTTTCTGAAATGGGGATTAAGTGCAGGGTGTAAAAAATTTAAAAAATATGCTCCGATAAAGTCATTCTGTAAAGCTAATGGATTTTTATAAAAAGTATTTGCTCATACTTCTTATTGTGTTTTCTTTCTGTAATATTGTAGGGTGTACTCACTCAAAAAATAGTAAAGATACAAATTCGGAGGATATGCATCTATCAAAGATTGTCGAAGAAGTAGAGGAAAAAGAGTATAACCAAATAATGTTAGAACTTTGCGAAAAGACTCTCAGAGAACTGGAAAATATCAAACCTACAACGAACAGCGAGAATGCATATGTTTATTTTGGGCGAGCGACTTGTAGCTATTGCAGAGAGTTTGTTATTAAAAATAAAGAACTGTTAATGGAGAGAAAAGATTTTTATTATGTCGATACAGAGAAAATAACAAAGAATGAGAAAGAACTGTTAGAAACATATGGAGTTGATGAAATCCCAGCAGTTATAGAAATAACTAACAGTAAGAATATGAAATTGGTGGATATAGAGGAATTTATAGAGGAACTTATTGATGAAAATTAGTATAATAGCAGGTATACTTTTGCTATGTGTAATGTTCTTTGTCTTAGGGAGAAGATTTCTTTCAGACGAGATTAAGGCAAGTATAATTTTTTTTGGCACAATTTTAGGAGTAATGCTTATATCGGGCATTTTAATAGTCGTTGGTGTTAAGGCAGTGATTAAATATTTAACAACCCTTTAAATGTAGACAAGGAAAACTGCTGTGGTTATCGAGTACATTTTTAAGTTTTAGTGAGGTCAAGGAACAAGGCGTAGCCGATACGCCGTAGGGCAGTCCTTGACGGAACGGACACAGCCAACAGCACCATGATACAGCAGAGGACTTGAAAGGTCAGAAACCTTGCAAGTCCTCTTGTTTGTTACTGGGCGTTATTCTTTAAGTAAAGTGCTTCTTTTACCACTTCTTTTTCAAATGCTTTGATATGACAATCATGTACTTCATTGTCGATATAAAAGCAATCGTCAGCCTGTGAGTAGGATAGTTTGGTAACTTTCGGTTCATAGGTCTTTGTATCAATTCCGTAATAGTAAATCGTGGCGGTTGTTAATACCATGTGAATACTTTCAAAATCTCTTGTAAAAATAGTATGCCTGTCCGAATAGAAGAAATCAGACGGACATTCATAGAACTCGGAACTATCCTCTTTCAAAAATAATGGTAGTATGTGCATTGCATT
Organism: uncultured Lachnospiraceae bacterium; assembly: GCA_963559605.1. GTDB lineage: Bacteria > Bacillota > Clostridia > Lachnospirales > Lachnospiraceae > Dorea_D. The sequence goes on from CAUWLL010000024.1 coordinate 40,217, forward strand.
TCCAGCACGATTGACAAGGACATAAAAGCGTGGAATGAGGGTGGCATATTGGGTCATCATAGCAATATATATATCGTCTAAATTATCAAGGAGGTACTCGGAACAGGAGTTGTTATAAAAGACATATTGCAGGGCATTGTTATTTTGGCTTGTATGTTCCATAGGTACAT
>CAUWLL010000025.1:0-39837 GCA_963559605.1 uncultured Lachnospiraceae bacterium
AAGGAAGGAAGGAAAAAGGAATGGCATTGTTGACATTTAAGGGTGGTATTCATCCGGATGATGGCAAGCGCCTTGCAAAAGATAAGGCGATTGTCGAAGTGACGCCGAAAGGCGATTTGGTGTATCCGGTTTCCCAGCATATCGGAGCGCCTGCCAATCCGATCGTGGCGGTTGGCGACCATGTTTTAAAAGGTCAGATGATAGCAGAGGCGGGCGGATTTGTTTCTGCACCGATCTATGCTTCGGTTTCGGGAACAGTGAAAGCGATCGCGCCGAAACTTAACCCGACCGGAGGAACGGTAAACAGTATTATTATTGAGAATGACGGCGAGTACCGGGAAGTAGAGTACCCGGCAGTAAAACCGCTGGCAGAGATGACGAAAGAGGAGATCTTAAACGCGATCGGCCAGGCAGGTGTTGTCGGTATGGGTGGAGCCGGTTTCCCTACAAAGGTGAAGCTTTCTCCGAAGGAGCCGGACAAGATCGATTATATTATTGCAAACTGTGCAGAGTGTGAGCCGTATATCACAGCAGATTACAGATGTATGCTGGAGATGCCGGAGAAGTTAGTCGGCGGTATGGAGATCGTTCTGAAATTATTTGACAACGCGAAAGGTATCTTTGGTGTTGAGGACAATAAGCCGGATTGTATCGCAAAGTTAAAAGAACTTACAAAAGACAATCCGCGCATGGAAGTTATGGCTCTCAAGACAAAATACCCACAGGGCGGAGAGCGTCAGCTCATCTATGCTACAACGGGAAGAGCCATCAATTCTGCAATGCTTCCGGCGGACGCAGGGTGCGTGGTAGATAACGTTGCAACATTGATCAGCATTTATCAGGCTGTGGCAGAGGGAAAACCTTCCATGGAGCGTGTAGTCACAGTCAGCGGTGACGCAGTAAATGAACCGGGCAACTTCAAAGTGCCGTTTGGAACCAATCAGGCAGAGCTTGTAGAAGCTGCAGGCGGATTTAAGTCTGAACCTGAAAAACTGATTTCCGGCGGACCGATGATGGGATTTGCAATGTTCACTTTGGACGTGCCTGTCACAAAGACTTCTTCATCCATTCTTGGATTTACAAAGGATGAGGTTGCGAAATTTGAACCAACAGCATGTATTAACTGTGGACGCTGTGTGGATGCGTGTCCGAGCCGTTTGATTCCATCCAGACTTGCTGATTATGCAGAACATCATGATGAAGAGAAGTTTACGAGTCATGAGGGATTAGAGTGTATGGAATGTGGTTCCTGTAGTTTTGTATGTCCTGCAAAACGTCATTTGAAGCAGGCAATTGGTTCTATGAGAAAAATTGCGATGGCAAATCGCAAGAAAAAGTAATATGAGAGAGGAAGAGGTGAATTAACGTGAGTGAGAATAAATTTAAACTGTCATCTTCACCACACATTCGTGATAAAGTTACCTCCGGCAATATTATGCTCATGGTTGCCATTGCACTTTTGCCGGCTTCAGCATTTGGAGTATGGAACTTTGGATTACCGGCGCTGATCATGTTGATCAGTACAACGGTAGCTGCGGTATTGACAGAGTACATATATGAGAAATTGATGCACAAGAAAGTTACGATCAACGACTACAGTGCGGTAGTTACCGGACTTTTACTGGGACTTAATATGCCGGCTTCCGCACCATGGTGGATGGGCGCTCTTGGTAGTGTGTTCGGTATCCTGATCGTAAAACAGTTATTCGGAGGACTTGGACAGAACTTTATGAACCCGGCGCTGGGAGCAAGATGTTTCTTGCTGATCTCTTTTACAGGTCCGATGACAAGATTTATCTATGACGGTGTGACAGGTCCTACGCCTCTTGCAACATTAAAAGAGGGCGGGATGGTAGATTCCATGGATATGCTGATCGGTACGATCCCGGGAACGATCGGTGAGACGTCTGTGATCGCAATTATCATCGGAGCGGTGTTCCTCATTATGATGGGCATCATCGATCTTAGGATCCCGGGAACTTATATTGTTTCTTTCGTAATTTTTGTCGGTATTTTCGGACAATTTACAGCAGCGAAACCGGGACTTTTTGATCCACAGTATATTACTGCTCACCTTTGCGGAGGAGGTCTGATGCTTGGAGCATGGTTTATGGCGACAGATTATGTAACGTCTCCGATTACGAAAAAGGGTCAGTACGTATATGGTATCCTTCTCGGTGTATTAACCGGACTTTTCCGTCTCTTTGGCGGTTCTGCAGAGGGTGTATCTTATGCGATTATTATCAGTAACCTTTTAGTTCCGTTGATCGAGAGGGTTACTCTTCCAAAACCATTTGGTAAAGGAGGAGAAAAATAATGAATAAAATTATCAAAAATACAATTATCCTGACTTTGATCACAGTTCTTTCCGGCGTGGGACTCGGACTGGTCTATGAGATTACGAAAGAGCCGATCGCCCAGGCGCAGGAAGCGGCTAAGAAAGAGGCATGGCAGGCAGTATTCCCGGATACGGATGTCAATGCTTTCGAGGCGGTTGATCTGGACGATAAAGCGGCGGCAGAAGCGATTAAAGCAGTGGGAGCTAATGCAACAGTAGATGAAGTATGTAAAGCAGGCGAGGACGGATATGTTGTCACAACGACGGATAAGGAAGGATATGGCGGCGACATCCAGATCACAGTCGGCATTACGGCAGACGGCACAGTGAATGGTATTTCTATCCTGTCTATCAGCGAAACGGCAGGACTTGGTATGAAGGCAAAAGAGCCGGCATTCTATACGCAGTATGAAGGAAAACAGACCGAGAAATTTGCGGTGTCCAAAGACGGCGGTGAGGGCGAGCCGATCGACGCGATCAGCGGAGCTACCATCACAACAAGGGCAGTGACAAATGCAGTGAATGTGGCGCTTGCTTATTATCAGAGTGCGTTTTAGGAGGTAGTGAAAATGAATCAGTGTACTGAAAGATTATATAACGGTTTAATTAAAGAAAACCCTACCTTCGTTCTGATGCTTGGTATGTGTCCGACACTTGCGGTTACGACATCAGCCATCAACGGTCTTGGTATGGGGCTTTCTACAACAGCCGTACTTGTAATGTCAAATATGTTAATTTCCATGTTACGTAAGATTATTCCGGATTCTCTTCGTATTCCGGCATTTATCGTAATCGTGGCATCCTTTGTAACAATCGTGGATTTCTTATTAGAAGGCTTTATCCCGTCACTGTATGCGGCGCTTGGTCTTTATATTCCACTGATTGTTGTAAACTGTATTATTTTAGGTCGTGCGGAGAGTTATGCTTCCAAGAATCCGGTACTTCCGTCTGTTTTTGACGGTATCGGTATGGGACTTGGTTTTACGGTGGGTCTTACGGCAATCGGTATTGTCCGTGAAATCATCGGAGCAGGCCAGGCATTTGGTCAGCAGATCCTTCCGATCGCTGACGAGGCGGCAGGAAAAGCCGGATATGTACCGGTTACAATCTTTATTCTTGCACCGGGAGCCTTCCTTGTACTTGCGGGACTTACGGCTCTGCAGAATAAGATCAAGAACAATGCAAAGAAAAAAGGTAAAAAAGCAGTAGAGACAGCATCCTGCGGAGAAGGCTGTGCATCCTGTACAAACAGTGCATGCGGCGGCAAAGTATTTCCAGCAGGAAATGAAGAATAGGAGGAGTACATAGATGACAGATTTATTACTTATTGCAATCGGTTCAGCACTTGTTAATAACGTCGTACTCAGCCAGTTCCTTGGAATTTGTCCGTTCCTCGGCGTTTCGAAAAAAGTAGAGACGGCATCCGGTATGGGTGGTGCGGTTGTCTTTGTTATTACCATTGCATCCTTTATTGCAGGTTTGATTTACAAATTTATTTTACATCCGTTACATTTTGAATATTTACAGACGATCGTATTTATTCTTGTTATTGCAGCTCTTGTTCAGTTTGTGGAAATGTTCTTAAAGAAAGCAATGCCTTCCCTCTATAATGCATTGGGAGTGTATCTGCCGCTTATCACAACAAACTGTGCAGTGCTTGGTGTAGCGCTTACAAATGTACAGAAAGAGTATTCACTCCTTCAGGGTGTAATTAACGGTATCGGAACTTCTGTCGGTTTTGCGATCGCTATCGTAATTCTTGCAGGAATCCGTGAGAAACAGGAATATAATGATGTGCCAGAGTCCTTCCAGGGAACACCGATCGTACTGATTACGGCAAGTCTTATGGCTATCGCGTTCTTTGGATTCTCCGGGCTGATTTAGGAGGAGACAGACTATGAGTATAACAGGTATTATTATTGCTGCGGTTATCGTAGGCGGCACCGGATTATTCATTGGTGTATTCCTCGGAGTTGCAGGCAAGAAATTCGCAGTAGAAGTAGATGAAAGAGAAGAGGCTATTCTTGGCGTTCTGCCGGGAAATAACTGTGGCGGATGTGGATATGCAGGATGTTCCGGTCTTGCAGCCGCTATTGTAAAAGGAGAGGCTGAGATTGGCGCTTGTCCAGTTGGAGGCGCTCCGGTTGCAGCTAAAATCGGAGAAATCATGGGGCAGGAAGCCGGAGAGCAGGCTCGTCAGGTTGCATTTGTGAAATGTGCCGGAACTTGCGACAAGGCAAAACAGGAGTATGAGTACCATGGCATCGGCGACTGTATCATGGTAAACATGATGCAGGACGGAGGACCGAAAGCCTGTAGCTATGGCTGTCTCGGTGAGGGAAGCTGTGTGAAGGCATGTCCGTTTGATGCGATCCATATTGTGGACGGTGTAGCGGTTGTAGACAAGGAAGCATGTAAGGCATGTGGAAAATGTATCGCAGTATGTCCGAAAAAACTTATCGAGCTTGTACCGTATGATCAGAAACATCTGGTACAGTGCAGCTCCAGAGACAAAGGAAAAGACGTTATGGCAGCATGTTCTGTCGGATGTATCGGATGTAAGATGTGTGAAAAAGTATGTGAGGACGGCGCTGTTACAGTGGTAGACAACATCGCACACATTGATCCGGAGAAATGTACAAACTGCGGAAAATGTGCAGAGAAGTGTCCAAAGAAAATTATTATGTAACTATTCAGCCATGCGCTGAGAATTTTATACGGATTGTGCAAGCTTGCTTGCAACAAGATGTATAGAAGACTCAGCATATGGCGTTTAGCCATAAACGAGAGTCTTAGCTGTGGTAACAGCGGAAAAGACTGCGAAGCAGTTGACTCGAGTTTAGATGGCTGAATGTTCAGAAAAGAGGATTTTGATGAAACGATCTTTGAAGAATGTAATATCCGATGGGATGAAATTATTCATAAAAGATATAAAGTCAGCAAAATGGGTGATTATCGCGATAATCACCTATTTTGTATTCCTGAGAAAACTTATCATGGGATTCTGCCCGGCAGTAAGGATTTTAGGAGTTCCATGTCCTTCCTGCGGCCTTACCCGGGCGGGAATGAAAGTGCTTCACTTAGATTTTAAAGGAGCGTGGGAGATGCACCCATTTATTTATGGGATTATCCTGCTGGTGATCTTGTTTGTGTGGAATCGATATATCTGTTTGCGTAAAGATATGAAGTGGCTTCAGTTTCTTGCAGTTATCGTGTTGTGTGGGATGTGTGTGTTTTACATTTACCGGATGATCCGTTATTTTCCTGGTGAACCGCCGATGAGTTACTATGATGGGAACCTGTTGAAGCAGATCAAAGAATTTTTGCTCTGATCTTCTCTATGTTTTTATGATCTGCTGTTTCAGTTCATTGATAAATGCTGTATGGTACTTGTCCGTGATCACACTTTCGTATAGATCACTTGCGAAAATATCCCGGTTAAGCATGGTTCTTCCGGTATCCGATAAAGTTTCCGTCTGCGTCAGTTTTGTAAGGAGCGGAACTTTGGAAGTTTTTTTTAATAAAGAAAGAAGGTGGGTACTGTCTTTTCGGAATCCGAGTACGTGTGCGTAATGACAGTATCCGTTTTCTTTATAAGTTTCTAAATGCTCTGTCCGAATGTCTAACAGGATATGAAGCAGACTCCGGCTGATCCTGGTGGAAGTCATATCTCTGGTTTTTAAAGCATTACAAAAACCGTCAAAGGTGGAAAATTCATTTCGTAAATTCAAAATGCGATTTGCCAGATCCTCGGAAATATCCATGTACGATGTAAGACTTTGTTTTGTCTCCTGTAACAGCTTGTATTTTAATAACAGGGAAAAGTCATTGGCATACACCGGATAGCGTTTGTTCAAAGTTTCTTCCATGGTTTTTCGCGTGGAGACGGGAAGCTGGTTTTTTAAGTTGTCCGGCAGGCGTGGGTTGTCCGTAGAAACTGCCTTTCGGTCTGAGGAGGAGAAAAAATTCCGAATCGCGGAGGCAGAACTGTAACACTCTGTCAGTTCATTTTCGTGATAGCCTGCGCCGATTCGTTTGATGGAGTATCCCTTGATGGCGCTGTTTCTCCGGTATAATGCTTTCATATATTCGATTCCCAGAATGTTATTGGGCTGTGACAGGACTTTATTTAAAATGTCCGCGCCGGATCCAGACGAAGCAAAAACATGGGGGGAGGAGCCGCATAAATATGCTTCCAAAGCAATCTGTCTTGCGCGGGGAAAAGAATGTCCTTGTTTTAGGAGCTGTTGGAGTATGGATCTGTATGCAGAAGGTTCTTCGGCTAAAATCTGCGCGGCGTCTTCAAGCAAACTACAATCACCGCATTCGCTGCCGAAGCAGAGCGCGTCAACACATCCCAGCCGGTCAAGAAGCGCCACGGCGCCTTCAGCAAAATATTCTGCGCTTCCCGTGGCAAAGCATACCGGAAGTTCCAGTATCAGATCCGCGCCGGCTTCCAGCGCGGATTTTGCCCTTAAATGCTTGGGCATCATGGCGGGAGCGCCTCGTTGTACAAAATTTCCGCTCATGACGACAATCACAAAATCTGCGCCCGTAACTTCTTTGGATTTCTCTATATGGTATAAATGTCCATTGTGAAATGGATTATATTCTGTGATCAGTCCGACAATTTTCATTCAGAATCTCCTTGTATATCTATGGTAAATTGATTATACTATAGAAGAACCGGATTCGCAAATATTAGAAAGGAGGGGTATGTATGGCTGAAAGAGAACCGGAAAATATGACGGCGGAAGAATGGGGTGACGCCATTGCGCAGGGTGAATTTGATTACGACAGTATCGAAGAGCGCGAAGAGCTTACCGAAGAACGCATTCTTGAAATGCTGGATGGCCGCCGGTTTAAAGAGCTGAAAGAAGAACTGGAAAATAATATGTACCCCGTCGATCTTGCGGAGATCCTGGAAGAATTTGAACAAAAACAGCTTGTGATGGTGTTCCGTCTGCTTGTCAAGGAAGAAGCGGCGGAGACATTTACGTATATGAACAGCGACATGCGTGAGATGCTGATCAACGCGCTTACAGATTCCGAGCTTGAGGAAGTCATGGAAGAAATGTATCTGGATGATACGGTCGACGTTTTGGAAGAAATGCCTGCCAATGTGGTGGATCGTCTTCTTATGGTCACGGATGAAGAAAAGCGTGTGCAGATCAATCAGCTTCTGCAATATCCTGAGGATAGCGCCGGAAGTGTGATGAATGTAGATTATATCGCTCTGAGTAAAGAGATGACGGTAGAAGAAGCGATTATGAAGATCCGTCAGGTAGGATTGAACCGCGAAACGATCTACACTTGTTATGTGACAGAAAAACGGCGTCTTATCGGCGTTGTGGATATTAAGGAACTTCTGACAACCGGAGAGTCCAGACTTGTTGAGGAGATTATGGACACAAATATGCTCTATGCCGAGACGACAGACGATCAGGAGGAAGTGGCAAGAACGATCATGAAATACGGTCTGATTGCACTTCCGATCGTAGACCATGAGCATTGTATGGTTGGTATCGTTACGGTCGACGACGCCATGGTTGTTTTGCAGGAAGAGGAAACAGAAGATATGAGTATCATGGCGGGTGTTAATCCGAACGAAGAGACGTATTTCGGGACAACCGTTTTGGAACACGTAAAGAGCCGTATCCCCTGGCTTTTGTTTTTGATGTTATCTGCAACGATTACACAGATGATCATGGTGAGTTATGAGTCCGCCCTTGCAGTGATGCCCCAGCTTGCGGGATTTATTCCCATGCTTACGGGAACAGGGGGTAACTGTGGTTCTCAGAGTTCTACCCTTGTGATCCGCGGACTGGCGATCGGTGAAATAGAGTTTCGGGATTTGATAAAAGTGATTTGGAAGGAAGTACGGATCGCCTGCTGTATCAGCATTATCCTGGCGGTAGTCAACGGCGTACGTATTGTATTAATGGGACAGGGGAACGTTATGGTTGCGGTGACTATCGGAATTACCATGGCATGTACGGTGATCATTGCAAAAGTCGTCGGCTGTACCTTGCCGTTAGTGGCAAAAAAAGTAGGACTTGATCCGGCGATCATGGCAACGCCGCTGATCTCCACATTGGTAGATATAAGTACGATCAGCGTGTATTTTGCGATTGTAAGTTATGTGTTTCAGTTATAGAGGAAACGCCATATGCTGATTCCTCGATCCATCTTGTTTCAAGCAAGCTTGAACAATCTGTATAGAGTCTTCAGCGCATGGCTGAATAGTATTGAAAAAAATACATGTAAGTTTCTATAAGAGACCTTGTCCGCAAGGTCTCTTTGTATTATAATGAAGTTACTATGAGAAAATATGGAAAGGAGCTTTTGAATCATGGGATTTATTGATGATATTAAAGCAAAAGCAAAAACATGTAAAAAGACAATTGTTCTTCCGGAGACAGAGGACATCAGAACGTACGAGGCGGCAGAGGCTGTTTTGAGAGATGGAACAGCAAATATCGTTCTTGTCGGAAGCGAGGAAGAGATTGCAAAAAACAAGGGTTCATTTGATGTGAGCGGTGCAGTGATCGTTGATCCGGCGAAGGATCCGAAGACAGATGCGTATATTGCAAAATTAGTAGAGCTTCGTCAGAAGAAAGGTATGACAGAGGAGCAGGCAAGAGAGCTTCTTCTTACAAACTACCTGTATTATGGAGTTATGATGGTTAAAATGAAAGACGCTGACGGAATGGTGTCCGGAGCCTGCCACTCTACAGCAGATACATTAAGACCGTGTCTTCAGATTTTAAAGACAAAACCGGGAACCAAATTAGTTTCGGCATTTTTTGTAATGGTAGTGCCGGATTGTGATATGGGAGCCGACGGTACATTTATTTTCGCAGATTCCGGTCTTGAGCAGAATCCGGATCCGGAGAAGCTTGCAGCTATCGCACTTTCTTCTGCCGAGTCTTTCCGCACACTGACAGGAAAAGAGCCGGTAGTGGCTATGCTTTCCCACTCTACAAAGGGCAGTGCAAAACATGCAGATGTAGATAAGGTAGTAGAGGCAACACGTATTGCAAAAGAGAACGCGCCGGAAGGTCTTATGCTTGACGGAGAGTTCCAGTTAGACGCAGCTATTGTACCGGAGATCGGACAGTCTAAAGCACCGGGAAGCCCGGTTGCAGGTAAAGCAAATGTATTAGTATTCCCGGATCTTGATGCAGGTAACATTGGATACAAGCTGGTGCAGAGACTTGCGAAAGCAGAAGCATACGGACCGCTTACACAGGGAATCGCAGCTCCGGTCAATGATTTATCCCGTGGATGCAGCGCAGCAGATATTGAGGGTGTTGTTGCGATCACAGCAGTACAGTGTATGGCAGAAAGCTAAACATTCGGCGAGGTTTTTGAGTTTGGCGTGAAGTTTGTTCGATAGCCCACAGGGTATCGAACAAACTTATTAAGAATATAAAAAAGAGAGGTATTATCTAATGAATGTATTAGTTATCAATTGTGGAAGTTCATCTTTGAAATTTCAGTTAATCAATTCCGAGTCAGAGGAAGTTCTGGCAAAAGGACTCTGCGAGAGAATCGGAATCGACGGACGTCTTACATATCAGCCGGAGGGCGGAGAAAAGGCTGTATCTGAGCTGGCTATGCCGACACATACCGAAGCTATCCAGTTTGTCATCGATGCTTTGACAAATGCCGAAACCGGTGTTGTTAAGAGCCTTGATGAGATTGGTGCAGTGGGACACCGCGTGGTACATGGCGGAGAGAAATTCGCTAATTCTGTAGTGATCACAGATGAAGTATTAAAAGCCATCGAAGAGTGTAATGATCTTGCGCCTCTTCATAACCCTGCAAACTTGATCGGTATCAGAGCTTGTCAGAAATTAATGCCGGGCACACCGATGGTTGCCGTATTTGATACTGCTTTCCATCAGACTATGCCGGAGAAGGCATATCTTTACGGACTTCCATATGAGTATTATGAGAAATATGCCGTAAGACGTTATGGTTTCCATGGCACAAGCCACAGTTTTGTATCCAAACATGCGGCAGAGTTTTTGGGAATGGATCTTGATAATTCCAAGATCATTGTTGCGCACCTTGGAAACGGCGCTTCCATCAGTGCAGTATTAAACGGTAAATGTATCGATACTTCTATGGGACTTACTCCATTGGAAGGTCTTGTCATGGGGACACGTTCCGGTGATATGGATCCTGCGATCATGGAGTATCTTGCAAAGAAAGAAGACTTGGATATTGCAGGCGTTATGAATGTACTGAATAAAAAATCCGGTGTATTCGGGCTTTCTAAAAACTTATCCAGTGATTTCCGCGACCTTGAAGCAGGAATGAACGACGGAAATAAATATGCAAAAGCAGCAATCGAAGTATTCTGCTATCGTGTGGCAAAATATATCGGTTCTTATGTTGCCGCTATGAACGGAGTAGACGCTATTGCATTTACGGCAGGTATCGGAGAGAATGCAAGTATCGTTCGCGAGTATGTGCTTTCTTACCTTGGATACCTTGGAATTACTTTAGATGCTGAGGCGAATAAAAAACGCGGAGAGGATCTTGTGATCTCTACGGCAGATTCTAAAGTGAAGGTTGCGGTAATTCCTACAAACGAGGAGCTGGCAATCGCAAGAGAGACAGTGGCATTAGTATAGGGCATTAGTATAGTTACGGAAATTTGTGAAAATCCCTAAAATTCAGTTGACAAATAGTACTTACGTCGCTATAATAGTTTAAGTGTGAATAGGAGTAGATATTATGCTTTTAAACCTATCAGACACTTTATCTGAACCTTATCGTGTCATCGAGCAGGATGTACCCGTAGAGATGGAAATTTTCCGTTCTCAGATCGGAACATATGCGGTGAAAGATAAGGGAAGCTGCCACATTAAGGTGGAGCATGGAAAAGAAAAGAAGAAAGAGATTTTTATTACCGGACAGGCGGAAGTTACATTGGAAATTCCTTGTGACAGATGTTTGAAAGGAGTAGAGGTTCCTTTTGCTCTTACTTTTAAAAAGCATGTGAATCTGGATGAGGAAGTGTCAGATGAAGAATCGGACGAAACAAACTATATTGACGGATATTACCTTGACGTAGACAAATTACTCTATAATGAGATATTGGTAGGATGGCCGATGAAAGTTCTGTGCAGCGAGTCCTGTAAAGGAATTTGCAGTGTATGTGGTCAAAACCTAAATGAGGGTACCTGCGACTGTGAAGATACAGGCCTCGATCCAAGAATGTCAGTGATCCGCGATGTTTTTAAGAATTTTAAGGAGGTGTAACCTATGTCAATTTGTCCAAAGAATAAATCTTCTAAAGCAAGAAGAGACAAAAGAAGAGCAAACTGGAAGATGAGCGCTCCAAACCTTGTGAAATGCAGCAAATGCGGCGAGTTAATGATGCCTCATAGAGTATGCAAGGCTTGTGGTTCTTACAACAAAAAAGAAATCATTGCTCAGGATTAATCAGAACAGTTTCGGTCAGGGGGTACAATTTTGTATCCTCTGATTTTTTTTGTTGATTTTTATGGTAATGTTTAGTAGAATTATCCTAGTAGACTGGGAGGAAAGAAAATGGCAGAAATTACAAAAGTAGCGCTTGACGCCATGGGAGGAGACAACGCCCCTCATGAGATTGTTAAGGGTGCGGTGGACGCGCTTCAAAGGCAGAGCAGTATCCACGTATTTCTGGTCGGCAGGGAGGAAGAGATCCAAAAAGAACTGTCGGCTTACGAATATGACAAGAGCCGTATGGAAATTGTGAATGCCACCGAAGTCATTGAGACAGCAGAGCCGCCGGTAAATGCTATCCGAAAGAAGAAGGACTCATCCATTGTGGTGGGGATGAAGATGGTAAAAGACGGTCAGGCAGACGCATTTGTGTCGGCAGGAAGCTCCGGGGCAATCCTTGTGGGCGGACAGGTCATTGTAGGCAGGATCAAAGGAGTGGAAAGACCACCTCTTGCACCGCTTATTCCGACAGAAAAGGGAGTGTCTTTATTGGTAGACTGCGGAGCAAATGTGGACGCCAGACCGTCGCATCTTGTACAGTTTGCGAAGATGGGTTCTATCTATATGGAGCATATTCTCGGCATTCCAAATCCGACAGTCGGAATCGTCAATATCGGTGCCGAGGAAGAAAAAGGAAATGCACTGGTAAAAGAGACTTTTCCGCTTCTTAAAGAAGAAAAGAGTATCAACTTTATCGGAAGTGTGGAGGCAAGAGAGATCCCGCACGGACAGGCAGATGTGATCGTCTGTGAAGCATTTGCGGGAAATATTATCCTGAAGCTGTTTGAGGGAGTGGGAATGACACTTATCAGCCAGATTAAAAAAGGGATGATGAGCAATCTCAGAACAAAAATCGGAGCATTGCTTGTGAAACCGGCGCTGAAGCAGACCTTGAAAACATTTGATACGGCGGAACATGGCGGCGCGCCGCTTCTGGGGCTTAACGGGTTGGTTGTTAAGACACACGGAAGCTCCAAGGCAAAGGAAATCAGCAATACGCTGATACAGTGTGTGACATTTAAAAATCAGAAGATCAATGAAAAGATCAAAGAAAGTATTGAGTAGTGGAAAAGGAGTTATATCATGGAATTTGAAAAATTAAGAACAATTATCGCTGACGTATTAAATATTGATGAGCAGGAGATTCAGATGGAGTCTAAGTTTGTAGACGATCTGGGCGCGGATTCTCTGGATGTTTTCCAGATCATCATGGGAATCGAAGAAACTTTCGATATTGAGATCGACAATGAAGAAGCAGAGAAGATCGCAACAGTAGGGGATGCTGTGGAGCAGATCAAAAATGCAACTAACGACTAGACACTAAGTAGAAAAAGTGAAAAAGCCCGTCCGGGCTTTTTCATTTTATGAGGCGTAACATATGAATAAGGATTTGAAAGAATTAGAGAAGAAAATAGGATATGAATTTCAGGATTTTCACCTGCTTACAAGAGCCATGCGTCACAGTTCTTATATTAATGAAAAGAATCTGCCCAAATATGAGTGTAACGAAAGACTGGAGTTTTTAGGAGATGCCGTGCTGGAGCTGGTGTCCAGTGAATATCTTTATTTCGAAGACGGGAAAAAAGCCGAGGGAGAGCTGACAAAGACGAGGGCAAGTATGGTCTGTGAGCCGTCTCTTGCATTCTGCGCAAGACAGATAAATCTTGGGGACTATCTGCTCCTTGGAAAGGGAGAAGATGTAACCGGAGGAAGAGAGAGAGATTCTGTCACTTCTGACGCATTGGAAGCGCTGATCGGAGCAATCTATGTGGACGGTGGTTTTGCTAATGCAAAAGAGTTTATCCACAAATTTGTTTTGAATGATTTGGAAAATAAAAAACTCTTTTTTGATAGCAAGACTATCCTTCAGGAGATGGTACAGTCAGAATTTAAGGAAGGAATTACGTATAAGCTGCTGGCAGAGTTTGGACCGGATCACGATAAGCGTTTTGAGGCGTGCGTTTATATAGGGGAAGAGCAGTACGGCGCAGGGACAGGGCGTACGAAGAAGGCGGCGGAGCAGGAAGCTGCTTACCAGACGATCCTAAAGCTCAGGAAGAGAAAAAAGTAGGTGAACTATGTATTTAAAAAGTATAGAGGTGCAGGGGTTTAAGTCTTTTGCGCACAAACTAAAATTCGATTTTCACAACGGAATTACGGGGATTGTAGGACCAAACGGAAGTGGTAAGAGTAATGTTGCAGACGCGGTGCGCTGGGTATTGGGGGAGCAGAGGGTCAAGCAGCTTCGAGGCGGAAGCATGCAGGACGTTATTTTCTCCGGGACGGAGAACCGGAAACCGTTAAGCTATGCTTCGGTGGCGATTACTCTGGATAATTCCGATCATCAGCTCCCGATCGGCTATGAGGAAGTAACGGTTGCCAGAAAGCTGTACCGCTCCGGGGAAAGCGAATATTTGATCAACGGAAGTCCGTGCAGACTGAAAGACGTAAATGAGCTGTTCTATGATACAGGAATCGGTAAAGAGGGCTATTCGATCATCGGACAGGGACAGATTGACAAAATCTTAAGCGGTAAGCCGGAAGAACGAAGAGAGCTTTTCGATGAGGCCGCAGGGATCGTGAAATTTAAACGGCGAAAAAATATGTCTGTAAAGAAACTGGAGGAAGAACGACAGAATCTTCTCCGTGTTACAGATATTTTGTCGGAGCTTGAGAAACAAATGGGGCCGTTAGAGCGTCAATCTGAGAAAGCCAGAGAGTATCTGAAGAAAAAAGAGGAATTAAAAACATACGATATTAATATGTTCCTGCTGGAGACGGAGCGTATCCGTGACCAGATCAAAGAAATCGAAGGAAAACTTGCCGTAACAAAAACAGAACTTGCAGACGCAGGGGAAAAATATGACGGCATGAAAGCAGAATATGAGACAGTAGAAGAACAGGTGGACAGTATTGATGAATCCATTGAGAAGGCAAAGAGCCAGCTCAGTGAAACAACCATGCTGAAACAGCAGCTGGAAAATCAGATCGAACTTTTAAAAGAGCAGATCCACAGCGCGCATATGAACGATGAACACTACGCACAGCGCGTCGGTATCATTACGCATGAACTGAGAGAGAGAGAAGAGAATCTGCAAAAGTTCCGGGAAGAGAAGGCTATGATCCAGACGGAATTAAAAGAACGTCAGATGCTGGAAAATGGAGCCAGGGAAGAATTGATCGAAGTCCAAAGCAGGATTGCATCGCTGTCTTCGAAAATTGAGAAGAGCAAAAGTGATATTATGGAGATTCTCGGAAACCGGGCATCTACCAAGGCAAAGATCCAGAAATACGACACCATGTTGGAACAGATCCAGGTGCGCAAATCTCTGCTCCATCAGCGTATGGCAGAAGCCAGAAGTGAGGTACAAGAACAGGAAACACGGAAACAGGAATACAGTGCCGCTCTGGAGGATATTTCTGTAAAGATTCAAGAACTTCACGGGGAGCATCAGGACTATGAAGAAAAGATCAAAGTGCTTCAAGAGGAAATTGCAGGACAGACGGAGAAATTCCGTATCGGGCAGACTGCTTATCACAGGGAGCAGTCCAGACTGGAGTCTTTAAAAAATATTACCGAGCGTTACGACGGTTATGGCAACAGTATTCGGAAGGTTATGGATAATCGTGGCCGTGAGAAAGGGCTTCTGGGCGTCGTGGCAGATATTATTAAGGTAGAGAAAGAATATGAGATTGC
Source organism: uncultured Lachnospiraceae bacterium (assembly GCA_963559605.1). GTDB lineage: Bacteria > Bacillota > Clostridia > Lachnospirales > Lachnospiraceae > Dorea_D. The sequence goes on from CAUWLL010000025.1 coordinate 15,540, forward strand.
CGTAGAGACGGCGCTAGGAGGCAATATCCAGAATATTGTCACGGCGGATGAAGATACGGCGAAACGGATGATCACATTTCTGAAACAGAATAAATTCGGACGTGCCACATTTCTTCCCCTTACGAGTATGAAAATATACGGAGGGTTTTCGAAGCCGGAAGCGCTTCGGGAAGAAGGCGTGATCGGAACGGCGGATCAGCTTGTGAGAGTGGAAGAGCGTTACAGAGAACTGGCGGCAAATCTTCTTGGAAGAACGCTGGTGGTAGATCATATCGATCACGGAACTGCCATTGCCAGAAAATATAAGCAGTCTCTTCGTATTGTGACGCTGGAGGGAGAACTAATTAATCCGGGCGGTTCTATGACAGGAGGAGCATTTAAAAATTCCAGTAATCTTTTGAGCCGCCGCCGTGAGATTGAAGAGTTCGAACGGACGGTGAAACAGCTGAAGAAAGAATTGGACGAGCTGGAAGCGTATATGGACGGTCTCCGAAAAGAACGAGCCGGATATTATGAAGAGACGACGAGACTTAGCGGCGAACTTCAGAAAGCGTATGTCATCCAGAATACAGCCAAGATGAATTTCGACCAGACGGAAGCAAAAATCCGCAGTGTGTGCAACACGCTGGAGGATATTGAAAAAGAAGCGAAAGAGCTGGATGATCAGATTACGAATATCATGGATAATCAAGAGTCCATCAACGTAGAGCTAGACACTTCCGAGCAGTTAGAAGAAGAATTGTCCGGAGGGATTGAAGAAGAGCAGAAAGTGCTGGATCAGGAACGGGAGGCAGAGAGCGAGAAGCAAAAGAAAGTAGAAGAACTCCATCTGATCAGCGCGGGACTGGAGCAGAAAGACGCATTTATCCTGGAAAATATTACCCGTATAGAGGAAGAGACGGAGAAATTGACTGCGGAGATGCGGGAATTGGAAGAAAGCCAGGGAGGAACGTCCAGAGAGATTCAGGAAAAAGAAGACCAAATCGCAGATCTCAGACAGACCATTGACAATTCCAAAGAGTTATTTGAAGAGATTCAAATAGAGATTGAGCGTTTAAAGGCAGAGAGAGAAGAACTGAACCAGAAGCACAAGTCTTTCTTACAGAAGCGGGAGGATATGTCGAAACATATGTCTGACCTTGATAAGGAAGTGTTCCGTCTGGAAAGCCAGAGAGAAACTTATGAGGAAAATTCTGAGAAGCAGATGAATTATATGTGGGAGGAATATGAGATCACATATAATCATGCATTGGAAATCAGGGATGTGAATCTTACAGACTTGTCCAAGATGAAAAAACGGATCTTCGAACTGAAAAATGAAATTCGAAGTTTGGGAGATGTCAATGTGAATGCTATCGAGGATTTTAAAAATCTGTCCGAGCGTTATACATTTTTAAAAACACAGCACGATGATCTTGTGGAAGCAGAGGCTACGCTGGAACAGATTATTGAGGAGCTGGACGCGGCTATGAGAAAGCAGTTTCGAGAGCAGTTTGATAGAATTTCCTCAGAGTTTGACGGTGTATTTAAAGAATTGTTCGGCGGAGGCAAAGGAACGCTGGAATTGATGGAGGATGAAGACATACTGGAAGCAGGCATTAAGATTATTGCCCAGCCCCCGGGAAAGAAGCTGCAGAATATGATGCAGTTGTCCGGCGGAGAGAAAGCGCTGACCGCGATTTCATTATTGTTTGCTATTCAGAATCTGAAGCCGTCACCGTTCTGCCTGCTGGATGAGATTGAGGCGGCGTTGGATGATAATAATGTAGTCCGCTTTGCGAAATATTTACACAAGCTGACAGAGAATACACAGTTTATTGTGATTACCCACCGAAGAGGAACTATGACGCTGGCAGACAGATTATACGGTATTACCATGCAGGAAAAAGGTGTGTCCACACTGGTGTCAGTAAGTCTTTTGGAGGACGAGTTAAAGTAAGGTTTTGCAGTGGCAGGATAATGCCGCAGAAAAAAGGAGGTTTACATGGCAGAGGGAGAAAAGAAAGGATTCTGGGGACGACTGGTGTCGGGACTCAGTAAGACAAGAGACAATATTGTGTCCGGGATGGACAGTATTTTTCATGGATTTTCCCATATTGACGATGATTTCTATGAGGAGCTGGAGGAAGTTCTGATCATGGGAGATCTGGGGGTTCAGGCGACCTATGATATTTTGGACGATCTGAAAGCGAAGGTAAAAGAGCGCCATATCAAAGAGCCTGTGGATTGCCGGGAGCTTTTGATCGAAAGTATCAAGGAGCAGATGGATGTAGGCGAGGCGGCATATGAATTTGAAGAGCGTACCTCCGTTGTGATGGTCATCGGTGTAAATGGAGTAGGAAAGACAACAACCATCGGGAAACTTGCGGGGAAACTGCGGGCGGCGAATAAGAAGGTAGTACTGGCAGCGGCAGATACATTCCGTGCGGCGGCAGGGGAACAGTTAAAGGAGTGGGCGAACCGCTCTCAGGCAGAGCTGATCGGTGGTCAGGAGGGATCCGATCCGGCGTCAGTGGTGTACGATGCAGTGGCTGCGGCGAAAGCACGGCATGCAGACGTTATGCTCTGCGACACGGCAGGGCGGCTGCACAATAAGAAGAACCTGATGGAAGAATTGAAAAAAATGAACCGGATTATTGACCGCGAATTTCCGGAAGCTTTCCGAGAGACATTGGTGGTATTAGATGCAACGACCGGACAGAATGCTTTACAGCAGGCGAAGGAGTTTAACGAAGTGGCAGATATTACCGGTATTGTATTGACAAAGATGGACGGTACGGCAAAAGGCGGCATCGCTGTTGCGATCCAGGCGGAACTTGGCATTCCGGTAAAATATATCGGCGTCGGAGAAAGTATCGACGATCTGCAGAAATTTGATGCAGATACTTTTGTAAATGCCTTGTTTGATACAGGAGAGGCAGAAAAAACAGAAGCGTAATACGGAAAGAACGGATCTTGTGTTTAAGATCCAAACAATCGGTATCGAAGTAATAGGTGATGAGACAGGAGGAAGCAAAAATGGGTGAGCAGGTAAAAGAATTAACCTTGGAGAAATTCGAGGAGGCCAGTGAAATCGTAAAAAAAGTAACTCTTCCGACGAAGTTGGTGTACAGTGAATCACTGAGCCAGCAGACGGGCGGAAGGATTTATTTGAAACCGGAAAATATGCAGTATACAGGAGCCTATAAGGTTCGTGGAGCGTATTATAAGATCAGTACATTGAGTAAAGAAGAAAGAGAGCGTGGGCTGATCACCGCATCCGCAGGAAACCATGCCCAGGGTGTGGCTTATGCGGCACAAAAATTTGGCTGTAAGGCGACGATCGTTATGCCTACGGTAACACCTTTGATCAAGGTCAATCGCACCAAAAGTTATGGGGCAGAGGTTGTGCTTCACGGGGATGTGTATGACGATGCCTGTGCACATGCACTGAAACTGGCGGAGGAGCATGGCTATACATTTGTACATCCTTTTGATGATCTGGACGTTGCTACCGGACAGGGAAGTATCGCAATGGAGATCGTGCAGGAGCTTCCGACGGTGGATTATATATTGGTGCCTATTGGCGGCGGCGGTTTAAGTACCGGAGTTTCTACACTTGCGAAAATGTTGAATCCGAAGATCAAGGTCATCGGTGTAGAGCCAAAATCGGCAGCAAGTATGACAGCGGCAATTAAAGCGGGAGAACCTGTGACCTTAGACAGCGCAGATACCATTGCAGACGGTACCGCAGTAAAACGGGTTGGCGAAAAGATTTTCCCGTATGCCAAAGAGAATTTAGACGATGTTCTTCTGGTAGAAGATGATGAATTGATCGGCGTATTCTTAGACTTAGTGGAGAACCATAAAATGGTAGTGGAAAATTCCGGCCTTCTTACAGTGGCGGCGTTAAAACAGTTAGATTTAAAAGGAAAGAAAGCGGTGGCAGTGTTAAGTGGCGGAAACATGGACGTTATTACCATGTCTTCCGTTGTACAGCATGGACTCATCCAGAGAGACCGTATTTTCTCCGTATCCGTACTGATGCCGGATAAAGCCGGAGAGCTTGTGCGTGTGGCAAGTCTCATCGCAGAAGAAAAAGGAAATGTTATCAAACTGGATCATAACCAGTTTGTCAGCACAAACCGTAATGCGGCAGTGGAGCTTCGTATTACTATCGAGGCATTCGGAACAGAACATAAAAATGCGATTCTACAGGCGCTTGAGGAGGGCGGATTCCGCCCGAGAGAAATCGGCGCAAAATTATATTAATTGAGGACGTAGCCTTTTTCAAAAAGGCTACGTCCTCAATTACATTTTGGGGTGTACCTAAATGTGTTATGACCTGTACCTAAATGAAAAATAGGGTGTACCCTAAACGGAAAATTACGGTTTTCGGAACTTTTTCTTGACGAAAACTGTATAATTGTATACAATTATACATATGATAATTTGTTGTGCTAAAGTGTGAAAGGAGATTGTTATGGAAAATCGTAAGGTGTATTTGAATGAGCATACAAATTTGCTGCAGTTAGAGGAGCATATGTATCCGCTGGTGGATGTGGAGAAACCCAATGTGTTTCGTAATCTGTTCCGTTATGATGAGATTCCGAAGATAGCTTTTAATGATCGTATTGTACCTCACAGTATGCCGGATGATATATGGATCACGGATACGACGTTTCGCGATGGCCAGCAGTCTCGTGCGCCGTACAGCACAGAGCAGATTGTGAAGATTTATGATTATTTTCAGAAGCTCGGCGGTCCAAACGGAAAGATCCGCCAGTGTGAGTTTTTCTTATATAGTAAAAAGGATAGGGATGCGGTTTACCGTTGTATGGAAAAGGGCTATAAGTTTCCGGAGGTTACAAGCTGGATCCGGGCAAGCAAGAAAGATTTTCAGCTCGTGAAAGATATTGGCATGAAAGAAACGGGAATTTTGGTAAGCTGCTCGGATTATCACATTTTTTATAAAATGAAGATGACGAGAAAAGAGTGTATGGAACATTACTTATCGGTTGTCCGGGAGTGTCTGGAAACAGGAGTCAGCCCAAGGTGTCATCTGGAAGATATTACAAGGGCGGATATTTACGGCTTTGTCATTCCGTTTTGTCTGGAACTGATGCATCTTATGGAAGAGTATAAGATTCCGGTTAAAATACGTGTGTGTGATACGATGGGATATGGTGTAAATTATCCGGGAGCAGTGATCCCAAGATCGATTCCGGGAATCATCTACGGACTTCGGGTTCATGCAGGTGTGCCGAGCGAACTGATCGAGTTCCATGGTCACAATGATTTTTATAAAGCAGTCAGCAACTCTACGACAGCGTGGCTTTATGGTGCATCCGGCGTGAACTGTTCTTTATTCGGAATCGGCGAGAGAACCGGAAATACACCTCTTGAGGCTATGGTATTTGAATATGCGCAGCTTCGCGGCACCTTAGATGGCATGGATACGACAGTCATTTCGGAGCTGGCAGAGTATTACGAGAAAGAAATCGGCTATCGTGTGCCGTCCAGAACACCTTTTGTGGGCAAAAATTTTAATGTCACAAGAGCAGGTATCCATGCAGACGGATTATTGAAAAATGAAGAGATTTACAATGTATTTGACACAGATAAATTTTTGAATCGTCCGCCCCTTGTGGCAGTGTCCAATACATCCGGACTGGCAGGGATTGCGCATTGGATGAATACATATTTCCATTTGTCGGGGGAAAAACAGGTGGATAAAAACAGTGAGCTGGTGTCTATGGTAAAAGCATGGGTGGATAAAGAATATGAGGACGGCAGGGTGACGGTGATGACAGACGAGGAGTTATTAAAAGTCATTGACGATGCATGTAAAAGGCTTGGCGTAAATCTTGTGTAAAGAAATATGAGAGGTAGAAAACTATGGAAGAATACCAGGATCATTCCCTGCGGGGAAAAGTGTTTCAAAAATTAAGAGAAGATATTTTATCCGGCGTCTATGAACCCCGGGAGGAATTACGGGAAATTAGTATTGGCGAGGAAATGGGAGTGAGCCGCACTCCGGTAAGAGAGGCTCTCCGACAGCTGGAATTGGAGGGATTGGTGACCATCGTGCCAAACAGAGGCGCTTATGTTACCGGGATCAGTTCTAAGGACGTCCGTGACATTTATCATGTGCGCTCTATGCTGGAGGGGATGTGTGCCCGTTGGGCAACAGAGCATATTACGGAAGCGCAGATTGAGGAGATGGAAGAAATCGTGCTGCTCTCTGAGTTTCATTTGAGGAAAAAAGGGGACAGCAATATGGCGCAGGTGTCAGAACTTGACGGAAAATTCCATAAAGTCTTGTATGAAGCGTCCAATAGCCGTATACTAGAACATGTATTATCTGATTTTCATAAATATGTGCAGATGACAAGGCGGCAGTCGGTAAAAACGAAAGACCGTGCCAGAAAATCGATCGCAGAGCATAAAGAAATTTTGGAAGCAATAAAAAGCAGAGATAAAGACCTAGCGGAAACTCTTGCGAACAGACATATTATGAATGTCATAGAGAATCTGAATATGGAAGAATAAAAAACAGGAGGGTAAATAATATGGCAAAGATCAAGATGACTACACCGATTGTAGAGATGGATGGCGATGAGATGACGAGGATCCTTTGGAAGATGATCAAAGATAATCTTCTGGAGCCTTATATAGAGCTGAACACAGAGTATTATGACCTGGGGCTGGAGCACAGAAATGAGACAGACGATCAGGTGACTGTGGACTCTGCCAATGCTACGAAGAAGTATAAAGTAGCTGTAAAATGTGCCACGATCACACCAAATGCTGCAAGAATGGAAGAGTATAATCTGAAGGAAATGTGGAAAAGTCCTAATGGAACCATCCGTGCCATTCTAGACGGAACGGTGTTCCGCGCCCCCATTGTTGTCAAAGGGATCGAGCCTTGCGTGAAGAACTGGAAGAAACCGATTACCATTGCAAGACACGCTTACGGAGACGTATATAAAAATACAGAGATGAAGATTCCGGGAGCAGGAAAAGTAGAGCTTGTCTATACGGCAGAGGACGGAACGGAAGTGCGAGAACTGGTACATAATTATACCGGAGCCGGTGTTGCCCAGGGGATGCACAACTTAAATGATTCCATTGAGAGCTTTGCCAGAAGCTGTTTTAATTATGCTTTGGATACCAAGCAGGATTTATGGTTTGCGACAAAAGATACGATTTCCAAGAAATATGACCACACTTTTAAAGATATTTTCCAGGAAATTTATGACACAGAGTATGACGAGAAATTTAAAGCGGCAGGAATCGAATATTTCTATACACTGATCGATGATGCTGTTGCCCGTGTGATGAAATCCGAGGGCGGATATATTTGGGCATGTAAAAATTATGACGGAGATGTGATGAGCGATATGGTATCTTCCGCCTTTGGTTCTCTTGCCATGATGACTTCTGTGTTGGTATCCCCGGAAGGATATTATGAGTATGAAGCAGCTCACGGAACGGTACAGAGACACTACTATAAGCATTTAAAGGGTGAGGAGACCTCTACCAATTCTGTGGCGACAATTTTTGCATGGACAGGAGCGTTAAGAAAACGCGGGGAGCTGGACGGCAATACAGAACTTATGGAATTTGCGGATAAGCTGGAGAAAGCGACGATCGACACCATTGAAGAAGGAAAGATGACGAAAGATCTGGCGCTTATTACAACCATTGAAAATCCAACTGTGTTGAACAGCGAAGGATTTATTCAGGAGATTGCCAAAAAATTATAAGAAGTATGTTCGGTTGTGTTTTCTATCGCAGTAAAGATTGGGTAAACTTAAATATTTTTTTAACCAAGGAGTTCGGGCTATAGATCAGAGGGGGTTAGTATGAAGAAAGAAGAATTAAAGAAATTGATCGATACAGCTGCCGGGAGAATCCCGGCGGACGTGGTCATCAAAAATTGTAAAATCGTGAATGTGTTTTCTGGGGAGATCACAGAGGGAGACATTGCTTTAAGCGGCGGACAGATTGCGGGGCTCGGTGCATATGAAGGGAAAGAAACGGTGGATGCCGGAGGGCGTTTTGCCGCTCCCGGGTTTATCGACAGCCACATTCACATTGAGTCCTCCTATGTAAGTCCCGAGGAGATCGGTCGGCTTCTTGTTCCGCACGGTGGTACAACCATTATTGCAGATCCTCATGAAATCGTAAATGTCTGTGGGATCAGAGGGCTGGATTATATGATGGAGGCGGCGAAAGGAACTGCACTGGATATAAAATATGTGCTGCCCTCCTGTGTTCCGGCAACGCCTTTTGAACATGCAGGGGCAGTGATCGGTGCACCGGAAATGGAAGAGCCCATGCAGAGGAAAGGGATTTTAGGACTTGGTGAATTTATGAATTTTCCGGGGGTTATCCATGGGGACGACAGTGTGCTCGATAAACTGATGACGGCAAAAAAAGCCGGAAAGATCATTGACGGACACGGTCCGGGAATTGCAGGAAAAGATCTGAACGCTTACACTTGTGTCGGAATCCTTGCAGACCACGAGTGTTCTACCGTAGAAGAAATGCAGGACCGTCTGGAACGGGGGCTTTATATTTTACTTCGGCAAGGCTCTGCCTGCCATAATTTAAGACCTTTGCTAAAAGGGGTGACGCAGGAAAACAGCAGAAGATGCCTGCTTTGTTCGGATGACCGCCAGCCGAAAACTATTTTGAGTGAAGGGCATCTGGATAATCATCTGCGTATCTGTGTGGAAGAAGGTCTGGATGCAGTGACCGCCATTCGCATGGCAACACTGAATGCGGCGGAGTGTTTTGGATTAAAAGATCGAGGAGCTATTGCACCGGGGTATCGCGCGGATATTGTGCTTTTGGATGATTTGAAAGAATTCCATGTAGATAAAGTATGGATCGCAGGAGAGCTTGTGGCTGAAAATGGCACTTACCTGCCAGAGATTCATCCTTATGACATTTCTTCGGTCAAGGGAAGCGTGGTTGTAAAGGATTTCTCTAAAGAGAAGTTTAAAATGCATTTAAAAAGTAATCGGGTAAATGTCATTGAGATTCTTCCGGGAGGCGTTGTGACCGGCAAAACGACGGCTGAGATTGAATTAGATGAAAACGGTGAGTTTATACGTAATCCCGAGGAGGATCTTGTGAAAACTGCGGTTGTGGAGCGGCATCAGGGAACGGGAAATGTAGCTTGCGGATTTTTAAAGGGATATGGGATCAAGGAAGGAGCGGTTGCCCTGTCCGTGGCACACGATTCTCACAATATCATTGTGGTGGGCGTCAGTGATGAGGAGATGGAATCTGCCGTAAATGCGCTCGTGGAGCAGGAAGGCGGTATTGTTCTTGTGAAAAACGGCAAGGTGATCGAACGGATGCCTATGCCGATCGCAGGCCTTATGAGCGATCAATCCGGCGAATGGGTGGATCGAAAACTTACGGATATTCACGAGAAGGCATTTTCGGAATTAGGAATTTGTGGAGAGGTGGAACCTGTCATGACGCTTTGCTTTATGTCCCTGGCAGTGATTCCAGAGATAAAACTTACGGATATGGGATTATTTGATGTGAATACTTTTTCTTTTCTTCCGGTAGAAGCGGACATATAAAAGTTAAAAATGCACGGAATCAGCGGATCTTCGGCTGTTCCGTGTATTTTCTTTTATAACGCGGAAGATGGAAGGGAAGAGGAAAAGATATTCAAAAGAAATACAAAGATGGGGATTTTAAAAATCTCCGTTTTGGTGTATAGTAATAAGATAGTGATAAACTGACATGGAGAAGTGAAATGAGTGAAAAGATTGTATTGATAGATGGACACAGCATTTTGAACAGAGCATTTTACGGTCTTCCGGCGCTTACCAATGCCGAAGGACTTCATACGAATGCGATTTATGGTTTCCTTACCATTCTGTTTAAGATCTTGGAAGAAGAAAAGCCGGAGTATCTGACCGTTGCTTTTGATGTATATGTGCCTACTTTCCGCCATAAGATGTTTGCGGAGTATAAGGGTACAAGAAAGCCTATGGCGGACGAGCTTCGCCAGCAGGTGCCTGTCATTAAGGAAGTTTTGCAGGCCATGGGTATTAAGACTGTAGAGCAGGCAGGACTGGAGGCAGACGATCTTCTTGGAACGATTTCCAGACGGGGAGAAGAGCGGGGCATGGAAGTAGCAGTGATTTCCGGAGACAGGGATTTATTGCAGCTTGCTACAGAGCATGTGAAGATCCGGATCCCAAAAACGAAACAGGGGCGGACAGAAGTAGAGGATTACTACAGTGCAGATGTGAAAGAACGCTATCAGGTAACGCCGGAAGAGTTTATTGATTTGAAAGCGCTGATGGGGGATACGTCTGATAATATTCCAGGTGTTCCGAGTGTGGGAGAAAAAACTGCCACAAAGATTATTACAGAATACCATTCCATTGAGAATGCCTATGCTCATGTAGATGAGATCAAACCGCCGAGAGCGTCCAAAGCGTTAAAAGAGCACTGGGATCTGGCGGTCATGAGTAAAACACTTGCGACCATTGATGTGCATGCGGAGTTTGCCTATGATTTTGAGGACGCGCGTCTTGGCAATATCTACACCGAAGAAGCCTACGCTTATTTTCAGAAGTTACAGTTTAAGAACCTGCTTTCCAAATTCGATGTGACGGCTCCGTCCAATCAGGTGGAGGATAGCTTCCAAGTAGTAGAGGAGAAGCAAAAAGCGGCCGAATTACTGGCACAGGCAAAACACGCTTCGTGTGTCGGCGCGGCGGTTTATAAAGACACAGAGAATGTGCTGCCCTTATTTGCCCATGAGGCGGGAGTGGGCGGAGCTGCCATTTGTTTCTCGGATACGGACATTGTATGTATCAAATGTACAGGGGAGATTTCCGGCACATGGTTGATGGACGAGCTTTCCGAGGTTGCAGGAGAGACACAGAAGTTTGTGCTGTTTGATGTGAAGAAGGCTATGGAGTATGTAAAACTTCCGAAGCCGGAAGTCTGCTTTGACGCTACGGTGGCGGCATATCTTTTGAATCCACTGAAAAGTGATTACACTTATGAAGATGTGGCAAGGGAACAGCTAGACTTGATGATCGAGGAGAAAGCAGACCTTTGTACCAAGGCATGTTATGAAGCGTACACTGCGTGGAAGGCTAGCGGTATTTTGGAGGAGAAGCTGAAAGAGACAAACTTGATACAGCTTTTTGAGACTGTGGAGATGCCTCTTGTGTTCACGCTTTATGATATGGAGCAAAACGGCGTGAAGGTGCAGGCGGAAGCTTTGAAAATATACGGAGACCAGCTTGGCGGTAAAATTGTGGAGCTGGAAAAAGAGATTTACGAAGAAGCGGGTGAGACGTTTAATATAAATTCTCCGAAACAGCTTGGCATAGTCCTTTTTGAGAACATGAAAATTCCGGGCAGTAAAAAGACAAAGACAGGGTATTCTACAGCGGCGGACGTACTGGAAAAACTGGCGCCGGATTATCCGATCGTTGCCAAAATACTGGAGTATCGGCAGCTGGCGAAACTAAAGTCTACTTATGCGGACGGACTGGCGAACTATATACAGGAGGATGGAAGAATCCACGGAAAGTTTAATCAGACTGTAACAGCAACGGGAAGGATCAGCAGTACCGAGCCGAATCTTCAGAATATTCCGGTGCGGGTGGAGCTTGGCAGATTGATCCGAAAGGTGTTTGTGCCGGAAGAGGATTATGTGTTTGTGGATGCGGATTATTCGCAGATCGAGTTGCGAGTGCTGGCTCACTGTTCGGGAGACAAAAAGCTGATACAAGCTTACAAAGAAGAGGCAGATATTCACAGGATTACGGCTTCTCAGGTATTTCATGTGCCCTTTGAGGAAGTGACGGATCTGCAGAGGCGTAATGCCAAAGCAGTGAATTTCGGGATCGTATATGGTATCAGCTCTTTCGGATTGAGTCAGGACCTCAGTATTACAAGAAAAGAAGCGGCAAACTATATCGAAGATTATTTCCGTACGTATCCGGGAATTAAGATATTTTTGGACGATACCGTAGCACACGCCAAAGAGATGGGCTATGTAGTGACGTTATTTGGCAGAAGACGTCCGGTACCGGAACTGGCATCCAGCAACTTTATGCAGCGTTCTTTCGGAGAGCGTGTTGCCATGAACGCGCCGATCCAAGGAAGTGCGGCGGATATTATGAAGATCGCCATGATTGGTGTAAATAAAAGACTGAAAGAACAAGGGTTAAAGTCGAGACTGGTGTTGCAAGTACACGATGAGCTTCTTGTGGAAACACATAAGACAGAAGTAGATCGGGTGAAACAGATCTTAAAAGAGGAAATGATGCAGGCTGCGGCTCTGGACGTTCCTTTAGAAATCGATATGCACACGGGGAATAACTGGTACGAAGCAAAATAAGAGGTGAAGATATGAAGATCATAGGATTAACCGGCGGTATAGGCGCAGGAAAAACACAGATTTTAGAATATTTAAACGATAAATACGGGGCTACGATCTGCCAGGCTGACCAAGTGGCAAAACGGCTTCAGAAAAAAGGAACAGAAGTATATCAAAAAATCGTAGAACATTTCGGAGAGGAGATCTTGGATGAAAAAGAAGAGATCGACCGGGAGAAGCTGGGCAGTATTGTATTTGCAGATTCCAAAGAGCTTGAGGTGCTAAATGGGATTGTGCATCCGGCAGTCAAGGAAGAGGTGCTGCGAAAAATTTCCAGCGAGACCAAACGCAGTACGAACTTGTTTCTTCTTGAGGCAGCGCTTCTCATCGAAGATCACTACGATGAAATCTGCGATGAGTTGTGGTATGTGTATGTGCAAAAAGAGGTCAGAAAGAAACGTCTGATTTACTCCAGAGGGTATCAGCCGGAGAAAGTAGACGAGATCATGGCGTCTCAGCTTTCCAAAGAGGACTTTTTCAAAGCCTGTGACCGTGTCATTGACAATAACGGGGTGTTTGCGGAGACCATGCTACAATTAGACAAAATTGTAAGTGAATTATAGATTTGATTTTGTCGGCAAAAAACGGACAAAGAAATAGAAACAGATAGGAGTTATCAGTAACACATGAGAATATGCAGCATTGCCAGTGGAAGCAGTGGAAATTGTTTCTATGTAGGAGACGATACCACGCATCTGCTGGTGGATACCGGAATCAGTAAAAAGCGGATCGAAGCAGGACTTTGTGAGCTTGATATAAAAGGAGAGGAGCTGGACGGAATCTTGATCACCCATGAACATGTAGATCACATACAGGGACTTGGAGTGTTCAGCAGAAAATACGGGATTCCGGTTTATGGAACCGGAGGAACACTGGAAGGAATCAGAAAGTGCAAGAGTCTCGGAAAGATGCCGGAAGGGTTGCTCCATGAGGTACGGACCGATGAAGGATTTCAGATTGGGGATATGGATATTCGTGCTTTTCGTATCTCTCACGATGCCAATGAGCCGTCGGGATACCGGATAGAAAATGGCAGGAGATCGGTGGCAGTGGCAACGGATCTTGGAACTTACGATGAATATATCATAGACAATCTGAAAAATCTGGACGGGCTCGTGCTGGAAGCCAACCATGATCTACATATGTTGGAGGTAGGGCCGTATCCGTATCCTCTGAAACGAAGAGTGATGGGAGACTACGGACATTTATCCAATGAATTGTCAGGGCGGCTTCTTTGTGATATACTACATGACAACCTGAGATGTGTCATGCTTGGACATCTGAGTAAGGAGAATAATTACGCCCGTCTCGCCTATGAGACTGTAAAGCTTGAGGTTACCATGGGAGACAATCCGTATAAGGGAGAGGACATCCGTATGCTGGTAGCCGACAGGGAGCAGGTATCGGAAATTATTTCTTTATAAGAATGAAAATGAAAGAAAATGAGGAGCAAAAGCAATGGGGAAAGTAGCAATTGTAACCGACAGTAACAGTGGTATTACACAGGCGGAGGCAAAGGAAAGAGGAATCTATGTGGTGCCTATGCCGTTCTACATTAACGAAGAATTATTTTATGAGGATATTACCCTTACACAGGAAGAATTTTATAAGAAACTGGCAGAAGATGCGGAGATCTCCACTTCTATGCCGTCTCCGGGAGATGTGGTAGATTTATGGGAAGAACTGTTAAAGGAATATGACGAGGTTGTACATATCCCAATGTCCAGCGGATTGAGCAGTTCTTGTGATACAGCCAGAATGCTGGCACAGGATTTTGAGGGAAAGGTCCATGTGGTGGATAACCAGAGAATTTCCATTACCCAGAAACGTTCTGTGGATGATGCGGTGGCTATGGCGAAGAAGGGCATGTGTGGTTCTGAGATTGTAGAAGCGCTGATGAAAGAGAAGCTGGAAGCAAGTATTTATATTACGGTAGATACATTAAAATACTTAAAAAAGGGCGGACGTATTACACCGGCTGCCGCCGCTATCGGAACCGTGCTTAATTTGAAGCCAGTACTTCAGATCCAGGGAGAGAAGCTGGATGCATTTTCCAAAGCGCGGGGATGGAAATCTGCCAAGAAGATTATGCTGGACGCTATGGAGAAAGACGTAAAAGAGCGTTTTGCAGGAAAGAAAATGCAGATTGACATTGCCCACACTTGTACAGAAGATGAGATCAAACCGTGGGTGGATGAGGTTTCGGCAAGATTTCCGGGACACGAGATGTATGTGGACAGGCTTTCTTTAAGCGTATCCTGTCATATCGGACCGGGAGCAATGGCGATTGCCTGTACAAAAGCGGCAGACATGTAATTGATAAAAGGAAAATGTTAATGGATATAAAACGGAGGAGTAAAGCATGAATTATGCGGAGGAATCTTTAAAGCTACATGAAAAGTGGAAAGGGAAGATCGAGGTTGTAGAGACTGTGCCGGTAAGTTCCAAAGAGGATCTGGCGCTTGCATATACGCCGGGGGTTGCCGAGCCTTGTCTGGAAATCCAGAAAGATGTTGAGAGGAGCTATGACTTGACGCGTCGTCACAATATGTGTCTGGTGGTGACAGACGGTTCTGCCGTTCTTGGTCTTGGAGATATTGGACCGGAGGCAGGAATGCCTGTAATGGAGGGGAAATGCGTGCTCTTTAAAGCATTTGGCGGAGTAGATGCCTTTCCTATGTGTATTAAGAGCCATGACGTAGATACGATTGTGGAGACGATCTATCAGATTTCGGGAAGTTTTGGCGGAGTGAATTTAGAAGATATTTCCGCTCCCAGATGTTTTGAGATCGAGAAACGTCTGAAAGAACGTTGTGATATTCCAATCTTCCATGACGATCAGCACGGAACTGCCATTATTACACTGGCAGGTCTTATGAATGCGCTGAAGGTGACCGGAAAGAAGCTGGAGGAAGTGAAGATTGTAATGAACGGTGCAGGGGCGGCGGCAATTGCAATCTGTAAGCTGTTACTCACAAGCGGAGCAAAGAATATTACGCTTTGTGACAGAAAAGGCGCTATTTATGAAGGCAGAGCCGAGGGGATGAATGCCATCAAAGAGGAAATTGCAAAAGTTACTAATCTCGCGAAGGTTTCCGGGACTTTGGCAGAAGTGCTCAAAGATGCAGATGTGTTTATCGGTGTGAGCGCTCCGGGAGCGGTTACGGTAGATATGGTAAAGACGATGAAAAAAGATGCGATCGTGTTTGCCTGTGCAAATCCTACGCCGGAGATCTTCCCGGAGGATGCAAAAGCCGGCGGCGCCAAAGTGGTTGCAACAGGGCGCAGTGATTTTCCAAACCAGATCAACAACGTACTGGCATTTCCGGGGATTTTCCGGGGAGCGTTTGATGTGCGGGCGAAGGATATTAATGATGAGATGAAGCTTGCGGCAGCAAAGGCGTTGGCAGAACTGATCAGTGACGAAGAACTGTGTGCGGATTATATTATCCCGGCGGCGTTTGATGAGAGAGTGGGAAGCACTGTAGCGAAAGCCGTGGCAAAAGCGGCGACAGACAGTGGGGTTGCCAGACTGTAAGAAAAAGTGAAGGATGGAGATTAAGAAGGGGGAATCGGCTAATGCCGATTCCCCCGATTAAAAGAAAAGTAGAGATACTCTGCGGAAACAAGTGCCTTTGGGCGCTGTATATTTCTCAGGGTATCTCTATTTTTTTAAAATTTTCTTCCTTTAACTGACAGCCACTTATTTTTTTATACTGTTTTTTTGAGATAAATCATGAACAATAATAGAGATACTATTCAGTTGCTCCTTGGTTAATTTTGTTAAGTCTTCGACAACCGAAGATACACAAGAAATACGGTCCTCTTTTTCAGAAAAAAATTCCTGGGGTGTAATTTCAAAGTAATCACAAATTGTAAAGAAGACAGGAAGAGAAGGAAAGGTCTGTCTGTTTTCAATGTGATTAATGTATCCGGCATTTTGTCCGATAGAAAGACTCATGTCTCTGGCAGAGACGCCTTTTTTAATTCTTAGCTCAGATAATCTTTCGTAAAATTTATTTTCATACAATTTTTTTCACCCCTTTAATGACATATTATATGGTATTTAACACGATAGAATGTGCTTTTAAAAGTATAATTTTGTTGACAATGTGCTGTTATAAGGCATATAATGTATCAAGAATATTATGTGGAGTTGAGAAGGAATGAGTCGGGGTAGATTTTTAAAATGAAAAATATACTTATCTTAACGACAACAAGTGACTTTTTAGAAAAGTTCGAAGTTGGAAATGTACAAATACTAAGAGATATGGGATGGTGTATACATTATGCATCCAATACTCTGAAAGAGAAGGGGCTTTTTGACGAAGAAGAAGTGCGTTCTATGAATATCCGAATTCATACTATTGATATTGAGCGATCACCATATATGTTTCGTTACAATTACAAGGCATTAAAAGAGATTATTGAGATTGTGAAAGAAAATAATATAGATGTTATCCATTGTCATACACCGGTAGGAGGACTTCTTGGAAGATTGACAGGAAGGTATTTTAAAACGAGAGATCTTAAGAATGCCCTACATCCATCCAACGGTGATGTTCCGAAGAGATATTCTTATAGAAGCAGGGGGCTATCTCGTATCGCCGCTTACGCGACGAGGGGAAGATTATGAATTATTCATGCGGTTACAGGCGCTTGGCTATAAGGGGTATAACATTCAGAAAATATTGTTTCAATATCGGGAAAATGCACATTCTTTTCAAAAGAGAACCTTTGGCTATCGGTTGGATGAGATGTGCATTCGTTACCGGGGCTTTCGCAGGATGGGAATCCTTACGGTGGGAAGATTACCTTATGTTGTAAAACCGCTGGTTGTAGGTTTGGTTCCCGGAAAGATACATAGAGCCATAAAGAAAAGGATACAAAGATAAAATGTCATACAGAGAATCCGTAAGGTTAAGTAAATACAGAGAATATATGGAACAAAGCCGACTGATGGGAAAGATTTTGGAAAAGACAGAAGCACAATCTAAGGAACGCAGTGTGATGGAAAATGTGACTATGTATGTGCTTGCACCATGTATTACTGGTTTTGTGTTGTGGGTATTAAAAGACGCTGTGAAACGAGGTGTGAAACGGCTGTATTTTCTTGCAAGAGATGGGTATTTCATGTATCAGGCTGCAAAAATACTGTGCGGGGAGAAAAATATCCCGATAGAGTGCAGATATTTGTATTGCTCCCGTTATTCCCTGCGCGTACCCATGTATCATCTGGATATGGATGAGGCAATGGAGTATATTACCCGAAGCGGTATCGATGTGACGATGAAGAAAGTGTTTGAGCGCAGTGGAATTACCGTGTCAGAAAGAAAAAAAGTTATGGAAGGCGGGACAATTCCTTTTGCAATGGAGGAGGTGATTCCCTATGTCAGACTAGGGGAGGTACGGAAGATACTGGAAGAAAATGAGTTCTTTCAGGAATGTGTGCGCAGACAGTCGCAAGAAGCATTTCCGGCATTGCAGGGGTATCTTGAGCAGGAAGGTTTTTTTGACGGAGTGACTTCTATGCTGGTGGACAGCGGCTGGGTAGGCTCTATGCAAAAGACACTGAACCGGGTTCTTGTTCATTTGGGAAGAAAAGATAATATCGAGGGTTATTACTGGGGGATATATGAGCTTCCGAAAGATGTAGCAAAAGAAGATTATCATTGCTATTACTTTAGCCCGGAAAAACATCTGAGAGAGAAAGTGTTTTTCAGTAACTGTCTGTTTGAAGCAGTGTTCAGTGCGCCTCATGGTATGACAATGGGCTATATACAAGATGAAACAGAATATATCCCAAAGCTTTCTCAAATCAGTGAAGAGCGAAGAAGCTTTATGGAGCAGACAGAAGAATATATAAAAAAATATGTGAATGAAATCGCAGATTCCATTACAGATATTACAAAAGTAGATTGTGACCGAGATAAACGTGTCATAAAAAAACTTTTGAAGTTATTTATGGGAAATCCCACGAAAGAAGAAGCGGAAACATATGGAAAGTTAAAGTTTTCCGATGACGTTATGGATGATGCTGTCCGTCAGGTGGCAGAACCATTAACTGAGGCAGAGCTTCGGGCAAATCATGCAGTGAACAAGATTTTGGTGATGCTTGGTATTAAAAATGAATACATCAAAGAAAGTGCATGGTATGAAGGCAGTGCGGCAAGACATGACAAAAATAAGAGAAGCCATCTGTTTCACTATGCCGTGTACAAATATTTGTTATATATAAGGAAGAGATACTTAAAAGGGGATTCGTAATGTTAGACAGAGAACAAAAGAAACAATATTTGTTTGTCATAAAAGAATTAACGGGAAGGGAGATTAAGAGAAAATATTCCAGATCTTATCTGGGAATTTTATGGAGCGTACTGAACCCACTGCTCTCCATGGCAGTATTATCGATGATATTTTCACAGATTTTCAGACGTTCCATTGAGAACTTTCCCATATATTATCTGACCGATTATATTATCTGGCTTGCGTTTACGGGGGCAACCAATGCGGCTATGACGACACTGGTGGATAATAAGATGCTGCTGATTAAAGTGAAGCTTCCCATGGAGGTATTTATCTTAACTAGAGTATATACTGCGTTGGTGAATATGGGGTACTCTCTTGTAGCTTACATCATTATGCTATTTGTGTTTCAAGTAACACCGAAATGGACAATGTTGTGGTTTCCGGTTGTTATTGTACTGCTGTTCCTGTTTGCACTTGGTCTTTCCTATATTCTTGCGACGGCATATGTTTTTTTCGGAGATATAAAACATCTATATTCGGTGCTCCTAACACTTTGGATGTATTGCTCCGCCATTTTTTATCCGGCAGATAGTCTGGAAGGAGTGATTCGGACAGTGATCGAATGGAATCCGATTTTTAATTACATTGATTGTATGCGGCAGATTGTGATGTATGGAAAGTTTCCGCCGACAGTAGAAATCGTCCGTATGATCGTGTGGGCGGTGGGAATGTATATTTTAGGATATTATATCTTCCGAAAACACAAGAATGAAGTGATGCAGAAAGTGTAGTGGAGGCAGGCGGAGAATATGAAGAAGATAAAAAAACAATTATTTCGCCAAAGCTTTTGTCTGTTTGTCTGTTGCTTTTTGCTATTTGGCACAGAAGTAAAGGCGGACGGAGAATACGGGCGTTTCGGTTCAGAGTCCTACGATTGGAAATTGGATGAAGAATGCGCTATCGGTGTATATGCAGGCGCAGACCAGAAGATTACATCTACAGGATTTTTCGTGGAATATGATGAAAAAATGTTGGAATACAAATCCGGTGGAACGCTTGAAAAAGAAGGTCTTGTAAAAGTATCTGCGGATGACGTAGGAGCGAAAGAGTATAAGGAAATGCTGAGATTTGTTCCCAAGTACTCCGGCAATACAAAGGTGACTATTAAAAATATTCAGATTCGTAATGAAGACGGGGAAGATGTACAACCCGAAGATGTCAGTGTGAAGGTAAAGGTTCGGGGAGACAGATTCCTGCCGCCGGATGAGGAAGAAAACGAAGAAGAACCAAAAGAACAGGAAGAAAGAAAAGAAGAAAAAGAAAAAACAGACGAGAAATCAGAAGAGCCGATTCAAACAGAAGCGACGGTCATTATGGAAAAAAATGAACATTCGGAAATGATAGACCGGATTTTGATCGGAATCCTTGTTGTTATGCTGATGGTGATCCTGGCGATGCTGCTTGTGATCAAGTGGCAGATCGTCCAGAGAAATAAACGCAGAGAGCAAAGAGCAAGAGCCCGTGCAAGGCGTACCGAACAATCTCAAGATAGTGTTTACAAAGAAGAGAAAGAAAGAGAGAAGACAGAATCTGTCGGGTATGAAGAGGAACCAATCTCGGATGAAGATTTGGAAATCTCGGTTCAGAACGTAACCATGGAATTTAAGCGTGAGAAGGACGAGGCTACCAGTTTGAAAGAGCTTCTGATCCGTACCATCAAGAGACAGCGCTCTTATGAGATGTTCAAGGCGCTGGATCATGTAAGTTTCAATATCCGAAAAGGAGAAGTTGTCGGAATCATCGGAACCAACGGCGCAGGAAAAAGTACCATTCTTAAAATCATCTCCGGCGCGCTTACACCGACAGATGGAAATGTGGTTGTGGATAAGAATAAGGTCCAGCTTCTGACTTTGGGAACAGGATTTGACTTTGAGCTGACCGGAAGAGAGAATGTCTACCTTAACGGCGCGATCATCGGATACTCCAAAGAATACATTGACGAAAGATACGATGACATTGTGAAGTTTGCAGAGTTAGAGGGCTTTATGGAGGAAAAGGTGAGGAATTATTCCTCCGGTATGGTGTCAAGGCTGGGATTTGCCATTGCGACAGCAAGAGAAACACCGGAAATACTGATCTTGGATGAAGTGTTGAGTGTTGGTGACAGATTGTTTAAGGAAAAAAGCTTAAATCGTGTGAAAGAAATGATACACGGAGGCTCTACGGTAGTGATGGTGTCACATTCTACGACTACGATTAGGGAGAATTGTACGAAAGTTGTATGGATAGAGAAAGGTCATCTGATTGCGCAGGGTGATGTTAAAGAGATTTGCGAGAGGTATGACAAATACGATGGGGATTTGGCAAAGCTTTTAAAGGAGAATGTAAACAAGAAACAGTAATAGGCAGATGGAGATTATGAGTAACAAAGATAGATTATATCATTTACTGGTCAATCAAGTGCCGGGGATACGTGAGAGATACGAAAGTAAACGAAGACAGGTAACAGGAATAGGGAAAATAGGAGTCTGGTTTTATCTGATTTGGTTGAACTTTTCCTATTATATATTGCGTAGGAAAAGTTTAGAGACTACAGAAAAATACCCTTATTACGAAAAAAAAGAGTTATATGTAAAAGGCAGTGAGTCTTCTATTTCCGGTAGGGAAAGTCCCAAGGAGCTGGCAGAAGAGTTGGCGCGATATGATGTGATTTCCTTTGATGTGTTTGACACCTTGATCTTTCGTCCATTTTCCAGTCCGACAGATTTGTTCTATCTTCTGGGGAATAAACTAAATTATATGGATTTTCAGAGAATCCGTATGGAGATGGAGTGGAAAGCAAGACAGAAGAAATATAAGGCGGAGAAAAGTTATGAAGTGAATCTGGATGAAATCTATATGGTGCTTTCAGAAGAAACAGGAATTCCGAAAGAGGAGGCAATGCAGAAAGAATTGGAATTAGAGTATACATTTTGCTTTGCGAACCCTTATATGAAAAAAGTAGTGGAACTGCTTCAAAAAGCCGGAAAGCGTATGATCATTACTTCGGATATGTATCTGAATACAAAGCAAATTCAAAGGCTGCTTCAAAGAAGCGGTTATGATGAATTTTCTTCATATTATGTGTCCAGCGACCTTCAAAAATCGAAACACGAAGGAAATCTTTACGACTACGTAAAGGAGCAGGAAGGAAAAGAAAAGAGTTATGTCCACATCGGAGATAATTATATTGCTGACATAGAGAATGCCGGGAAACACGGATTTACATCGTTTCATTATAAAAATGTAAATGCGGTGGGAGAACCATATCGTCCATATGATATGTCTGTGATTACCGGAGGAATCTATCGAGGGCTGGTGAATGCGCATATTCATAACGGCTTACATAATTATTCACGAGAATATGAGTATGGCTATATCTATGGCGGTTTGTTTGTTACGGGATACTGTCAGTTCATACATCAGTATGTTAAGGAACACAGTATAGATAAGATCCTGTTCCTTGCAAGAGACGGAGACGTGCTTTCCAAAGCATACCACATCTTATATCCAGAAGAAGATAAAAAATGGGAGTATGTCTACTGGTCCAGACTGGCAGCGGTAAAGTTATCTGCGAAGCACTATAAGTATGACTACTTCCGAAGATTTTTGTATCATAAGGTGAATCAGAGTTACACGATGAAACAGATACTGAGTTCTATGGAATTAGAAGACATGCTGGATGACCTGGTTAAAGAGTTGGGATGTGAACAAGAAACAAAACTGACAGATAAAAATGTAGAGAGTGTTAAAAAGTATTTGATGAAACATTGGGAAGCTGTACTTGAACACTATTTAGATCAATCGGAAGCCGGAAAACAATACTATAGTAAAATATTAGAAGGCTGTAGGAAGGTAGCCGCAGTAGATATTGGCTGGGCAGGAAGCGGCGCGGTGGCACTTGATTATGTAGTGAATCAAGAGTGGAATCTAAGTTGTGAGGTTATAGGGGTTGTCGCAGGAACAAATTCCTGTCACAATGCGGAACCGGATGCCAGTGAGACATTCCTTCAAAGTGGTAAAATGGTGAGCTATATGTATTCCCAAAGAGAGAATCGTGACATCTGGAAATTGCATGACGCCGGAAAAGGGCATAACCTGTACTGGGAAATGTTGCTGGATGCTCCGATGGGAAGTTTCAAAGGGTTTTATTTGGATGAGAATGGAAAATGCAGGTGTGAGTTTAAAGAGGCTGTTACCGATGTGAAGAAGATAGAAGAAGTTCAAGAAGGGGTTTTGGATTTTGTAAGGCAGTGGGAAAAAATGTGGAAAAGCCATGGAGAGCTGGCCAAGATCAGCGGAAGAGATGCTTATGCGCCGATGGTGAGTGTGGAAAACTCGAAGTGTTTAAAAGAATTGCTTGTATTAGTTGATAATGTAAACATTGGAGGTTAAAAATGATTTTATATCATGCAATTAGTTCATATCAGTTATTAGAAGTGATGTTGCATAAAATATCAAGGAATAGAAAAGAAAAGGGGATATTGATATTACCGGATTTTATTATTGAAAAATATCCACAATATCGAAAACTAGAATCTTTGAAGATTTTTGATGAAGTATATTTGTTTCCGTACCTGCAAATTCCACATCGATTGGAGCAAGAAATTTTGAAAGATGTTCAAAAATTTTATGAGGTTACTATTCCGTATAACATAGAAGAATTTAAAGAAATATATGTAGCCGGAGCACATTTTTATTTTTCGTTATATTTGATAAATAAAAATATAAATTTTGTGTTTTTTGAAGATGCAGCAGGTATGTTGAGTAGAGCAGAAGAATTATATACTAATTTACGAGTCCATTTTCCAATTCACGCTGAGATAGCAAAAAAATATGGATTGTTTAATGGGGACAATGTTTTAATAACTAAAATACTTTGTTATGAACAAGCACAAAAGTTAGAGTGTATAGATGATCGATGTGAAGATTTTTGTGTTGAAAATATATTAAGTACGCTTTCATTTATGCAAAGACGAAAAGTTATTATTTTTTTCATAAAAAAGAAAATACATACATATGCAAATTCTATATTATTGACACAACATTTTTCGAATTTAGGGATTATGAGTTTAGAAGAACAAAAAGAATTATTTATAAGTTTAACGAAAAGTATTTTAAAGGAAGAAGAATTAATCATAAAAACCCATCCAGATGATACGTTGGATTATAAGAAAATATATCTTAAAGCGCAATTTATAAAAGAAACATTTCCAGCAGAATTATTACCCTATGTGTTTAAAGGAAAAAGACCGTATGTCTTATATACATTTAATTCTACAGGGTGTGAAAATTTAAAAAGAAGTTTTTTGATAAAGAGGATAGATTTGTATGAATAGTATATCAAAGAAATTATTAATTATAGTAAATTCAGTTTATCAATTAATAACTGCAATTAATCTTAAATGTAAGATTTTAGCTGATGAAGAAGTAGATTTAATTATTACAGACATATCTCCAAATTTAAAAGAATGTATTTCTAGAATTAAAAATGCTGAAATGTTTGAACGGGTTATTTTCGCAGAAATACTTAATATAAAGTAAGCGCCTAATTTTAGGGTGGATGGCATCCACCATGTATTAATCCTATAA
>CAUWLL010000026.1:0-39647 GCA_963559605.1 uncultured Lachnospiraceae bacterium
CTCAAATCAGGAGGTATGAAAGATGGAATATTTAACAGTTACACAGGCGGCAGAAAAATGGGGGATCTCTACCCGTCGTGTTCGTTTGCTTTGTGCCAATGGTGAAATTGACGGAATTATCCGCAAAGGAAAATTATATATGATACCTGCAGAAACAGAAAAACCGTTGGATAAACGAAAATTGCCTAACAAAAGAAAACGCGGCAGATTTGCAGATATACTAACTGAAATTGATATTAAAAAAGTTAAACTTGACGATATGCGTCCGCTTACTGCCGGCGAAACACAGCGTTTGCGTGATGAATTTATGGTTGACTTCACTTATAATTCAAACGCTATTGAAGGCAACACGCTTACTTTGAAAGAGACCGCTATGGTGCTTGAAGGAATGACTATAGACCGTAAACCCTTGAAAGATCATCTTGAAGCTGTCGGGCACCGTGACGCATTCCTTTATATTGAAGATATTGCACAAAATAAGACAAGGTTGAGAGATACGGAAATCAAGGCGATTCATTCATTAGTACTAATGAATAGACCTGAAGATAAAGGAGTTTACCGTCGTATTCCTGTCACAATTGCAGGTGCATATACCGAACCGGTACAACCATTTCTCATTGAGACGAAATTGACGGAGTTACTTGCCGAAAATGAAGAGCGTAAAAAGACAATGCATCCAATTGAACGCATTGCCCGTTTTCATCTCGAATTTGAAGGAATACACCCTTTTATAGATGGTAACGGCAGAACAGGTCGATTGATTTTAAATCTTGAACTTATCCGTAACGGCTATCCCGCAATCAATGTGAAGTTTATTGACCGTAAACGCTATTATGATGCTTTTGATGCGTTTTATCGTGACGGCAAAGCAGACGATATGGTGTTACTTGTTACAGAGTATGTAAACGAACGTCTTGACCGGTATTTAGAAATTGTGAAAGAGTAATAATATTAGGAGAAACAAAATGAGTACAAATAGGGAAAATGAATTTTCTCGTTTGATTCAGAACGCCATTTTAGCAGGTGTGTCAGGATTCAGAGTGCTATATGATTTGTGCAAATTGTATAGCATATTTTGAATCTTTTTTTGTATATTCTGAATTTGATATATAGAGAAAATGGCAGAATATTACAAAAATAAGAATAGTTATATAATTAACAAACCTTGCAAAAAACAATGATTATTAAAGATTGGTGATAATGACGAATTGTGTGTCAATTTTATAACAAATATTGCCATTTTCAATATATTACTGTACAATATAACCAAGGTGAGAAACAAAGAAGTATCGGCAGATTTCATACCGATACTTCTTCTGTTTTACGAGGTAACTGTCAATCAACTTCATTCAACAAAAGATGCAAGGAAAGAGAAAAGGGGGCATAGTATGTTTGAACAGATTTCTGAAATGATTTACAAAATTGACGGCGTGATATGGGGCTGGTGGTTGATCATTCTGTTGCTTGGAACACATATATTCATGACGTTCCGTACAGGATTTATCCAGAGAAAGACGCTCAGTAAAGGAATTAAACTTTCTGTAAGTAAGGATCCGGATGCAGAAGGAGAGGTGTCCAACTTCGGCGCTCTGACGACAGCGTTAGCGGCAACCATCGGAACAGGAAATATCGTCGGTGTCGGAACGGCTATTGCACTCGGCGGTCCCGGAGCAGTACTCTGGTGCTGGTTGTCCGGTGTATTCGGAATTGCAACGAAGTATGCGGAGTCTTTGATTGCAGTAAAGTATCGTGTAAAGACAAAAGACGGACGTATGCAGGGCGGCGCGATGTACGCTCTTTCCAGAGGATTAAAATGGAAAACGTTCGGTAAAGTTATGGGAACAGTTTTTGCAGTATTCGCAGGTTTTGCTTCCTTTGGTATCGGATGTGCAACTCAGGTAAATGCCATTGCGAATATTGTGGAAGAAAACGTTGGTATCCCGAAAGCGGCAGTGGGAATCGCAATCGCAGTTTTGACCGCTATCGTTATCTTCGGAGGAATCAAATCCATTTCCAGCGTATGTGAAAAACTGGTTCCGTTTATGGCAATTTTCTATGTACTTGGATGTATTATCATCCTCTGTATTAACTACGACTATATTATTCCGGCAATCCAGACAATTCTTCGTCTGGCATTCACACCGGGCGCAGCGGCAGGCGGTCTTGTAGGAAACGGTATTCGTCTTGCTATGCAGTACGGAATTGCAAGAGGTCTTTTCTCTAACGAGTCCGGTCTTGGTTCTGCTCCAATCGCGGCAGCGGCAGCCCAGACAAGAAACCCTGTACGTCAGGCGTTAGTATCCTCTACCGGAACTTTCTGGGATACTGTAGTTGTTTGTGCTATGACAGGTCTTGTACTTGTATCTACGATTATGAAAAACCCGGCAATCAATGCAGACCAGATTGAGGACGGCGGAATCCTTACAACACTTGCATTCGGTCAGATTCCTTATTTGGGACCGATTATCCTGACACTTGGTATTATCTGTTTCGCATATTCTACGATTTTAGGATGGGCATATTACGGTGAGCGCTGCGTAGAGTATTTTGCAGGCAAGAAAGGTTTGATTCCTTACCGTATTCTCTATATCGCAGTTGCAGCAATTGCTCCGATCGTAACTCTGGATGTAGTATGGGCTTTGGCAGATATTCTGAATGCGCTGATGGCGATACCGAACTTGATTGCCGTACTTCTCCTGTCCAATGTTATCGCAAGTGAGACGAAGAAGTACATCAATGACTTGGATGCATGGAGTGATGAGGTTGTACCGATTATTGAAGATTAATGTTTATCAGAAAAGTTTATAAGAATTGAAAAAATATCTTGACAAATACGCTTTATTGGATTAAAGTAAATATAACAATTATGAAAAACCGTTGAGAAAGAGGAGTAAATTATCAGGCAAAATTTCAGAGAGCGGCAGATGGTGGGATTGCCGTATGGAGCAGGTAGTTGAATGGCCTTTCGAGGGCTGTCTGAAATCTTTGGAGAGTAGGAGCAGTCGGGAACCGAACCCGTTATCAATCAGGAATGTATGTTAGTACATGAGAAAGTGGACGATTCGTCAATTTGAGTGGTACCGCGATAATAAGATATTATTACCGCCTCAAACCTTTGGTTTGGGGCGGTTTTTTATATTAATATGTCGCAAGCGACCGCGCTCGGCGCGAGAATGTGCCATAGCACATTCTTTGTTCCTTTATCTGTAAGAAATGAAGTTTCTGTTCAAATTTTCTCCTAACATCAAACAAATAAAAGAAAAGGAGACAAAAACAATGAAAAAAAGAGTATTTACAGGATTAGTGGCAATGGCAACAGTAATGGCGCTGGCAGGGTGCGGAGCATCCGGAGGAGCAAAGGATTCGGAGAAAAATTCCTATACCATCGGGATTGAGCAATTTGCAGAACACGGTTCTTTGGATAATTGCAGGGAAGGATTTCTTATGGGATTAGAGGAAGAAGGGATTGCAGAGGGTGAAAACCTGAAGGTGGAATATAAGAATGCAGCGGCAGATATGGGAACCGCAGGGCAGATTTCAGACGGTTTCGTGTCTGATAAAGTGGATATGATCTGTGCAATTGCAACACCCAGCGCACAAAGTGCATATAATGCGGCTATGGACAGTGATATTCCTGTGATCTATACAGCGGTTACAGATCCCGTTGAAGCAGAGCTTGCCGATAAAGATGGAAACTCTGTAGGAAATATTACAGGTACTTCTGACAAACTTCCGATAGACGCACAGCTTCAGATGATTCGGAAGATTTTGCCGGAAGCAAAGAAAATAGGTATTATGTATACAACAAGCGAAGCAAATTCTGTATCTGCCATTGCAGAATATAAAGAACTGGCAGGGAAATATGATTTTGAAATCGTGGAAAACGGAATTACAGCAACGGCAGATATTCCGCTGGCGACGGATGACCTGTTAAGTAAAGTGGATTGTATCACCAATCTTACAGATAACACGGTAGTAGCATCTCTTCCGACCATTTTGGAGAAAGCGAATGAGAAAAAGATCCCGGTGTTCGGAAGTGAGATCGAGCAAGTGAAAATCGGCTGTCTGGCGGCAGAGGGGCTGGATTATATCGCCCTTGGAAAGCAGACCGGGAAGATGGCGGCACAGGTCTTAAAAGGCGAAAAGAAGGCGGAAGAACTGGCATATGAGATTATTACAGAACCGGGATTCTATGTGAATACGAAGGCGGCGGAGAATCTGGGCGTTACGATTCCACAGGAATTGTCAGACAGTGCAGTAGAGAGTTTTTCAGAGATTTCCGAGTGATTATAGGGAATTACAAGTAATCGGTAGAAAACGGAGGCAGTTTTATGGATTTCATCATAACAATTTTGGAACAGGGATTTATATACGGCATATTAGCGCTTGGAGTGTATATTACCTACAGGATCCTGGACTTTCCAGATCTTACGGTGGATGGAAGTTTTCCTCTGGGAGCCGCCATAACGGCGGCGCTTCTTACCAGAGGGATGAACCCATACCTGACACTTCCGCTCTCTTTCGGAGCAGGCGTGCTGGCAGGAATCTGTACGGGACTGATCCATGTGAAAGGAAGGGTGAGGGACCTGTTGTCAGGTATTATTATGATGACCGCCCTTTGGACTATAAATCTTACGATAGCAGGGACATCCAACGTTCCGTTGTTTTCGCAAGAGACTATTTTCAAAAATGAGAGGATAGAAAAGCTTGTGCCGGAGGGCGCAAGGGCATATACAACGCTGGCAGTCATCCTTGTTATTACCGTGATCTGCAAGATTATCTTGGATTTGTATATGAAAACAAAATCGGGATACCTGCTTCAGGCGGTAGGAGATAATGAGACGGTGGTTACGCTGCTTGCGAAAGATAAAGGAAATGTGAAGATTTTAGGTCTTGCTGTGGCAAATGGCTTGGTATCATTGGCAGGCTGCGTCTTTGCCCAGGAGGAACGGGTGTTTGAAATCTCCATGGGAACAGGCGCTATTGTGATCGGTCTTGCCAGTGTGATCATCGGAACAAGTCTTTTTAAAAGGCTTACTCTATTAAAAGCTACTACGGCGGTGCTGATAGGCTCTGTTATCTACAAGGCTTGTGTGGCGGTGGCGATCCGTAATTTCGCGCCGCAGTTTATGAAGCTCATTACCGCTGTATTGTTCCTTGTTATTTTGATCATCAGTATGGACAGAAAGTCGAAGGTGAAGAAGAATGCTTGAACTGAGAAACATCCAAAAGTATTATAATCCCGGCACGGTTAATGAAATGTGCCTGTTTGACCATTTTAATTTGAAAGTAGAGGATGGAGAGTTTGTTTCCGTGGTAGGAAGTAACGGCTCGGGAAAGACGTCCATGCTGAATCTTATCTGTGGCAGTATCCTGCCCGAAGGCGGGCAGATCCTGATGGGGGATAAGGATATTACAAGAGAGAAAGAGTATAAGAGAAACCGAAGAATCGGTCGTGTCTATCAGAACCCGGCGCTTGGCACATGTCCGTCTATGACCATCTTGGAAAATATGGCGCTGGCAGATCAAAAGGGGAAAAGATACGGGCTGACCAGAGGAACGAACAAAGGGCGTATTTCCTATTATCGGGAATTGTTAAGTCAGTTAAATCTGGGTCTGGAAGAAAAGCTGGATGTGAAAGTCGGGGCGCTATCCGGAGGGCAGCGTCAGGCTATGGCGCTTCTTATGTCTACGATGACTCCTATAGAGTTTCTGATTCTGGATGAGCATACGGCGGCGTTAGATCCTAAAACGGCGGAGCTTATTATGGAGTTGACCGCTAAGATCGTCAAAGAAAAGAAGCTGACCACACTTATGGTGACGCATAACCTCAGATATGCCGTAGAATACGGAAATCGGTTACTGATGATGCATCAAGGAGAAGTGGTACTGGATAGGAACAAGGAAGAAAAAAGAAACACCTCTGTAGAAGATATTTTAAAGTTATTCAATGAGATCAGTATTGAATGCGGAAATTAAAAAAAGCACCTTGACGGTGCTTTTTTGACGTGATAATATAATTGAGAACTACAGCATGTAGAAAAAAGCAGATGATTTTTACTAAATATAGATGAGGTGCGGGTATATGAGCAGAAGAGTTGCACAATTTTATAAAGTGAGCTTTGAACAGTTCAAAGAGGGATATGAAGATTCTTTCGGAGTATGCGAAGAACAGAAGATCAGAGAAATTTATGACGCTTTAAAGCTTCCAAAGAGGGCGACCAGAGGAAGCGCAGGATATGATTTCTATGCGCCGGAAGATTTAGAGCTTGCACCGGGAGAGACCGTGAAGATTCCTACCGGGATCCGTGTGAAGATTGCAACAGACTGGGTGTTAAAGTGCTATCCCAGAAGCGGACTTGGTTTTAAATTCCGCTTACAGCTTAACAATACTGTAGGAATTATTGACAGTGACTACTATCTGTCTGATAACGAGGGACATATCTTTGCCAAGATCACCAACGACAGTAACGAAGGAAAGACTGCAAAGATTCCGGCAGGCACGGGATTCATGCAGGGAATCTTCGTAGAGTATGGGATTACCGTTGACGACGATGTAACAGAAGCCCGTAACGGCGGCTTTGGGAGTACTACAAATAAATAGGTTATTAAGACCGGAGAAAGACAGTGGGGATGCCGCTGTCTTTTTTCTGTGATCGGAAAATTACGGAATAATTTAAGCGGAAAATGGAAAAGCTGGATAAGGTAGTGATAGGTTCAATTCTGAAAAGCAAAATGGAGGAAAAATCATGCCTGAGATAAAGAAAATAACAGCTTCCAGAGAAGAAAACACTTCTTATATGAACAAGATTCTTCCTGTGACAGAGAGCTTTGATATGATACAGAGGGACATCATGGTGGGAAACCGTATGGCGTCTTTTTATTTTATAGACGGTTTTATGAAGGATGAAGTCATGTTGAAGCTGATGGATGCATTTATGAAAGTAAAAGAAGAGACAATGCCGTCCGATGCCCGACAGTTTTCCAGACAGTTTATTCCTTATGTGGAGGTAGATATTCTGGAGGACTTTGACCAGGCGGTGAAAAATGTGCTCTCCGGCGTTACCTGTTTGTTTATTGACGGATACGAGGCGGGAATTGCCATTGACTGCCGGACATATCCTGCCAGAGGAGTGGACGAGCCGGATAAGGACAAATCCCTTAGAGGTTCCAGAGACGGATTTGTGGAAACCATCGTGTTTAATACGGCTCTTATGCGAAGAAGGATCCGTGATCCCCGGCTTGTTATGGAAATGACGGAAGTGGGAGAAAGCTCCAGAAGTGATGTGGCGATCTGTTATATGAAAGACCGGGTAGATCAGGAAGTCCTGAAAAATGTCTCGGACAGGATCAAGAATATAAAAACAGGTGATCTTCGCATGAATCAACAGAGTCTTGCAGAATGTCTGTTTCACAGGAAATGGTACAATCCATTTCCAAAATTCAAGTTTACGGAACGCCCGGACACAGCGGCGGCATGTTTGCTGGAAGGGAAGATCGTTATCTTGGTAGATAATTCTCCGTCTGCGATGATCCTCCCTACTTCGGTATACGACATTATCGAGGAGGCGAATGATTATTATTTTCCAACGTTGACAAGAGTATATCTGAAAATGTCCAGAGGGCTAATCAGTTTTTTGACGGTGTTTTTAACTCCGGTATTTTTACTGTTTATGCAGAATCTGGAATGGCTTCCCGAAATGTTTCTGTTTGTGGCAGTGAAAGATACGGTAAATATTCCGCTTATTTTCCAGCTTTTGATGCTGGAGGTTGCGATTGACGGTTTGAGGCTGGCAGCTTTGAATACGCCAAGTATGTTAAGTACGCCGCTCAGTGTCATAGCCGGTCTGGTGATGGGAGAGTTCTCTGTGAAGTCAGGGTGGTTTAACGCCGAGGTGATGTTATACATGGCATTTGTGGCAGTGGCAAACTATACACAGCCGAACTTTGAACTTGGCTATGCGCTCAAATTTATGCGGCTGGAGCTTCTGATCTTAACGGCGTTATTCAACTGGTGGGGATTTCTGGCAGGTTTTGTTATTATTGTGTGCAGCATTTGTTTTAATAAGACGCTGTCCGGACGGAGTTATCTGAATGTAAAATTGAATTAAAAAAGGTTACAAAAAGATATATTTTGTAACAGGTAGGTTGTCTGGTTTTCTTGCGAAAAATATAAGACAGTGTTATAATAAAATATAGTTTTTTGCAGGAGGAGAGAACATGAGCGATTATGTAATTACAGTAAACAGTACGGTAGACCTTCCAAAGGAATGGGTGGAAGAGAAAGGAATACCGGTATTTTCCCTCAGATATACCATTGACGGCGAGACATATGAGGATAGAAATGGATTATCGTCCAAAGAATTTTTTCAGAAATTAAGAGAAGGTAAGATGGCCGTTACCTCCCAGATTAACCCAGACGAGGCAAGAGAGAAGCTGGAACCGTTTTTGAAGGAAGGAAAAGATATTCTTCATCTGGGATTTTCTTCCGGTCTGAGCGGAACATATAACAGTATGCGGCTTGCGGCAGAGGAGCTGTCCGAAGAATATCCAGAGCGAAAGGTGATCATTATTGACACTTTGTGTGCCTGTATGGGAGAGGGATTGCTTCTTTATTATGCACGGAAGAAAAAAGAAGAAGGTATGTCTATAGAAGAACTGGCAAAATGGGTAGAGGAAAACAAACTGCATGCCTGCCATAATGTAACAGTGGATGATCTGAACCATTTACAGAGAGGCGGACGAGTGTCTAAAACCGCTGCGGTTCTTGGAACTATGGTTCAGATTAAGCCGGTGATCCATGTGGACAATAACGGAACACTTCAGGTTATCGGAAAAGAGCGCGGACGTAAGAAGTCTATCAATAAGATCCTGAATATGGCAGTAGAACAGGCAAAGGGCTGGGATAACGAGGTTGTGATGATCACACACGGAGACTGTATAGAAGATGCAGAGTATCTGGCAGGTCTTGTCCGTGAAAAGATGGGAGTTGACAACATTCTTATTAATAATATCGGTACGGTCATCGGAAGTCATACAGGTCCGGGAGTTCTGGCGATCTTTTGTATGGGAGAGAAACGTTAGCCGAAAGAAGGAAAGCTACAAAGGTAAGAAAAGAGGCGTGGAAATTGAAGCATTTGGTAATTGACGAAGCGATGAAAGAGCTGTGGCAGGCAACGAGAGTCGGGTGCCTGCAGTATAAGGTGAAGGTGGAACAGAAAAATGAAGAGATGTGGAAATATCTGAAAAAAGATATTTTCAAAAAAGTGAAAGACGACATCTTCGACTATGGAGTTAATGACATTCCGAACATTAAGGAATCCAGAATGGCATACAAGGCGTTTGGGAAAGATCCCAGCAGATACCGGGTATCTTCGGAGGCTTTGATTCGTAGGATTGGACAGGGAAAGGGGCTGTACGAAGTCAATACAGTAGTGGATGTGAACAATCTGATTTCTATTGAATCCGGGTTCTCTGTAGGCTCTTATGACACGGCAAACATAGAAGAAGAACTTGTTTTCCGTGTAGGAAAAGAAGGAGAGACTTATAAGGGCATCGGGAAGGAAGAGATCAATATCGAATTTCTTCCGGTGCTGGCAGATGAAAAGGGAGCGATCGGAAGTTCCACCAGTGACTCGGAGCGCGCCATGATCACGGCAGAGGCAAAAGAGGTATTGACTTTGATCTATTCTTTTTCTGATAACAAAGATTTGGAGAAGGCATTAAAAAATGCTGAGAAATACTTAGAGCAGTACGCGGGAGCGTCGGAGATCACAAGCTGGATCGTAAAATAAGGACAAGGTATAAAAGCACCGGAGATGATAGAAATATCAAAGCCGGTGCTTTCGTTATATCTGGTTTTAAATTAGAGTTTGATAATACCAAGTCCGTTTAATACTGAGCTTACAAGAATTGCTATCAGGAAAATCGGAGCAACCCATTTGATCATCACTGTGAACAGTTTTTCTCCAACGAATTTTCCGTCGGTAGTTTTTACTTCGTCTGCAATTGTAGAAGGTTTGATTACAAATCCGACGAAGATACAGGTAAAGAATGCTACGATCGGCATCAGTACACTGTTGCTGAGGAAGTCCATAATATCCAGAATAGATAAGCCCATCCAAGAAATGAAACTTAACGGACCGAATCCCAAAGAGGAAGGGATACCCATCAGCAGTGCAAGTACTGTGACAAAGAGACAGGTAGTTTTGCGTTCCCAGTGGAATTTATCACGGAAGATAGATACGATCGTTTCCATCAGTGAGATTGCGGAGGTTAAAGCCGCAAACAATACCATTAAGAAGAACGCAGCGCCAATAACACCGCCCAGTCTCATGCTTGCAAATACTTTCGGAAGTGTCATAAACATAAGTCCAGGACCGGAGCTTAACATAGAGCGGTCTCCGCCTGAGAAAGCAAACACAGCAGGGATGATCATAAGACCTGCCAGAAAAGCAATACTTGTATCGAAGATCTCGATCTGTCTTACAGAGCTTTCCAGATTGTTGTCTTTCTTCATATAAGAACCGTAAGTTACCATAATACCCATAGCCAGAGACATAGAATAGAAGAGCTGTCCCATAGCTGCAAGGATTGTTTTTACCGATACGTCTGACATATGTGGTTTGATATAGTAGACAAAGCCCTCCATAGCGCCTTCAAGGGTAAGTCCATAAATCGCGATGAAGATGGTTAATACGACAAGGATTGGCATCATAACTTTGCTGACTCTCTCGATACCCTGCTGTACGCCGCATAATACAACGAGAGCGGTAGCGGCTATGAAAAGTGCAAACCATCCGAGTGGTTCAAACGTACTGCCGATAAAGTTATTAAAATAAGTATCTGTTGCTGTCTCCTGTACGCCGCCGGTGACGAATGCAGCCAGATATTTGGTTACCCATCCGCCGATGACAGAATAGTAAGGGAAGATGATGATCGGTACTGCCGCCGCAAGTACGCCAAGGAAACCAAAGCGTTTGTCCAGTGACTTGAATGCGCCGATGGCGCTAAGTCCTGTTTTACGTCCGATGGCGATCTCGGCTATCATAAGAGTAAAACCGAAGGTGACTGCTAAGATGAGGTAAATAAGTAAAAAAGTACCTCCTCCATATTGTGCTGCAAGGTAAGGGAATCTCCAGATATTTCCCAGACCTACCGCGGAACCAGAAGCTGCAAGAACGAATCCCAGCTTGCTGGAAAAACTACTTCTCTTTTGTTGCATAGAAAATCCTCCTCAATTTTTAATTACTACATTCCTTTTGACGTTCATTCATGTTAAAGTATATATAGCATCGAATGTGATTATTATGACATGAAAATTAAGAAATAGCAAGAAAAACAGAGTGGATTCTAAAAAAATAAATGAAAAATTTTCGGAGAAAAAAATCAGAAAGATATTTAGAAAAAATTTAGAAAAATCTTTAGAAAAATATTTAGAAAAATATATGCAAATAATTGTTGACAGTATGGGAGATGTATGATACATTATAACTTGTGAAAAATAAAAGCAAAGCAGAGTATCCACTCTCACCGTAGCGCAATGGGGCGACTAATGGTTAATATTTGAAAAGAATTTTCTGATATGATGGGAAAGTTTTTGTGTAGATATGTAAGTGGATAGTCTGGGACTATTCACTTATTTTTATGATGGGGGTGCAGAAACATTAGCGATTTAATGATCAACGAGCAAATCAGAGACAAAGAAGTTCGTGTAGTAAGCGAGAGCGGAGAGCAGCTTGGTATCATGTCGTCCAGAGATGCCATGAAGCTTGCCAGAGAAGCAGAGCTTGATCTGGTAAAGATTGCGCCGAAGGCACAGCCGCCGGTATGCAAGATTATTGATTACGGAAAGTACAAATACGAGCTTGCGAGAAAAGAAAAAGAAGCCAAGAAAAAACAGAAAACAGTAGAAGTGAAAGAAGTTCGTCTTTCACCGAACATCGACACGAACGATCTTAACACAAAGATGAACAATGCAAAGAAGTTCATCACAAAAGGAAATAAAGTAAAGGTTACTCTGCGATTCCGAGGCCGTGAGATGGCGCATATGCAGCAGAGCAAACATATTCTGGATGATTTTGCCGAGATGCTTGCTGATGTTGCTGTGATCGAAAAGCCGGCGAAACAGGAAGGCAGAAGTATGAGCATGGTTTTAACTGAAAAACGTTAAAAATATTATTTACAAATCTAAGGAGGAATATTATCATGCCAAAAATCAAAACAAATAGAGCTGCTGCAAAGCGCTTCAAAAAAACAGGTACAGGACAGTTAAAAAGAAACAAAGCTTATAAGAGCCATATCTTAACTAAGAAGTCTACAAAGAGAAAAAGAAATCTTAGAAAATCTATCATTACTGATGCAAGTAATGTAAAGAACATGAAGAAAGTATTACCATATCTGTAAGAGATTGGCAAAGTATTGAAGGAGGAATAAGACATGGCAAGAATTAAAGGCGGAATGAACGCCAGAAAAAAACATAACAGAACATTAAAATTAGCAAAAGGATATAGAGGAGCACGTTCTAAACAGTACAGAGTTGCAAAACAGTCTGTTATGAGAGCTCTTACATCTGCATACGCAGGAAGAAAAGAGCGTAAACGTCAGATGCGTCAGTTATGGATCGCACGTATCAACGCTGCAGCAAGAATGAATGGACTTTCTTACAGCAAGCTGATGCACGGATTAAAACTGGCTGACATCGAGATTAACAGAAAGATGTTAGCTGAGATGGCAGTAAA
This sequence comes from uncultured Lachnospiraceae bacterium, assembly GCA_963559605.1. Taxonomy (GTDB): domain Bacteria; phylum Bacillota; class Clostridia; order Lachnospirales; family Lachnospiraceae; genus Dorea_D. The sequence continues at coordinate 12,741 of CAUWLL010000026.1, forward strand.
CGATGCAGAGGGATTTGCTGCACTTGCTGAAGCTGCAAAAGCTAAATTAGCATAAATAATATGAGAGAGGGTCCCGGGTGTTACCAGGGACTTTTTTATATACTAGGAAATTACTATGTAATGTTCCTGTTACATAAAAAGCGCTCGGCGCGAAGATATGACATGTCGCAAGCGACCGCGCTCGGCGCGAGAATGTGCCAAGGCACATTCTTTCTTTCGATATAAAAAACTCAAGGAGGGGGAATCTGTGAGAAAGGGAAACAGAAAATTAAAATTAGTCGCACGGTTTTTCACAGGCGCAAAGAAATATTTTGCACTGGCTGTCGGTGCGTCTTTTGTGACAACCGTATTCAATTCTCTGACGCCGCAGATTTTCCGGTTTACCATTGATTCCGTGCTGGGAGAGGGGAAATACCCATATCTGTCCGAACATTTGTGGATGATGGCGCTGGTGTTGATCGGAACGGCTGTTTTATCCGGTGTATCTATGTATGTAAGCCGGGCAAATACAGCTATGGCAGGGGAAAGTTTTGCCAAAAACCTAAGAGATGAGTTGTTTGTCCATGTACAGAAACTGCCCATGGAATGGCACGATAAGAACCAGACGGGAGATATTATCCAGCGCTGTACGTCCGATGTGGAGGTCATACGTAACTTTGTGGTGACACAGCTTTTGGAAGTCTTCCGAACGGTGTTTCTGGTGGCCGTATCTTTTGCCATGATGTTGTCTATGAACCGGAAATTATCCCTCGTGGTTGTTGCATTTGTTCCGGTTGTTATTTTGTATTCGGCAGTTTTTTACCGCCTTATAGCCAGAAGATTTACCGATGCAGATGAGGCGGAAGGCGAATTGTCCACAGTCGTTCAAGAGAATGTCACGGGAGTACGTGTCGTTCGTGCATTTGGTCGTGAGAAATTCGAGATGGAGAGATTTCAGGAGAAAAATGATGCTTTTGCGAAGCTCTGGATCAAACTCGGAACCTTATCCGGTTTGTACTGGGGAGTAGGGGATCTGATCACCGGATTACAGGTAGTGACGGTCATTGTTGTGGGTGCGTTGGAAGCGGTGTACGGACAGCTGAGTGTGGGAGAGTTTGTAGCCTTTGCTTCCTATAATACGGCATTGGTATGGCCCATCCGAGGACTTGGCCGTATCTTGTCGGATATGAGTAAGGCAGGGGTATCTTTCGACCGTGTGGATTATATTATCCGGGGTGAGGAAGAAGAGTACGCAAAGGACAGTATCCTTCAAAGGGCATCTGAGAGGAAAGAGGGTGCGCCCGGCATCCGGTTTTCCCATGTGAATTTCTCTTATGAGAAGGGGCAGGAGATATTGTCTGACGTCTCTTTTGAGGTTCCCGGGGGAACGACCTTTGGCATCTTGGGCGGAACAGGAAGTGGGAAATCTACGATTGTCCAGTTGCTGACAAGATTTTATGAACCGGAGGCGGGAAACGGAGAGATTTTCATTGGCGGAAAGAATGTCCGGGAGATTCCTCTGGAGGTGTTGCGGAAAAACGTAGGAATGGTGCTCCAGGAGCCGTTTCTCTATTCGAGGACCATTCGGGAAAATATAGCGATTTCCAGACCGGATGCTTCGTTTGAAGAAATACGGGAGGCGGCAAAGATTGCCTGCATTGACGAGGCGATCATGAACTTCCCGGACGGCTATGATACGCTGGTAGGAGAGCGGGGAGTTACCCTTTCCGGAGGGCAGAGACAACGAGTGGCAATTGCCCGGATGCTTCTCCAAAAAGCGCCTATTATGGTATTTGACGACTCCTTATCTGCTGTGGATTCGCAGACGGATTCTCTGATCCGAAAAGCATTGAAAGAGCATATGAAAGATGCGACGGTGCTCCTCATTTCTCACAGGATCACAACTTTGATGGGAGCGTCTGAGATTCTGGTTTTGCATCAGGGGCGCGTGGCAGAGAGGGGAAGTCACAAGGAACTGATCGAACGAGACGGCATTTACAAACAGATTTATGAGATCCAGATGAGTCATGACGACAGAAGGCAGGTGAAGAAGAATCATGGCAGCGTATGAAGAGCAGGAATATAAGAAGCCTTTTCAAATAAAAGTATGGGCGAAGATGCTTCCGTTTTTTAAACCTTATAAGAAATATTTTATTATCACTATGGGATTAAATATTCTGCTTGCAGGTGTGGATGTATTGGTGCCACTGTTTCAGAGTTATGCCATCGATCATTTTATCGTGCCGGATACGGCAGACGGTATCTGGTTTTTCGTGCTTGCCTATACGGGGGTGATCATTGGGCAGACCGTCAGTGTGTACTGGTCGGTCCGTGCGGCGACAACGATAGAAATGAGCGTGGGGAAGGATTTGAAATGGGCGCAGTTCGAGCATTTACAGACCTTGTCGTTTTCTTATTATAATACGACTCCGGTGGGGTATATCCATGCCAGAGTGATGAGTGATACGCTGAAGATCGCCGGTATGATCGCCTGGGGACTGGTGGATATGTTCTGGGCGTTCCTGTATGTAGTCAGTGTGTTTGTGATCATGTTTGTGTTAAATGTAAAGTTAGCGCTGATCCTTCTTCTGGTCGTACCTTGTATTGCAGTGATCACAGGGATTTTCCAGAATAGGATCTTGAACTGGAACCGGAAGGTAAGGAGGATCAATTCGCAGATCACCGGTGCATATAATGAGGGGATCACAGGCGTAAAGACATCTAAGAGTATGGTCATAGAAAAGGATAATGAGAAAGCGTTTGCTGCAAAAACGTCGGACATGCGTTTGGCAGCCTGCCGGTCGGCGAAGCTGAATGCGGTATATATTCCGACTATTTTATTCTTTGGTTCTGCGGCGGCTGCATTCGTTTTGTACCGGGGAGGATATATGGTGCAGGAAGAAGCGCTCCGGCTGGGGACGCTGTCGGTGTTTATTTCTTATGCGGTTGTTATCTTTGAGCCGATCCAACAGCTTGCAAGACTGCTGGCAGAGCTGATCTCCTGTCAGGCGAACATTGAGCGTGTGATGGATCTTCTGGAACAGGAGCCAAATGTGACAGACCGCCCGGAGGTGACAGAGAAGTACGGGGATAATTTTCATCCGAAAAAAGAAAACTGGGAAAAAATCCGGGGAGATATTGTGTTTGAGGATGTGTCTTTTAGGTATCCCGATGGAAAAGAGTATGTGCTGGAACATTTTAACCTGCATATCCCTGCGGGTATGAATGTTGCGATCGTGGGGGAAACAGGAGCCGGGAAGTCCACGCTTGTAAACCTTGTAGGGCGCTTTTTTGAGCCGACGAAAGGTCGGATCCTCATTGACGGCGTGGACTATCGGGAGCGGTCTCAGTTATGGCTTCACAGCCAGATGGGATATGTGCTGCAAAATCCACATTTGTTTTCAGGAACTGTACGGGAAAATATCCGTTATGGACGGCTTTCGGCTACAGATGAGGAGGTTGAGGAGGCAGCCAGACAAGTTTCGGCAGATGTGGTGGCAGAGCGCTTAAAAGACGGTTACGACAGCGACGTTGGCGAAAGCGGAGGTAATCTGTCTGTGGGAGAGAAACAGCTCATTTCTTTTGCAAGAGCGATTTTGGCAAACCCGGCGATCTTTGTATTGGATGAGGCAACGTCCTCCATCGATACTGCCACAGAGCAGCTCATCCAGCAGGCAACGCAGAAGCTGTTGAAAGGGCATACTTCTTTTATAATCGCACATCGATTATCTACGATCCGAAATGCAGATTTGATCTTGGTGGTGAAAGACGGAAAGATTATTGAGAGGGGCACTCATGGGGAGCTTCTGGACGAAAACGGATATTATCATGACTTGTATTATAAGCAGTTCGAGGAAGAGTCTGCAATGCAGGTATTCGAGGCATATGAATAAAGAAATGGAAACAGAGAAGAGCCGGCAAAGCGCCGGCTCTTCGGAATATCGGGGTTCATTTTCAATCGGAGGAATGAAAATACTATATTATGTGGAGTGAATACCGGTTACGGTTATCCGTTTGATAAATCTGGATAGACCGAGTGTTACGATATTGTCCATGTATGCCGGAATCCGGCGGATCAGTACCTCACCGAACTCATGAGGGATACTTTTAAAGTGGTCTGCCTTTAAAGTATTTGCTTCGTTCTCATCAACAAACCTTGCTGATACATCAAAATGCGAACCGCCTCATGTGTGACATACTCTGGGGATGATCAGAATGTTTTTTAAATTCTTTTCTTTCATGTATTCGGTTAGTTTATCTTCTAATTTTATGTTCATAATGCTCGCTCCTTTGTTTTTTTTCTTTGATTATATACGGGGGATGTGGAAGATTCTGTAATTTAGTCACGAAATTTCCTTGTATCGGTAATCATCTGTGTATATAATGGTGAGTAGAAGTCGGGCAGAGACCGGGACATCCTCAGAAACAGGAAAGGTAAGGGAGAGAATATGAACGTATTAGTAGTTGTGGATATGCAGAATGATTTTATAGACGGAGCCTTGGGGACGAAAGAGGCAGTGGCAATTGTGCCAAAAGTAGTGGAGAAGATCCAAAACTTTGACGGGCGTGTTATTTATACCAGAGATACTCATGAGGAGAACTATCTGGAGACACAGGAAGGCAAAAGACTTCCGATAAAACATTGTATCAAGTGGACGAGAGGCTGGGAGCTTCATCCGAAGATCGAGGAGATCAGGAAGGAAACGCCGATCGACAAGCCGACCTTCGGAAGCGCGGCATTAGGGCATGTGCTTGTAGCGCAGGATAAAGACTTAAAGGCGAAGGGAGAGAAGGGGATCGAATCCATTACTCTGATTGGATTATGTACGGATATTTGTGTGATTTCCAATGCCTTGATCGTGAAGGCAAGCCTTCCGGAAGTGCGGATAATCGTAGACGGAGGATGTTGTGCGGGAGTAACGCCGGAAAGCCACGAGAATGCTCTGGAAGCTATGCGTATGTGCCAGATCGAGATAAAATAAAGTACGCAGGTCCGGTATATTAGACAGGAGGGGCGAAGTCAGGACGCCCCTCTTTTTCGGTGTATACTTATTCCGGGTAGATCAACCGTTCCTCGGAAATATTGTTTAGTACTTCGTTTACATATTTTTTTGCCAGATAATTTGCCATCGGAAGGTTCATATCCAAATAGTTGCCGCAATCTTTGGCAGAAGCTCCCGGTACTTCATCGTGAAACTCGGCAATGAAAGTGAACATTTCTTGCATTAACGGCACAATATCGCGGGATTCGTATTTTCCTGCGAGCAGAAGATAGAAGCCTGTACGACAGCCCATAGGTCCAAAATAAATAGTTTTATCGGCGTACTTATGATGGTTTCTTAAAAAGGTAGCCGCAAGGTGTTCAATGGTATGCATTTCCGCAGTGTTCATTACAGGTTCGTCGTTGGGACTTGTCATACGAAGGTCGAAAGTAGTGACAGGATGTCCTTCTACGTGATCGATGCGGGATACATATATTCCGGGTTTTAGTTTTATGTGGTCGATGGTAAAGCTGGTAATTTTCTCCATATTTGTTCTCCTTTTGTCTGTATTTTATTTTAGGATGTATTTCTATAAGACATCATAGCACTTTTTCAGCAGATTTACTATGAAAAAAACGGTGAGATATGTTATACTATGAAAGTATGAGGTGACAGACATGAAAATATATTTTGTAAGACACGGAGAAACGGATTGGAACAAGGCGCGAAAGATTCAGGGACGGGCAGATATTCCACTGAATGCGTTTGGGATTCATCTGGCAGAAGAGACTGCCAAAGGATTGAAGGATGTGGAATTTCATGTATGCTTTACAAGCCCTCTCGGAAGGGCAAAGCATACGGCGCAGATTCTTTTAGAGGGCAGAAACGTTCCGATAATAGAGGACGCGCGGGTAGAAGAGATGGCGTTTGGCATATATGAGGGAAAATGTTGTGCGAAAGAAAACGGGAATGTCCCGAAGTCTTTTCAGAAATTTTTTGACGATCCGGAGCATTTTATTCCGGCACAAGGCGGAGAAAGTTTTGAAGATGTAAAAAGAAGAACCGGAGATTTTCTTCATTGGTTGTTTGCACAGGAGGAGTATCAGGACAGCAACATTTTAGTGACCACTCACGGAGCGGCGCTTGCGGGAATCCTCAATAACATCAAGGGAGAGCCTCTTTCCGAATATTGGGGTGTGGGCGTCCATAAAAACTGCGCGGTAACAGAAGTGGAGGTCTTGGACGGAGCGCCGAACATATTATCGGAGAACCGGGTGTATTATCAGGATGAGGTAAAGCCTTGGTAATATCGAAGCAGATGTCAGGATAAAGCCATAGAAATATATGGGATGGGAAATGGGAAGACCATTGAATAGATTAAAGGAATCAGGAGGAACGGAGAAATGTTAGGAGATAAGAAAGTATTATTCAGCGGTATGCAGGCAACGGGAAATCTGACGTTGGGAAATTATCTGGGAGCTCTTAAAAACTGGGTGACTTTAAGTGACGAGTATGAGTGCTTTTACAGTGTGGTAGATATGCATTCTATTACAGTAAGACAGAATCCGGCAGAGCTTAGAAAGAGGGCGAGAGCTCTTTTGACGCTTTATATCGCAGCCGGGCTCGACCCGGAGAAAAACTGTATTTATTATCAGTCTCATGTGTCCGGCCATGCGGAGCTTGCATGGATCTTAAACTGCTTTACTTATATGGGAGAATTGAACCGCATGACACAGTTTAAGGATAAATCCGCAAAGCACGCAGATAATATTAATGCGGGACTTTTCACTTATCCGGTACTGATGGCGGCAGATATTCTTCTTTATCAGGCGGATGTAGTTCCGGTTGGGATCGATCAGATGCAGCATTTAGAACTGACAAGGGATATTGCGGAACGTTTTAATCATATTTACGGAGACGTATTTACGGTGCCGGAGCCATATATCGGCAAGGTAGGGGCGAAGATCATGAGCCTTCAGGATCCGTCAAAGAAGATGTCCAAGTCGGATGAGAATCCCAATGCCAGTATTTATCTGATGGACGATCCGGATACGATCATGCGCAAATGTAAACGGGCGGTGACAGATTCTGAGGCGCAGATTCTTTACCGGGATGAACAGCCGGGAGTTAAGAATTTGATCGACATTTACAGTGCATGTACCGGAAAGAAACCGGAAGAGGTAGTGGCAGAGTTTGACGGGAAAGGTTATGGAGACTTTAAACTGGCAGTGGGAGAGGCGGTTGTATCTGTGCTGAAACCATTACAGGAGGAAGTTGCCAGACTGGAGAAGGATAAGACCTATATTGACAGCGTGATAAAAAATAATGCGGAAAAGGCAAATTATTTTGCTATGAAAACTTTGAGAAAGGTGCAAAAGAAGATCGGATTTCCGGAGAGAATTCGATAAATAGTAAATAAAGAGAAAGAGCAAAGAAAAACGGTGTGAGTTGTCACACCGTTTTTTGAAAAGAAATCTAGTCATCATCTTCTGGAGTGATGGTATAAGTGGCACGTTTTCTCGCCATTTCATCACTTGCCAGATATTCATCATAAGTTGTGATCTTGTCAATGAGTTTACCGCCGGGAACAATCTCCATAATACGGTTTGCCGTTGTCTGAACGATCTGGTGGTCGCGGCAGGAGAAGAGCAGTACTCCCGGGAATTTTGTCATTCCGTTATTGAGAGCTGTGATGGATTCCATATCCAGATGGTTGGTTGGCTCATCTAAGATGAGAACGTTTGAACCGGAAATCATCATTTTCGATAACATACAACGTACTTTTTCTCCACCGGACAAGACGCTTACACGTTTCACGCCGTCATCTCCGCCAAAGAGCATTCTTCCTAAGAATCCTCGTACATAAGTAGCGTCTTTTTCTTCGGAATACTGTGTCAGCCACTCTACAATGGTATAGTCATTGTCAAACTCATTGCCGAAATCTAACGGGAAGTAGGACTGAGAGGTTGTGATCCCCCATTTATATACGCCTTCGTCCGGCTCCATTGCTCCTGTAAGAATCTGGAACAGGGTAGTCTTTGCAAGCTCATTGCTTCCGACAAAAGCCACTTTGTCATCATGGTTTAAAGTGAAGGAAATGTTATCCAGAACTTTTTCACCGTCAATGGTCTTACTCAATCCTTCTACTGTGAGAACGTCGTTACCGATCGAGCGGTTTGGACGGAAATCAATGTAAGGGTATTTACGGCTGGACGGCTGAATGTCGTCAAGCTGGATCTTCTCAAGGGCACGTTTTCTGGAAGTAGCCTGTTTGGATTTGGAAGCGTTGGCGCTGAAACGGGAAATAAATTCCTGTAATTCCTTGATTTTTTCTTCTTTTTTCTTATTGGCTTCTTTCATCTGACGAATGAGAAGCTGGCTGGATTCATACCAGAAATCATAGTTTCCGGCGTACAACTTGATCTTACCGTAATCAATATCTGCAATCTGTGTACAGACTTTGTTTAGAAAATAGCGGTCATGGGATACAACGATGACGGTGTTGTCAAAGTTGATCAAAAATTCTTCCAGCCATGCGATGGCATCCAGATCTAAGTGGTTAGTAGGCTCGTCCAGAAGCAGGATGTCGGGATTTCCGAATAATGCCTGAGCAAGAAGCACCTTCACTTTCTTTGGACCGTCTAAGTTTTTCATGATCTCATAGTGTAATTCTGTGTCGATACCGAGGCCGTTTAATAAGGAAGCGGCATCAGACTCTGCTTCCCAGCCGTTCATGGAGGCAAATTCCCCTTCTAACTCACTGGCTTTGATACCATCCTCGTCCGTGAAGTCCTCTTTTGCATAGATGGCTTCTTTTTCCTTCATGATTTCATATAATCGGGCATTTCCCATCATAACGGTATCAAGTACCGGAAATTCATCGTATTTAAAGTGATCCTGCTGGAGGAAAGAAAGACGTTCGCCTGGAGTGATGATCACCTCACCCTTAGTTGGCTCAAGCTGACCGGACAGGATTCTTAAAAATGTCGATTTTCCGGCTCCGTTTGCACCGATGAGACCATAACAGTTTCCTTCGGTAAATTTAATATTAACATCTTCAAATAACGCTTTTTTTCCGACGCGCAGTGTAATATTGCTTGTGCTTATCATAATTCACATACTCCTTATCGCTGTTTGTCATGTTTGACAGTCGTGCGAACATCTGTCCGATGACTGCCGGGTTCCAATATTTCCAACGCTTATAGTAACAAAAATAGAAAGAAATGGCAAGGCTATTTGTCGATTCGGTAAAGGAGTTGCTTTCCGAACAGCATTTTCGGATTATAGGTTGCGATTAAGGGAAATAAGTATATAATAGAACGTGTCTATGAAAACAGTCTGGGAAAGTGAGGAATCGAATTATGACAACCGGAACAATTGTATTAGAAGGCGGAGCTACGAGAGGCGTATTTACGTCAGGAGTTTTGGATTATCTGATGGAGCAGGAAGTGTATTTTTCTCATGTCATCGGGGTGTCTGCCGGGGCTTGTAACGCAGTGGACTATGTGTCCGGGCAGATCGGCAGAACGAGGGACTGCATGATTCCAAAAGATAAAGAATATAATTATTATTGCGGATTTCGTGAATTTATAAAAGAAAAAAGTATTTTGGATATGGATCTGGTGTTTGATAAATATCCAAATGAAATCTATCCATTTGATTATGACACCTATTTTGCATCTGAGATGACCTGTGAGCTTGTGACTACGAATTGTGAGACCGGACGTGCAGAATATATGACGGAAAAAAGTGACCGTCAAAGACTGATGAAGATCTGCCGGGCTTCTAGCAGTATGCCGTTAGTATCTCCTATCGTAAATATCGACGGCGTACCTTATCTGGACGGTGGTCTGTCAGATTCTATACCAGTGCGCAGGGCTTTGAAAATCGGCAATGGCAAGATAGTGCTGGTACTGACGAGAAATCCGGGATACCGAAAGAAGCCCGTGTCCCGCGCTACCGCAAATCTTTATAAAAGTGCGTATCGGAAATATCCGAAACTTGCGAAAGCGTCTATTTACAGAAATGTAATGTATAATAGGACGATGGAATTCATTGAGAGACTGGAAGAGGAAGAAAAGATTTTTCTTATACGTCCTATGATTCCAACGGTGTCAAGACTGGAAAAAGATTACGATGTGTTAATGAATTTCTATGAGCATGGATACAAGCTGATGAAACGGCAGTTCGGAGACTTACAGAGATTTTTAGAAAAATAGGGAAGTGTAAAGGAGGAAAAGGATGGATCATTGTACGTTGCTGGAGTTTATGGCGCTGGCAGAAAAGTTAAAATGTAACACGAGGCATTCCTGGACGAGCAGTGGGAGACGTGAAAGCGTGGCAGAACATACTTACAGGCTGTGTGTGTTTTCCTGGCTTGTGAAAGAAGAATTTCCGGAATGTGATATGGATAAAATATTGAAAATGTGCCTGTTCCATGACATCGGTGAGGCAGTGACCGGAGATATTCCGAGTTTTGAAAAGAAAGAAGCAGATGAAGAAAAAGAAAACCGGGAGATTGACAAGATTGTGGAAATGCTGCCGGACAGACACCGGGAGGAGCTGCACGCACTGATCAAAGAGCTTCGAGAAAATGAGACAATGGAAGCGAAAGTGGTGCATGCTCTTGACAAAATGGAGGCGGTGATCCAGCATAATGAGGCTTCCCTTGATACATGGCTGCCGCTGGAGTATGAGCTTCAGATGACTTACGGACAGGAGCAGGCAGAAGTACATCCGTATCTGAAGCATTTGCGCCGGGTGCTTCGGGAAGATTCGGAGCGAAAGGTTGAGGAGGCAGCGGATGCGGCTTTGGATATGCAGATCCTAGGAGTGACGGGCGATACCGAATCAGAATTAAGTTTCGGAGCAAAGACCGGTCAGAAGGAAAGCGGTTATGTTGTGCGCAAAGGCTCAGAATATATAGATAAAGAGCGGGTAGCAGAGCTGCTTCATGCCACGGAGTGGGCGAAAGACAGAAGTAAGGAGATGATCGGGCAGTGTGTGGATCATTCCATTTCCTATGGAGTTTATGATGAGAAGAATTACATGGTGGGGTATGCCAGAATGATTTCCGATCTGGCGACGACCTTTTATCTGATGGACGTAGTGATCGATGAGGCTTACCGGGGACGGGGACTTGGAAAGCTGCTGCTGGATGTAATAATGAAGGATGTAGGACACCTGCATGGAGTTTTACATACGGAAAACGCACAGGGGTTATATGAAAAATATGGCTTTCAAGTAAGGAAAGACTCGGCAGATACGGTGATGGAAAAGCCAAGAAAATGATACGGAGCCTGGAATACAGCAGTTGAAGATGGCTTTTAGCATGAGCTGTTTTGAACAAAATGGTAAAAAATTGCTTGCAATATACCCCGACAGGGTATATAATCAAAACGAAAGAGGTGATCACAGTGACAGAGGAGAAAGAATGCTGCCATAAGAAAAAAGAGCGTTCCGAAAAGGAATACAGAGATTTGATCAATCGTTTGAGCCGTATTGAAGGACAAGTGCGGGGGATTAAGAAGATGGTGGAAAACGACAGCTATTGTACCGATATTCTTATCCAGGTATCGGCGGTCAACGCGGCGCTCAATAGCTTTAATAAAGTATTGCTTGCCAACCACATTCGTACTTGTGTAGCAGAGGATATACGAAACGGAAAAGAGGAAACTATTGACGAACTGGTGGAGACGCTAAAGAAATTGATGAAATAAAGAGGTTCGATTACTTAGACAGAAAAGAGGGATAGGATGAAACAATACAATGTAACCGGTATGAGCTGTGCCGCATGCAGCGCCAGAGTGGAGAAGGCAGTGGAAAATGTGCCGGGAGTTACGGCATGTTCGGTAAGCCTTCTTACCAACTCTATGGGGGTAGAAGGAGATGCAGATGCTTCTGCCATTATTGCGGCGGTAGAAGCAGCCGGATACGGAGCTTCCGGTAAGGAAGCGGATACAAAGAAAACGGTGGTATCTACAGAGGGAGAAGATCTGTTAAAAGACAGAGAGACCCCTGTTTTGAAGAGACGTTTGATTGTTTCACTTGTATTTCTTGTACCTCTTATGTATGTGTCCATGGGACATATGATGTGGAACTGGCCTGTGCCGGAAGCATTTGAAGGTAATCATGTGGCGATGGGGATTTTCCAGCTTTTGTTTACCGGAATTGTAATGGTGATCAATCAGAAGTTTTTTATCAGTGGTTTTAAGAGTCTGTGGCACAAAGCGCCGAATATGGACACCCTTGTAGCTCTTGGCGCAGGCGCGTCTTTTGTATACAGCACTTATGCGTTGTTTGCCATGACGCAGGCACAGATGCTGGGAGACCATGCCGGGGTTATGGCTTATATGCACGAGTTTTATTTTGAGTCTGCCGCTATGATACTGACATTGATCACAGTTGGAAAGATGTTGGAAGCACGTTCGAAGGGAAAGACGACAGATGCACTGAAAAGTTTGATGAAACTGGCGCCAAAAACAGCTGTGATCCTGCGAAACGGAGAGAAAACAGAAGTTGGCATTGAAGAAGTGCAAAAGGGAGACGTCTTTGTTGTGAGACCGGGAGAAAATATACCTGTTGACGGCGTTGTTGTGGAAGGAACCAGTGCGGTCAATGAGTCTGCCCTTACAGGAGAGAGTATTCCGGTAGATAAAGAACCGGGCTCTCAAGTGTCGGCGGCGACGGTGAACCATTCCGGTTTTCTGAAATGTGAGGCGACCAGAGTAGGAGAAGATACAACTCTTTCTCAGATTATCCAGATGGTCAGTGATGCAGCGGCGACAAAAGCGCCTATTGCTAAAGTGGCAGATAAGGTGTCCGGCGTATTTGTACCTGTAGTGATCGGGATTGCGTTTGTAACTATGGCAGTGTGGCTGCTGGCAGGGCAGAGCATTGGATTTGCATTGGCAAGAGGAATCTCTGTACTGGTCATCAGTTGCCCGTGTGCGCTTGGACTTGCGACTCCGGTTGCTATTATGGTTGGAAACGGAATGGGAGCGAAACACGGAATTATGTTCAAAACCGCAGCTTCCTTAGAAGAGACCGGGAAAACGGAGATTGTGGCGTTAGATAAGACGGGAACTATCACAAGCGGAGAACCACGGGTAACAGATATACTGGCGGCAGAAGGAGTGATGGAGGAAGAACTGTTAAAACTGGCTTATATTCTAGAAAAGAAAAGTGAACATCCACTGGCAAGGGCGATTTATTCGGAGGCTTCGGAGCGAGGGATAGACAGTGACGAAGAGGTGACAGATTTTCGGGCAGTAGTCGGAAACGGGCTTTCCGGCACCTTCGGGGCATCGGTATTAACCGGAGGGAATTTAAAGTTTATCCGGGAGCAGGCAGACGTATCGGAGCAGATGAAAAAAAAGGCAGAGACACTGGCGGAAGACGGAAAGACACCGTTGTTTTTTGCCAAAGACGGAGCGCTAATGGGCGTTATTGCAGTGGCTGATGTTATCAAAGAGGACAGTCCTCAGGCGGTGAAAGAACTTCAGAATATGGGGATCCATGTGGTCATGCTTACCGGAGACAATGAACGGACAGCGAACGCAATCGGAAAGCAGGCGGGCGTAGACGAAGTGATCGCAGGGGTACTGCCGGACGGCAAAGAGTCGGTGATCCGTGCCTTGAAAGAAAAAGGAAAAACAGCCATGGTGGGCGACGGTATCAACGATGCTCCTGCACTTACAAGAGCAGATATTGGAATTGCTATAGGAGCAGGTACAGATATTGCCATCGATGCGGCGGATGTAGTGTTGATGAAGAGTCGGTTAAGCGATGTTCCGGCGGCAATCCGGTTGAGCCGTGCTACCCTTACCAATATACATGAGAATTTATTCTGGGCATTTATCTATAATGTGATCGGAATTCCTCTTGCGGCAGGGCTTTTCTATCCGTTGCTTGGGTGGAAACTGAATCCTATGTTTGGCGCTGCGGCAATGAGTTTATCAAGTTTTTGTGTGGTGACCAATGCGCTGCGGCTGAACTTCTTTAAACTTCGGGATGCGAGCCGGGATAAAAAACGCAGAAAAAAAACGATAAAAAATATAAATAAGGAGGAGAAAACAATGGAAAAAACAATGAAAATCGAGGGAATGATGTGTCCCCACTGTCAGGCGGCGGTGAAAACCTGTCTGGAGGAAATCCAGGGAGTAACAGAGGCAGTTGTAAGCCACGAAACCGGAACAGCCGTTGTTAAGATGAGCGAAGCAGTGGCAGATGATGTATTGAAAAATGCAGTGGAAGCGAAGGACTATAAGGTGATCGAGATAGTTTCTTAATGTGTCCGGGTTCAAAAATCCGAAAAAAATTGTTTTTAGAAGTGTACAGGCATAATTTGGAAACCGTAAGCTTACACTATGAATAATAGCACATAATGGAGCGTTATGAATGAGACAGCTTACAAAGCGTACGATTGGAATCTTACTTAGTTTTTGTCTGATGACAGGATTCTTATTTCCTGTACAGGTTCAGGCGGAAGAAGTCAAAGAAACAAAAGAGAAAGCAGAAGGAGAAGAACTAGTATCGGCCCCTTCTGCTATTTTAATGGAAGCGTCCACCGGACAGGTGATTTATGAAAAAGATGCGGACAGTAAGCGCCCGCCTGCCAGTGTGACAAAAGTGATGACCATGCTTTTGATTTTTGATGCAATAAAGGCAGGAAAGATCAAATGGGAGGATGAAGTGACAACTTCGGAATATGCGGCTTCCATGGGCGGCTCGCAGGTGTTTTTAGAGCCGGGAGAAGTGCAGACGGTAGATACGATGCTGAAATGCATATCTGTGGCAAGTGCGAACGACGCCTGTGTGGCGTTTAAAAATAGTAGACAGTTGTAACAACTTTGAATTTATGATAATATTACCATAAACAGAGAAGAATAGAAATATTAAGTTATAGAAAGGGGGATATGCTTTATGTCAATAAATGTGCAGGGATTGTTGGATAAGTATGTGACAGAACTACAAGCTATATATGGAAAGCATTTAAAATCAGTGATTTTGTATGGCTCTTATGCACGAGGAGATTTCAATAAGGACTCTGACATTGACATTATGATTCTCCTTGATTTGTCAGAGTTAGATATAAAAAAATATCGACATGAGTTATCCGGACTTACTTATGATTTTAATATGGATCACGATCTGGATATTAAGCCAATCGCAAAAAATGAAGTTCATTTTAACAGTTGGGTGGATGCGTATCCTTTTTACGAGAATGTAAATAGAGAAGGAGTGAAATTGTTTGGAGCAGCGTAAAGAACAGGGAACTAAAAAAGATTTAGTTTTATATCGGTTAGAAACTGCAAAAAGCGATGTAAAAGCAGCGAAAATTCTATTGGATGCAGAAGAAGGACGAGGTGCAAATAACAGGGCATATTACGGAATTTATCATGCAGTATCAGCGATTCATGCTTTAGATGGCAATGCGTATAAACGACACAAGGATGCATTGGCAAACTTTAATAAGAAGTATATTAAAGAGGAAATCTTTCCGAGAAGTTTAGGAAGAAAAATTGCAGAAGCTGAAGAGATACGCCATGCAAGCGATTATGATGATTTTTATATTGCCACAAGGGAAGAAACAGAAGAGCAGATTAAAACAGCAGAAGAGTTGATTGATATTGTGGAAAAGTATGTACATGAAAGAATAGAGGATGCGGAATAAAGTAATTATATATTCAAAGAAGTAAGAGGGTGAGTTTTGGCTTACCCTTTTATATTTTGCAAAAGTCTTTGTTGACAATATCGAAAATGCTTCGTACTGCATCTCTGGTTTCAGAGGTGCTTTTTTGCGCGTATTTTACCAAATATTGTAGGAATTGATATAGGATGCGGTATGCTGCTGGCAAAATTGAAACAGAAGAAAACAGAGTTTCAGAAATTAGATAAAGTGATTCGAGAGAATATACCGGTGGGAAGTCTTGATTGGAATGGATCAGCTCCTCATGGTGCAGGAAGAAAAATGAAGAGAGAAACCGTAAGAGAACAGTTTACTGTATCACAATTTAAGGCAGAAATGAAAGGGGTTTATAGTTCATGCATTGGAAAAGGAACATTGGATGAAGCGCCTTTTGCATACCGGAATTTACAGGAGATTGAAGAAAACATTGTCGATACAGTAGACATTAGGCAGAGGATTCGACCGATTTATAACTTTAAGGCAGGAGCAGAGAAGTAAAACAATGTATGAGATAAAAAAGGTTTGGAGTATTGTCAGCATTGTGACAAATACTGTCCACGCGCAAGAGTAAGATGTATAAAGTAAGAAGAAACAGTATAACGAGAAGATGAGAGCTAAGATTTAAAAGATGTCGTGAAAATATAATTATATTTATAATCTTTTATAAGGAAAATAAAGAAAGAAGAGGATAAAGATGTGCAGAAAAACACAAACAATTTTGAAAAAGTATTAAGCCAAATAACAAATGAATACTACGAATTGTCACAGGAAGATAAAGATAAAAGGATTAACGAACTTATATATTATATTGAAAAGGAAAAAGACAAAACATTTATGGAGGGGTATCGATATGCCATTTCGGTATTGTTAGAGAGCATAGATAATAAAGAAAGGTAGCAAATACATAAAACAAAAAGGATTGCAGTTTTGCAATCCTCGCTATTTTTGTTCTCTATCTAAGATGTCATTTATGATCTGCTGAATATGTGCCTGCTGAGATGCGGTTAGTCCGGTAACGTCAATGTAACGCTGATGTTCCCGCTCTAATAAGAAGTCTGCGCTTACACAAAAGAAATCAGCAATTTTAACCAGCATTTCTATCGAAGGGAGAATGTTGTTATTTTCCCAGTTTGAGACAGCCTGCTTGGAAACGTTTAATTTTTGAGCGAGTTGTACTTGATTTAGATTGTGAGAAGTTCGTAAGTTCTTGATAATATCACCAAACATAAAAAGCCTCCTTTACCAATAGAATACCCGTTAAAAGTATATTTACTAAATACTAAAGTATTGATATAATGGTCTATGGAAAGGATAAAAGGAAAGTAAAGATGTATGAAAGTATAAATATAAATCGAATCATTCCACAGACGAGAGTAGAGGGTTACGGAAAAAGATATTGTATCTGGGTTCAGGGATGCAGTATACGGTGCAAGGGTTGTTTCAATGTAGAGATGTGGGATAAGCGAGGTGGGACAGAATATAAAGTATCTGAAATTGTGGAGGATATTGTAAGGCAGGGAGAAGAAATAGAAGGGATTACGATTTTAGGTGGAGAACCATTTGAACAACCGGTGGCAGTATTACAATTAGTAAAGCGTTGTAAGAAGTTAGGATATGGAAGCATTGTGTTTACTGGTTTTGTTTATGAAGAACTTCTAAAAAGAAAAGAAGCAAAAGAGGTTTTAGAACAGATAGATTTATTGATAGACGGACCTTATGAAGAAGGCAGAAGGGATTTTTCCAGACCTTGGGTGGGGTCTTCCAATCAGCGTTACATTTTTTTGACATCCAGATATAAAAAAGAAAAACTAAAAAAGATAGTAAATAAACTGGAAATCAGAATCTCACGTATAGGACAAATGAGTATAAACGGAATGGGAGATATAGGTTCCTTATTTATAAAAGAGAGAGGGAGAAAGTGATGGGTAGTATAAAAATCAGAATTTGTCCGGATGGTTTGGTATATGCGGAAACTAATGGGATTAAAGGGAAAAAATGTACGGATTATGAAAAAATCATAGAGCAACTTACAGGCGCTAAGATTTTAGAAAGAGAATATACAGAAGAATTTTATCAAGAAGAATATATTTATGAGGAAGAGGAATTACAAGGGAGGTTGTTATAAAATGTCAAAGAGAAAATGGATTGTAAATAAAACGATTATTATAGCGCTAAGTATCATAATGGGGTTTAGTGGAATAGGCTTGATAGTTGCAGGAACAAAAACAAAAAAGAAACAATGGAAAGTATGGGGGTGGGGATATATGCTAATTGGTCTTGTGACGATAATGATTCCCCCATTAGCGATAGCTTATACGGTAGTGTGGATTGTCTCAATTGTACATACGGTACGTATAAGCAATGAATATTGTATGCGTCTTCAGGTTATGCAGGAGTCAAAGGATATTTTAAGACAGAAAGAATTGGAATTGCTGGAAAAGAAACAGAAAGAGATTTATGAAGAATTAACAGGTACAAGAAAAGAGAGTAAGAATATTGAGAAGCAGGAAGATGTGCGAAAGGTACAGAAAATAGATGTGAATACATGTACAGAAATAGAATTGATGGAGATTCCGGGAATCGGATTTATTTTGGCAAAAAAAATTATAGATAGAAGAGCCGATAAAAAATTTACTTCGATAGAAGATTTTTACAAAAGGATAAATATAGAAGAAGATAGACAGAAGGTCATTATGGATTATTTATTCTGTTCAGAAGTGAAGAATGTAGAAGAAAATATGTCTGCGGACACTCAATATGACAATTCAGTCGCTTCACAAGGTGTAGAAAAGAAAACAGAAAAAAAGAAAGAAACAGTTCGTTGACAGGGAGAAAAATAGATTTATAGGAGGACAGATAGATGGAAATATTAAAAACAAAAGATTATATATGCAATTTACTCAAAGCCCGTTTTCCAATGATTTATATATCTACGTGGGAAGAGAATAGGGCGACACAGATGATAGAAGAAATTGCTGCTGATGAAAAGAAAGTTAAGACAGTCCGAAAGGTGTTTGTGTGGAGTCAGACGGAAGGATTTGTTACTTATCAAGAGAAGATTAAAAATACTGCTTCTCCTATTTCAGCCTTGGACTATATAGTAGAATGTGAAGAGGCTTCTGTATTTATATTAAAAGATTTTCATATATTCTTGAACCCTAAACAACAAAATGATTATATCATAATAAGAAAGCTTCGAGATATGGTAAATATTCTGAAAGAGAGCGGAAAACCAAAGAATATCATATTTATATCTCCCATGTTACGGCTGCCGGAAGAATTACAAAAAGAAATGACAGTAGTTGAACTGGATTTTCCAAATACACAAGAACTGGAAGTGTTACTGGATGAAATGATAGAGGCGAACAAGGAAAATCCCAATATTAAAATTGAACTATCGGAGATGGGGAAAAAAAGGCTATGTAAAACTGCTTTAGGGCTGACACTTCAAGAGGCAGAAAATGCAATAGCTAGAGCAATGGTAGAGAAAGGTCAATTGAGTATAGACGAGTTGGATATTATACTGGAAGAAAAAAGACAGGTTATAAAAAAAACAGGGATATTGGAATTTGTAAGAAGTGATTTGAAAATAGAAGATGTGGGTGGGTTGGAGAATCTGAAAAGGTGGCTGTTAAAAAGAAACAAGTCATGGAAAGAGGAAGCACAGAAATATAATATTCCGGCACCCAAGGGAGTTTTGATAACAGGTGTTCCGGGGTGTGGAAAAAGTTTAACGGCTAAAGCGATTAGTGCAATGTGGCAATTACCATTGTTGCGGCTGGACATGGGGAAAATATTCAGCGGACTAGTCGGTAGTTCAGAAGAAAATATGCGAAGAGCAATCAGTACGGCGGAAGCTGTTGCTCCCAGTATTTTATGGATTGATGAAATAGAGAAAGGATTTTCCGGGAATGGTTCAGGAGATGGAGGAACCTCTACAAGAATTTTCGGAACATTTTTAACATGGATGCAAGAGAAAACCAATCCGGTTTTCGTAGTGGCAACTGCTAATAATATAGAAAAATTACCTTCGGAGTTATTAAGAAAAGGAAGATTTGATGAAATATTTTTTGTAGACCTCCCAACTTTAAAAGAAAGAATGAAGATTTTTGAGGTGCATTTAAGGAAACGGTTAAAGAACAAAGAGATTATAGGAGATTTAGATTGGAAAGAAGACAATTTAAGAAAACTGGCATTGCTAACAGAAGGATTTGTAGGAGCAGAGATCGAAGAAAGTGTAGTATCTGCACTGTTTGAAGCTTTTGCAGAAGATAGAAAACTGAATATATCAGATTTAGAAAAAGCAATACATAATATGGTGCCGTTGTCAGTCGCACAAGCAGAGCAAATTATCTCTATTAGAGAGTGGGCAAATGTGAGAGCTGTTGCAGCAACTGCAAAAGAAGACCGAACAGAATATGTATCCGAACCGGAAACTGAAGAACCGTCTAAGTTACTAAGTTCTAATGAAAAATTCAGACACGTCAGAGGCGGAAGAGCAATAGATTTTTAAAGAAAGAGGAAGAAGTATGTCAATTTCAATTGCCTTGATTCCAGCGGCATTATTATTAAAAGTGATTCTATTTGACAGGGACTATTGTCAGTTACAAGAAATTGATAAAAAAGCGGTGAAAGACGTGAAATTGCCAACAAATTATAATGACAAAGAACTGCTTATAAAAACACTTTATGATTTTAATGCGCATGGGATAATAGTAAAAAAAGATGACATTGTTTGCGATATAGGTGAACACAAGTTAAAGTTTGTCAAAGAGAACGAAAGTTATATGGTTTCGCTTTCTACAGTTAAAAATGCAGAACAGTTACTGAAAGAGTTAAGATGCCTGGATGGTCTGTATAAAGCAAACTTGCAAGAACAGGTGTATAAAGGTACAAAAGAAAAATTGAAACAAAAAGGAATGATGATAGAATCTGAAGAAATTTTAGAAGATAACTCTATCGTTTTGACTGTTTTGGTATAAGAAAGGAAGAAAAAATGTTTTGTAAATATTGTGGAAAAGAAGTACAGAAAGATTGGGTAAAATGCCCTTACTGTGGGAAAGAATTGAAAGAGGAATTTGTACAGGATAATTACGAGAGTGAAAGATATACCGTACCCATAGATGGAGTGAATGATAAAAGTAGTAATGCATCAAAAAAGAAAAAGCCAATTTATAAACGGGTATGGTTTTGGATTTTTATAGTAATGATAGGATTCATGGGTTGTACGGTTTTTGGAGGTTCGGATACAGAAGAAACAGAAACAAAGAAAACAGAAACAAAGAAAACAGAAAAGAAAAATACATTTGCAGATCAGGATTTTGCAGAATTAGTAGGAGCATCCGAAGCTGAACTAAAAAAAATAGGATTAAAAACCGGAGAAGATTATTTGGATTATGGGGCTTTAAATGGAGATATAAATGTAAGTTGTACGGATGGTGTAGTTAATAGTATTATGATTACTGGAGATGTAAAAACTGCTCCATCATTTCATGGCGTCAAACTCGGAATGTCAGAAACAGAAATCAAAGAAAAGTTATCAGATAAATATACGGAAGAACTAAAAGGAATGAACGGGAAGATGTATGTGAATCTTGATACAGGTGGTGCTGTAAATTGTCAGGTAAACAAAGGAAAGGTTACTACGATCATGTACATGGAATTTTCAGAAGAGGAACTATCGGAACTACAATCACAATCAGGAGCAGAAGAGTACATTTTCCCAGACAGTGATACAAAATATTTATCGGAAGACGAAGTAAGAAGTGTAGAGGTAGATAAACTTGCACTTGGTCGTAATGAGATTTTTGCCAGACATGGGTATATTTTTAAAGATGAAACCTTCCGGCAATATTTTGAAAGCTGCTCGTGGTATGAAGGAACAGTTCCATCCGATCAATTTAATGCAGATTCTGTATTGAATAATTTTGAGAAAAAGAATGTAGAATTGATTAAGAGTATAGAAAATGAAGTGGGTGGAACTTCTGTAGACAAATTTATTGGTTTAAGCGGAGTATATATCTGTACAACACCATTATGGGATGGATTTACAGGAAAAATTGAATTGGGACAGCCTCAGAACGGAGCAATGAGTTTTTCGTTAGGAGTATTGGAACAATCTTATTCCGTACTAAGCGGAACAGCAGTTATCATTGACAGTAATACGGCACAAATACAGGCAGATGGTGTCAGGATTACTCTTTCATGGTCAAATAGTGAAAATATGTATGTTGTTAATGAAGGAAGTTATTCAGGGAAGGATGCAGATACTATTGATGTGATAACCGATAATATGAGTTACATTAGACCAACAGAATTTAATTAAGAGGAGTTTATTGGTGTTTTCAAAAGTGTGAGAATTATTATATTAAAGCAAAAGTTATGCATATAGCATAGAAAGAAGGAGAAGGATTATGAAAAAATAGTATTATTGATCATGACAATACTATTATCTATATTAGTTTCAGCATGCGGTATTGTTGAAAAAATTGAAGATGAGGTGGTTGATCAATCAGAACTATAAGCTATAACTTTACTAATAATCTTGAAACGGATATTCGTGAATTTACTATCGGAATTGTTGCTTGGGATGAAAACAAATTACCGCTTCCAATTGGAGAGGAGACGATGGTACGTTCTGAATATAAATATATGTTACAGGGAACCTTTGAGAATCTGGCTTCTAATGGAGAATTCATTAAAAGATTATATTGTTTCAGTGTCGGAGAAACCACTAGATGCAGAAAGTATGACGTTTTACGAAGTGGGAAATAATTCTAATTAATATACATATTATACTAATAAAACTAATCATCGGGCGAAGTCGAATTATCGGCTTCGCCCATTCTTTTTGCCCGGTAGCAAGAACAGCCTCATAATTCGGATTTTTTGTGGCATATAATGAAGAAAAAGGCTTTGATCTATGGATGTTACAGTCAGTATAAAAACGAAAGAAGAGAAAGAGAAAACGATAAAAAACAGTGTGGAACTTCCTGATATAAAAGTTTTCTATGGGGAAGAGAATCTTTTGGAGTGTATGAAAAATATTTTAATTTTACATATGGGAGAACCATAACAAGGGGCGCTTTTAGCGCCTCGCATCATTTGCAGGCAAAGGGGATAGATATAAATGGAAGTGAAAAATCGTGCAGTCCTTTATCTTAGATTATCCAAAGAAGATAAGGATAAGTTAAATAAAGGAGATGACAGCGCTAGTATTCAAAATCAAAGGCTGCTTCTGACAGACTATGCATTAGATCGAAATTATCAGATTGTGGAAGTTTATTCGGATGATGACGAGAGTGGTCTTTATGACACAAGACCGGACTTTGAACGGATGCTGACGGATGCTAAATTAGGGAAGTTTGACATTGTGGTCGCAAAATCACAGTCCAGATTTTCACGCAATATGGAACATATCGAGAAGTATCTTCATCGTGATTTTCTGAATCTTGGGATTCGTTTTATCGGTGTTGTAGACGGTGCTGACACCGATAATATCGGCAACAAGAAATCTCGTCAGATTAACGGACTGGTAAATGAGTGGTACTGCGAAGATTTATCCAATAATATTCGTAGTGCGTTTAAAGCAAAGATGAAAGCCGGAAAGTATATGGGTTCTTCCTGTCCTTACGGATATAAGAAAGATCCGAAAGACCACAATCATCTGATGATTGATGAATATGCTGCAGAGGTAGTCAGAAAGATTTATCGTCTTTATCTGAGCGGATATGGGAAAGGGAAGATAGGCAGTATCTTGACAGAGGAAGGAATTTTGATCCCGACGTTATATAAAAGGGAAGTGCTTGGGATGAATTATCGCAATTCAAAAGAGATGGAGACAACAAGAGCGTGGTCTTATCAGACAATACATACGATTCTAAATAATGAAGTATATATTGGAGCTGTCGTACAGAATAAGTGTAGCAATCTTTCTTATAAGGATAAAAGGCATATAAGACAGCCAAAGGAAAATTGGATCCGAGTAGAGAATATGCATGAGCCAATTATTGACAAGAAGACATTTCAAAGAGTGCAGGAAAGACAGAAAATCAGAACCAAAACAGTGGATAACGAACCAAATCAATCCATATTTTCAGGTATTGTGGTATGCGCTGATTGTAAGCATGCCATGGTAAGAACTTATGCGCGGAGAGGGAAACGCGAATTTACCGGATATTGCTGTAAGACGTACAAGGTATGTGGAAAAAAGATGTGTACCAGTCATGCGATTAAAAATGAAGTATTAGAGATGGCAGTATTAAGGTCTATCAAAGAAGAAGCTAGGAAAATATTAACACTGGAAGATATTGAAAACTTAAATAAAATGGATTTTGTCAGCCGTACTGAACAGGGATATGAACAGAGAATGCTACAGTTGGAAGAAGAAAAGGCAAGAAAAGAGTCTTATAAACGAAAAACTTATCAGAATTATATGGATGAGGTACTGTCTAAAGAAGAATATCTCTCTTATATGGAAGAGTTCCAGAAAGATATTAAAGGTGTAAACACACAGATTTCAAATTTAAAAGAAAAACTGGAGAAGCAGGAACAGCTAAGTCAAAAGTATGATGAGTGGGTGGAAAAGTTTAAGAATTATATAGACATTGATGAGCTGACACGAGAAGTTGTTCTTGAACTGATAGAGAAAATTGAAATCAATGCAGATGGATCGATTTCGATTTTTTATAAGTTTAAAAATCCATATCTTGAAATGGGTTAAAGTGTCTACCATTTTTAAACGATGCCTGTGTGGCTATGGCTGAATTACTTGCAGGAAGTGAAGAAGAATTTGTCGTTCAGATGAATGAGCGGGCGAAAAAATTAGGAATGGAAAATACAGTGTTTAAAAATTGTAACGGACTGGACGCAGAGGGACATGAGACGACAGCAAGGGATATTGCGCTTATGTCCAGAGAACTGATTACAAAATATCCAAAGGTGCGGGAGTATTGTACGATCTGGATGGAAAATATTACGCATACTACGAAGAAAGGAACGACAGAATTTGGACTTTCCAACACGAATAAATTAATTAGGCACTATGAGTATGCAACCGGATTAAAGACCGGGTCTACCGATAAAGCGAAATTCTGTGTTTCTGCCACAGCCGAAAAAGACGGAATGGAGATGATAGCCGTCATTATGGCGGCAAAGGACAGTAAAGCCAGGGTGAGAGACGCAATTTCTCTTTTGAATCATGGGTTTGGGAAATGTCGGAAATACGAGGAGGCGCAGGTAGAACCCATTGGTTATGTGAAGGTAAAACGGGGAGTGGAAGATACCCTTAAGGCAAAACAAAAAAGCCCTTTTACATATATTGATACAACGGGAGCAGAGCTTTCTGACATCCGGCGAAAAACCAAGGTGAAAAAGGAAATCAAAGCGCCTGTGAAAAAGGGCGATAAGGTGGGAGAAGCAAAATATTTTCTTGACGGAAAAGAAATCGGAAGCGTGGATATTGTAGCGCTGGAAAGTATGGAGAAGATGAGTTATAAGAGCGTGTTTGAGGATGTGGCAGAAAAGGTACTGCTGTAAATTTTTGTGTTTAATTCTAGGTAAAAACTTTCATTGCAAAGGTTGCGGAAAATAGTGTATGATAAAGCCATAAGGAAAATACGAAAGGAATCGTCGAGGTAAAGGGGCGGACAGATGGTGGATGTAAGTAAAAAAAGAAGAATAAAATTTGCAGTAACAGTTGTGGTTCTGCTCTTTGGTTTTATCTATATGGATAGGTGTGTGTTAGCAGGCGATATAGAGAGTCCCTTTTACAAGAGCCGGAATATCAGTACTTTCGGAAATTATGGAGAAGAGGATTTATCCGGCATTGAAAAATCCATTTATAATGAGTTGAAAGCAAAGATTCAGGCAGTTGCCAATGGAGAAGAGACCTCTACGAGATTCGAGATACCGGCAGAAAGTTTGGGGATCCAAGCGACATGGAGCAAAGAAGAGCTTGGAATCACAGGAAATTTTGCGGCAGAGGGGAAGCTGACGGAGGAAACGAGAAGGGCTCTTACGGAACAAGTATTTACACAGGATAACCATAAGATTTTTCATTTACTGCTGGTGAATTGTCCTTATGATTTTTACTGGTTTGATAAGACAGAAGGAGCAAGTTACACACTGCTTCCGGCAAAGATGACGGTATCTCAAGATGGCGGCAGTCTGACATTTACAGAAGGGCTCGTGTATGAATATATGGTTGCCGCTGATTATCAAGACGGTAAGGATAAGTTCAAAGTAAGCATATCCAAGGTACAATCCGCAGAAAAAGCGCTTGCGAACGCACAGTCTGTGATCAAGAAGCACAGGAAACAGTCGGATCATGAAAAGCTTCTTTCTTATCGTGATGAAATCTGTAGTCTGACCTCTTATGACTTAGACGCGGCAGTAGGAAATTACCACAGTAGTTATGGGGATCCGTGGCAGATGCTCTATGTATTTGATAAAAAGCCGGAAACGAAGGTTGTCTGCGAAGGTTATGCCAAGGCATTCCAGTATTTGTGTGATGAATCGGAATTTTCCGGGGATGTAACGGTGTATACGGTAACGGGATGGCTGGATTCGGGGCAGGGAAAGGTACCGCATATGTGGAATCTCGTGTCCGTAGATCAGAAAAATTATCTGGCAGACGTTACAAGCTGGGACGGAGGTATGCGCAGTGCTTCCGGTGCATTTCTTCTGGGGACGGAGATGGGAAATGCAGAAGACGGCTACAGGTTCGAAATGCAGGGAAATTATGTGACATATACGTACGACAAGGAGACATTTTCTTTATACGGGAAATCCATTCTGACCTTGGATTCTAAAAATTACGGTTTCCATTCTACAGATCAGGAAAACAATTCGAAAGATGAGGAGAATGAATCTACAGAATCTGACGAGAGAGAAGAGACAGAGGAGATTACAGAGCAGGAAGAAGTTGTGGCAGAAGAACCTATGGAAGAAGAGATAGATATAGAAGTGCAAAGAAAAGAGATTTCCGTCAGAAATGTTGCGGCAAAGACCGGAGATGAAGAAAAACCGGGGAAATGGCTGGGGATTTTCATGATTTCCGGTTTGGCGCTGATCAGTTCCGTGTATGTACGAGGTCGGATCAAGAGAATGGAGTAGATAAAAGCAGGCGTTAAATATTTAACACCTGCTTTTGTATTGACGAAGGGGATACGGGGGAGATATGATATAATCAAATGAAGTATAGAAGTCCAGCTAATAAATGTCAATAGTGAAATGAAAAAATTTTGATTTATTTTT
>CAUWLL010000027.1:0-35459 GCA_963559605.1 uncultured Lachnospiraceae bacterium
GTCCCCCTGCGGGGGAGATATACTTTTGCGCTTAGCAGCGCACAATCTTGAGCATGTTGTCGATTTTAGCATCCACGCTACCTGCTCGCACCATTTCCGCACGCTCTGCAAAACTTTCTACCATCGATTTTTGTATCTCGCTTGGTTTTATGACTTCATTGATATATTCTGCCTCAGGCACCGGCAACTTCAGCATATCTGAAGTCTGTATATCAGCGCTCTCTTTAAATAGAGAAATCAGCTCCGGAAGGTTGAAAAAGCGGGCAAACCGAATTTTTGTACGGTAACCAGTTCCCTCCGGTGCTAGTTCAATTGCACTGACTGTTTCTCCAAAAGTAGAAGCCCATGCATCAAAATGTCCTAATCCCATCTTCTGAATTGTATCATACTGCAGATAACGCATGATGGTATATAACTCCGTCATACTATTCGAGATCGGGGTTCCGGTTGCAAATGTCACTCCCTTACCTCCTGTGATTTCATCCAAATACCGACACTTCATAAACATATCTGAAGATTTCTGTGCGTCTGTCTGTGAAATGCCTGCCACATTTCGCATTTTTGTATATAAAAAAAGGTTCTTATAGTAATGAGATTCGTCTACAAACAGCCGATCTACACCTAACTGTTCAAAAGTGACAACATCATCCTTTCTCGTCTGGTCATTAAGTCTTTTCAGTTTATCCTGGAGCATTTTTTTCGTTTTTTCCATTTGCTTAATCGTAAACCGGGTACCCTTTTCCCTTGCCATGTCTTCGATCGAAAAGGTAATGTCTGTAATCTGTCGGTTAATGGTATCAATCTGACGTTCTTTCGATAATGGAATCCGTTCAAACTGACTGTGCCCGATAATAATCGCATCATATTCCCCGGTTGCGATCCTAGAGCAGAACTTTTTTCGATTTGCCGGAGTAAAATCATTTTTTGTTGCCACCAGCACATTCGCACCGGGATATAAACGGAGAAAATCACTGCCCCATTGCTCCGTTAAGTGATTCGGGACTACATATAAGCATTTCTGAGCAAGACCTAATCGTTTGCTCTCCATACCTGCCGCAATCATTTGGAAGGTCTTGCCTGCTCCTACGCAGTGGGCAAGTAGCGTATTGTTACCGTATAATACATGTGCTACCGCATTTTTCTGGTGTGGTAAAAGTGTGATTTCCGGCGTCATTCCCACAAATTGGATGTGGCTGCCATCATATTCCCTTGGACGGATACTATTGAAAATTTCATTATAGGTTTTACACAATCTCTCTCTCCTATCAATATCCTTAAATATCCACTCCTTGAAGGCTTCTCGGATCAGCTCCTGCTTTTGCCTTGCCAGCACGGTTTCTTTCCGATCCGGCACCCACTTCTCTTTTCCGTCTTCATAAATAGTAGTGTACAACTTCGTATCTTTAAGGTTTAGTGCATCCTCCAAGAGACGATAGGCATTCGCACTTTGTGTTCCATAGGACGAAGTAATAACCGGATTTCCATAATCGCTACTCTTTCCTGTAACTGACCACTTTCCTGTAACCTCCGTATATTTCACATCTACCGTGCTACCTAACAGGTTTTTCGGGGTACGGAAAATTTCTCCCATAAATTGTGTAATGTATGCAGGTTCAATCCATGTAGCGCCCAACCTCACCTCAATCTCGGGTGCTTCCAACTCTTTAGGCTGTACCTTCTCCAAATACTTCACATTTACCGCATACTCTGGGTGGTTTTCTGCAAATGTACGGGCAGTATTTAATTTCTCCCGCACGTTACCGGATAAGTATTCATCCGACGTCTCCCATACGTCTGTAAGCGGATTTTTAAAGATGACGCCTTGTAATTCCTCCGTTATCTCCTCTTCCAATTTCCCAGCCAGTTCTGCCATAAACGGAACATCCACCCTTGCTTTCTCCCCAATACAGACTGCCAGCGCCTCTGTCGCAGTATCCACAGTGGTAACAGGCTGTGCTTTTCGTATGGTACGCTTGGTAAAAATATCTGCTTTCCGTAACAGATTTCCTTCCTCATCCGTTAATTCCAGCGAAGAAAGCAAGCAGTAACTGCTGTCCTGCGAAAAAGCCCTACGGTTTGCGGTATTGTTTAAAAGTCCATATTTTGCAGTAAAGGTATCGTACACTTTCGACAGTTCTTGCTGGAGTTCTGCTACCTCTCCATCGGAACCATCATTTAACTGGCAGTCAATCAGCTCCCTTGTCAGATTACGGATTTCGATCATTCCCTGCACACGCTCTGCTGTCATTTTCGGCAGCTCTACCCGGTTCATTTTGGAATTTTCCCGGTAATATACTTCCCCGTCTATATTGGCAAAGCTAAAGTTCTTAACTGATGGATCAGCAGGAATGGACTTAACTTCTTCCTCCAATTCCGAATCATCCCATACTCGTTCCTCAATCGTTCCGTGAATGTGGCTCACAGCCTCCTGTAACTGTTCTGCCAGATCAGCTCCTTCGATGGCTTTTACCGTTACCTGCTGTTTCCCGTACTGGGTACTTTCTTCCGTAAATTCTCCCAACACCATTTCCGGATGTGTTGCAAAATAGGAATTGACCGTATATCCTTCCTTCGTTGTCCCAAGCTGTACCCAGTCCGGCATGGTAAGCGTTGCCCGGTCACGCTTCTGCAAAAATAAAATGTCCGCTACCACCTCTGTATTGGCATTTCTCTGAAACGCATTAGAGGGAAGGCGGATAGCACCCAGTAAATCTGCCCGGTTTGCAAGGTACTCACGGACACTGGTGTTTTGCTTATCCATCGTTCCGCTGGAAGTCACAACCGCTACCACTCCGCCCGGACGTACCAAATCCAAAGATTTTGCAATAAAGTAATCATGGATAAAAAAATGGAAACGGTCATATTTACGGTCTGGCACCTTATATGCTCCAAACGGGACGTTCCCGATCACACAGTCAAAAAAGCTGTCTGGAAAGTCGGTTGTCTCAAATCCTTGTATGGAAATCTGGTTTTTCTGATATAACTGTCTGGCGATCCTTCCGGATACGCTGTCCAGTTCCACGCCATACATTTTGATTTCACCCATGCTCTCCGGTACTAAACCCATGAAATTTCCCACACCACAGGACGGTTCCAACACATTTCCATTTTTAAGCCCCATATCTTCTAATGCACGATACATTGCCTGAATTACAATTGGTGAAGTATAAAACGCATTTAAAGTGGATGCTCTGGCAGCTTCGTATTCTTCCGGGAAAAGCGTCTCATATAATTCCGTAAATTCTTTCTCCCACTCTTTGTTTTTCTCATCAAAGGCATACGGCAGACCACCCCATCCTACATAACGGGATAAAATTTCCTGTTCTTCTGGCGTTGCCATCCGTTCGTCGGATTCCAGTTCATGCAATAACTGGATGGCTTCCACGTTTGCCCGGAATTTTGCCTTCAAACCGCCAGCACCTAAATCTTCGTCTGTAATACGGAAATTCACAGGTTCATGAGAAACGCTTTCCAACCCTTTTGCAGTTCGGATCGTTTGAATTTCCTCTGTTGATAAAATCTTGTCTGTCACTTCGTCTACAATCGGCTGCTTCCACTTCTGCTCTGTCTCCGTCATCTGTTCAATGACATCATCAATGAGCTGCATCTGTTCTGGCGAAAAATCAGGATTCAGCATCGGTTCCAGCACATGGTCTTTTTCTGCTGCTTCGTAAATGACATCCATCTGCTCAGGCGAAAAATCTTCATAAGTAACACCTGCTTCTTCCATTTCGTCCTGAATCAGACTGCCTACCCGGTTGGACAACACATAATCTTCGTACTCATAGCCTTCTTCCCACAGTTCTACGACTTCTTCAAAAGGAATCTGCTCCGCTGAAATTTCCTCAAACGGAATCTCTGGTTCTGCTTCTATCTGTATACCTTCCGCTGTTTCTTCGGAAACTGTCTGCTCTGTGACCTCTGGAGGTACCGTATTCTCTGGTTCTGCAAACGCTGACATATCCATGAAGTCAAATAAGGACATCTGCCGACTGCTTATTACTTCCGTCTCTTTCTCCTTTTGCGGGAAAATGGTGTATGTGCCTTCTACATATTGCTGTACCTGCGATAGAAGTTCCACACATTTCTCATAATCTTTATGCTCAAGCGGAAGTTCTGCTAACGCTTCACTCATCTGTTGCACTAGCATTTCCCCATTTCCCTGCTCTAAAATCTCTGCAATGTCCTTGCGGTAATCGTACTGATAATCTTCCCGCTCTTTCCACGGACGGGTAATTTCCCTTGGAATTTCCCAGTAGAAAGAACATACCATTCCTCCAATCTGTTCCCGTTCATAAGACGGCATCCGGGAATAATCCTGTGGCTTTAAGAAACGGTTCTGATCCATTAAAAATCCCGTCCGCTTTGCCACCTGTGACCATTTTAACAATACCTTAGCGTCTGGTTTCATGATGGAACCTCGCTCCAGCCTTACCCCTTTTCCGTCATAATTTGCATGGGACCAGTCTGCACCATAAAGAGCATGGCTGCAGCCTCCCGTTCCATACTCGTCCTGAATAAACCTTGTCCGTTCTTTCAAATCTTCGTGCTGAAGGAAATAAGAATAAATGCGAAGCCTCCCATCCGAATAGGAACCGCCACGGCTTAAAAATCCATCTATCTCATCCTGCGTAATAAAGATTGGATGCTCCTTCCATACAAATCCTTCTCTCGCCTGATAGGGAATAGTTTCCTTTGCAAACTTTTGAAACTGTGCAAGCACTTTATCCGGTCTGTACCAATGAAAGCGCATCAATTCCTTATCTATGGAATAAGCCTCTGCCAGTCCTTCCAGACGCTCGATCATTTCCTGAAGAGAATCCGGCTTAGAGATCAGCTCTGCAATTCTCTCCGTTTTTTTGGGATAGATATGTCCGAAATCTTCCCCGAAAACCAATTCCGCCACGCCTTCCGCCATATCTCCGTGAAGATATCCAAGCGCCTGTGCGTGTTCCTGCACCGCATTGTCTCTTGCCGCATCCAGTACCACCTGCGGAGCATACTCCCCTTGCTTTAGCAACTGATGAATACGTCCGCTTACATCCTCCCATGAAAGAAAGGCTTTCGAAAGCACCTGATCCGTTACCGTATGACCGACAGCAATCTGCATTCCCAGTTCATCAAAGAAAACGGAATACTCCGTACCATCTATCACGAACCCTTTCGCCCCAGTTCCATACTCTTTCTTCAAAAATTCCACATATTCTTCCGGTGTCTGTTCGCTCATGTAATTGTAAATGATACGGAGCTGGCTTTTATTCTGGTTACTTCCGGTTCGCAGCACTTCATCCACCACCTCTGCCGGAATCGCAATCTCCCCGGCATAAAGTGCGGCAGTCCGTTCCTCTATGTTCCGTATCTGTTCCTTGACCGTCGGTAAATCGGGCAAAGATAAAGCAGAGGCAATTTCTTCCTCTGCTTCGCTCAAATCCTGTTCTGTTGTATCTCCACTTAATTGAATACCAATTCCTTCAAGATATTCTCCTCTGCCATTGTCGTCAGCATATTCTGGTGGGCGATCCATCCCATCTGATCGCTCCTCTTGTCCGGTGACGGGAATTTCTTCTCCAATCCTTTCATCAAAACTTCCATCCTCTCTCCGGCTGCCTGTTCTACTTCCAAGAGATGGCTGTTCAGTTTCCCTGTCAGCAGCAAACTCTGATACAGGTTCTTTTTGTTCTCCATCAGATAGGTTTTCCGCAACATTCCGTACTTCCCAATAGTCACTGGCTCTTCCTCCAAAGTCAGGTTCGGAAACAGATAATCTCCCTTGCGATGATATGTCAATGCCATTCTTGATTCCTCCTTTATTCTCCGTATCCTTATAACTTTCGCGAATTAACGTGTTGAGTTTATTGTAAGGTATCTTATTTGTATTTGCAACAGAATTTTCCAATTCTTCCTGTAAAATTTTTCGGACAGTCCGACCAATATCACGAAGCACTGGTTCTACAAGTTCGCTTGTGGCATTTCCCAAAAAAGACAGCACAGACAATCGATTAAAGTCTGTGATATTCATAAAGTCCGTTTCTTCCAGATATTCCATCGGATTAAGTCCACACCTACGTGATAGTGTATAAAACGCACTATCACGCAAAAGATTCCTAAAATTCACACGCAGCGTATCCGGGTTTAAATCATGCAGGAAAGAATCCTCTGTAACATACTCTAGGCCATCCATCGCTTCCTCCAGATTGTCCTCTGCCATTTCCGCCGCGATTGCAAGAAGCGCACTCTGAAGATCAGCGGCATCATCTCCCACAAGTCCGTAAGCATCCTCCAAATGAGCGAGCATTTCCTTATAATGCCATTCCTCTAATTTCCACAAATACGGGGCTCTGCCTCCACGTACCATGTGGGTGTCCTGAATATCAAATACGTATCTCAACTTGCTGAAACTACCACGATCATCAATCAATGCAATCCCCTTTGCCCCACGATTTACCCATCGGTGCATTTTCTCATTCCACTGCTCCAATTCTGCACAGGCTGTGGCATTGGGACGCTGTGCATAAATCAATAGTGTATCTGAAAATGAATAACGATATAATCTGGCTGCCGTATCCAAATATCCCATCCAATCACGTGAAGAACGGCTAATATCCTTTGCGGTAACCTCTGCCAGATTACGAATGTCTTGTATCTTTGCCATAAGCTGTCTCCTTCCTCCTTTTCTCTTTCTTAAAGCTTTTACTAAAATGTACCGGATTTCGGTACATTTGAAATCCGGTACATCTTTTCAACTCATAAACTCATAAAAACACTTAAATTTTTGGCGTAACCGTCTTTTCTGCCTGTTTTTCCGGACACCCTGCCTCCAGTGAATCCGTCAGCCCGCTTCTTAATTGAAAAAGATAATGTTTTGATAAACCTTCCATATCCAGGCTGATGTCCTCTTTTTCAAATTGAATCCATCCCTCCAAACCTTCACGTTTACATTCTTC
This sequence comes from uncultured Lachnospiraceae bacterium, assembly GCA_963559605.1. Lineage (GTDB taxonomy): Bacteria > Bacillota > Clostridia > Lachnospirales > Lachnospiraceae > Dorea_D. The sequence goes on from CAUWLL010000027.1 coordinate 6,945, forward strand.
TTGCAAAAACGTCAGTGTGGAGCTGGCATATTCTTCTCTCGGAAGCACACAGAAATTACTGCCTAATTTCCATCCGTCATTGATCAAAGACTGTAATGCCTGACTCAGCTCCTGGAACTGCTTCGCTTTCGTTTCCTGTGTCTTTCCTTTTTGCTCTTTTTCCTGCCCAAGCACACGCTGATACTCCGTCAATACAGCTTCTTTCAATGCCTTCTGGGATTCTGCTGTCACGCCATAAACCAGATCAGAATATGCCCCGGTACCGTCTTGGTACTGAGGCATATTGATAAAAAATCCTTTTTCTGATTCTTTTAATGTAATTCCTTTGATAGTCAGTCCGGAAATCTCCACATCTGCCATAGCGCGGACGATCACCTTATCTGTAAGTTCTTTCTCCTGATTAACAGGATTTACAGATACATTCGTAATTTTTTCCAAGTAATCAAAGGAACTTTTTAAAACTGTCTCTTTGATCTTTTCCCCTATGGCTTCCTGAATCTGTTTTTTCAGTTCTTCATCTGCAAGAACTACATTCTGCCAGTCCTCTCCGCGCTTTTGACTTGGGTAAGCGTAGAAACTTTTTTCTTCTCCGGTTTCCCGGTCGGGGTATTTCTGTCCGCGCACTTGAAATCGGATGAAATCATCTACGGTAACCACCGCATAGACAAACACACCACTCTTTTCTTCCTTCGGTATCCGTATCCTTACGTCTATATCATGCTCCATACTTCTGCTCCTTTCTAAGAAATATTCTTTTTCTTCTTTTTATAGTACTTGTATCCCCAAAAAAGCAGTGAACATAGGCATGCCACACCCATATAACATCCTCCATGGTGGGAAAGCCCAGTCTGGGCAGCTTTTACTGCCTCTTCTTCTGGTACTTCCTTCGCTTCCATCACCTCTTCTGCTTTTTCTTTCACCGGTTTCTTTTCCGGAGTTTCCTCTGATTCGTCTTTGTTCTCTTTTTCCTCTTTGGGAACAACCATCTCTGCAACGTTTTCTGCCGTCACAGGCTCCTCCATTCCGTCAGCTTTTGCTGAAACTACATTTCGGATGGAAGTTAAGACTGCATATTCATTAATAACTGCCTGATACGTAACCCGTACACTTTCTCCGTATTTTAACGGATTTTCCAGCAGAACCGAAAAACCGTTTTCACCTTCGGGAACTGTGATATGTCCACGGTCACACACAATACTTTCAAACAACAGATTGACTCCTTCTGAAAGACCTGTATCCGTTAGTTTTAACTTAGCCGCCAAGGAATCTTTTTTCGTATTTTCTACTGTAACTGTATATCTAATAACCTCACCTTTCTGATAGGAGTTTTTGTCTGATTTCTTTGTGATCTGCAATTCTGGAACCGGCTCATAAACAGCCTTTACCTTTCGATCGCTGACAATTTCCTTAAGCATCACTGACTCTGTATGATCTGATGTATCCATTTCTTTTCCATCCACACTGACAGACGCTAAAAAATATCCTTCCTCCGGGGTATACTCTACTTTTTTACTCGCTCGCTGCTTCACACGATTCATAGTCGGCGTGATCGCGCCATTCTCAACTTCCGTGTAAACAGTATGGAAGACTTCTACAGTCACCTGATCTTCCGATCGGTCCGATGTATTCTCACAAGAAACGCCAGCCCTGTTCGTAATTTTTGAAGAGAGCAGTTCCTGTTCCTCCAATGCTGCCTGAAAAGTGATATGTACAGGTGTTTCATTCGTGATTTCCGGTATATCCACTTGGAATCCGGACTCCGTATAACTAACCTCTGCAAACGGATGATCCGTACGTACAGACCCTTTCAGAAGGTTTAAGCCTTCCGGGAAGTCGGTGTCTTTGACAACAACTCCTTTTGCTGTTGCGCCCTTTACAGGCTGTGACACGATCAACGTATATTCCACAAGTTCTTCTGGATGGTACGCCTTTTTATCCGCTTTTTTTTCGATCCTGACAGACGGGATCTTTGCAAAAACCGCCTCTACATTATGATTTTTTCGAATATCATTGATTCGGATATGTTTCGGATATTTCTTTACGTCCAGTGGATTACCGTCTACGCTTAAGCTGTACAGATAGTATCCCTCATCCGGTGCATAACTGATGGTACGATGTTCTCCGCGTTCAATCTGCCATTCTGATTCAGTGATCATTCCATTTTGGACAGCTGTTTCAATTCTGTAATAAATCCCGGTCATGGCTGAATCATCCACAAGTTCTCCGTTATCTGCCGTTGCCACGGCAATATTCTCTACATCTACCGCTTCCAGAACATCATTCTCTACCGTTGCTTCAAAATGTACGGTAATCTTGTTGCCATACTCCAGATAAGGAAGCCTTACTTCAAAAGAACGTTCCTTTTTCACAAGCTCATATACCGTCTCTTCTTTTTCACACTGCACCTCTATGGAATTCTTGTTGATCACAATACCTTTTGTCAGATCTTTATCCTCCAATACTACACCGTCTGCCACAGTGCCTTTCACCGTCTGTTCCAGAGAAATGCTGTATTGGATCGTGTCTTGATAGTTGTATTGTTCTTTGTCTACATTTTTCGTGATCTGAAGCCGCGGGATCAGACGGCAGGTAACAACCACTTCATGATTTCCTTGAATGTTCCGGAACTCGTATTTCTTTTGATAGTCTTTTACAGACTTTTCCCTGCCATCTACTTCTATCTTAGAAATGTAATACCCCTCATCCGGCTCATATGTGACCGTACGATCTTCTCCGGCATGGATAAAAGGATCATCCGGGGTAATCTTTCCATTGTTAATAGAGGTATTAATGTGCCAATAAGGCAGGGCTTTTACTGTAATCTCGTGATCTGCCGTAATGTTACGGAACGTATAGCTCCCCCCTTCATCCGCAGGGACCGGCTGTTCTTTTCCATCCACTACTACAGAATTGATGTAATAGCCTTCGTCTGCCTGATAGGTGATGGTACGGTCTTCCCCGGCATGGATTTTCGTATCCGACGGCGTAATAGAAGCGTGTTCCGCCGATGTCCTCACACTCCAATAAGGCAGGGCTTTTACCACAATGCTGTGATTTCCGTTAATATTGCTGAACGTATAACTGCCTCCCTCATCCGCAGGGATGGGCTGGCTTTCTCCGTCCACTAGTACAGAATCCACATAATATCCCTCTTTTGCCTGATAGGTGATGGTACGATCTTCTCCGGCATGGATCCGACTGTCCCCCGGTGTAATGGTTCCATTGGTGATAGACGTGGTGACTGTCCAATAAGGTACTGCCTTTACCACAATGCTATGATTTCCGTTAATATTATTGAACGTATAACTTCCTCCTGCATCTGCTGGGATGGGCTGGCTTTTTCCATCCACTATGACAGAACCGATGTAATACCCCTCTGCCGCCTGATAGGTGATGGTACGGTCTTCTCCAGCATGGATCCGGTTATCCCCAGGCGTAATGGTTCCATTCGTGATCGATGTGGTGACTGTCCAGTAAGGCAGCGCTTTTACTGCCACGTTATGATCTGCCGAAAGATTCTTGAATGTATAGCTTCCTCCTGCTTCTGAAGCAATGGACTGTGATCTTCCATCAATCACCACTGATGAAATATAATATCCACTATTTGCTTTCCAAGTAACCGTACGGCTCGAACCCGGCTCTATATTCTTTTCCGTTGCCGTAATCGTTCCGTTCGTAATGCTTGTCTGAACGGTAAAAAGCTCGATGTATTTTCCATACAATGTTAGATTTTTCTTTAACGGCGAATAAGACGTTACTTTTTTCGTACATGCTGTATCTGAATACCAGCCTTCGAACCGATACTTTGTAACTACTTTTTGCGGTGATTCTACATCGTATACCCCATACTTTGCATGGTACCTCTGTGTATAGACCGTAGTATTGGGCTGGTAATCACTGCTTGCAGCAAGCTTATAAGTGATAGATACTGTATCCGCGGATAAGCCGGAGCCGTACCCATCTCTGCAATCATACGCTAACTTTAAAGGAGCCGCCGCACTACAGGTGTAAGAAAACCACACGCTCGTTGTTACATCTCCGGATTCCGTTGCCCCCATGTTTTTCTTACGAAACCATCCTTTACTTGTCTGCTCCAGCTTCGTATCAGACGACAGCCACGCTCCTTTTCCGCCCTGCACTACCTGCCAGCTCTCTGCTCCATGCTCCTTGTTATAATCAAGATCATCCACCATGGTCACACCGTGAAAAGTCACTTCCTTATTAGTCCCGGCTTCTAAAACATGAAACTCAGAACGTATGATTGTGTTTTTATCTGTGGACTGTCCTTCGATATGATCGATTGCCCCCATACGTCCGGACTTTGTTACCATGTAACCATCCGTATGATTCCCCCAGAAGTAGACTTTAACATCGTATTTTTTATTTCCCGAAAAAGCCGCATTTTTGTAGATCACATACGTGTTAGATTTTTTTGCTGTATTAACAGCTTTATAACATGGACCTCTGCTTTCATCTAATTTATGATGTGTGAACCCTCCGCCTACAGTCACAGACGTCGCGTCTCCCAGGCTGATCACTCCATTGGAATATGGAGCTGGAAATGCATCTTTTCCATAGGTCTTGGTACTGGAAAAATACTGTGCATCCGCCTCCACTGTAAGTAAAAAAAATCCCGCCACCACAAAAATCAGTGACAGGATCATTCTTGCATGATCTGCTATTTTTTTCATATTGCCCTCCTTTCCTAAAAACGTACCGAAATTCGGTACATCAGACATTCGCTTTTCTGAGACGTTCCATCAAGATAACAGGAATATCCGGGGAAGCGAACTTTTCCATATCCCTTAAGGAAGCTCCATCCTCAAAACATTGCAAAAGATATTCCTTCTGTTCTTCAGAATATGTATCCTCTTTCAGATAGGTATCCACAAATTTCTGGGAATCCCTTTTCTTTTTCTGCTGCACAATCCAGCTTCCCATCTTGGTTTCCATAAGCCTCCTCTTTAATGCAGCCTTCTCGTTTTCAGCCGCTTCAGATGCTTTTTTCTCTTTCCACTCCTCCTTTTCATTCTCCATCTCAGAAATACTTTTTTCCAGCTGCCGGATATACCGTTCCTGATTATCGATGATGTTCTGCTTCTCCTGTAAGAGCGCTGTCTGTACCGCTTCATTCGCCTTTGCCGACTTATTCTGTTCTTTTTGCGACTTCCTGATATTTTCATCCACCATCGCTCTTAAACTCTTGCTTTCTTCGTACATTTCCCGGACCTGCTGAAACATATCTTCCACAGATTTGCTTGCGGCTGCTTCCGGGTTTTTGAACACTGATTGCAGATATTTCTTTCGTTCTGCACAGATATAATCTCCTTTTCTTACAGAATCTTTATCTGGAATTCTGCTTAGTTTTTTCAAATGTTCCAACGGCATCCCATCCAGTGCACAAAGGTAGATCCATTCACAGACAATTGGATCTTCCAAACTGTCAACAAACTGAATCGTATCCTCCGGAAGCGAACGCCCGGACATAATCCTCTTATGCTGCTCAGCTGCAGTCATCCCATGAACCAATCTTCTCCCTCCTTTCCATGGTAAAATATCTATAAAAAATAAGAACCCGCAGGCTCCTATGAATTGTAACTATATGTTTTATATTTTCACTCCTTTCACATCCTCGGTTTTTGTTCCGTTTCCCATATGATACTCTGCTCTCTTTTTAATTCCTCAGACTGTATTCTTTTCACCATACGTTTTTCCTGCCGCACGGATTTTAAGGCAGCACAGATACGTTCTTCTTCTTTCACTGCCTCTTGAAATCCTGCTGGGAGCATTCCTTCCAATTCCTTTAATTCTTCCTGCAAGTCTTCAAAACGGTCATCCCAGTCCGGCGTCTCTTTTAACTTTTTACGCAGCGAAAGATATTCCTGGTACAGCGGATCCTCTTTGTTGATATACTGTGCAGAGCGGATATTTTTTAAAGTTTTCTCTTCCTGCTCTAAAGACTTTCCTCTCTTCTCTAAATCTTCCAGGCTGTGGATCTCATGTTGCAAAAGATACCTGCATTCCTGATACAGTCTGTCAATTCGGATCGCATTTTTTCGCACTTCTTTTTGATTCAGAGCGAATGGATTTTTTTGATTCAGATAATTTCCTGCCTTGTAAAACTGTCTTAATTTTTTCTGCTGAAATCCGGACAATGTAGTTTTTGTTAATTCCTGAATCCCTTTGTCATATGCTTTCTGCAATCTGGGCGCAACGAGTCCTTCCCTTCCTTTCATTTCTTCTTTATATAGAATCCTCCGCTGGATGTCTTCTCTCGTGTAACCGTCACCAAGGAGATAATCCCGGTGGCCGCGCCTTGCCCCCGGCGGAAGAAAGGTCAGATACTTTCTGTCCTTGATCTCATACCCGAACATCCGCATTTGTTTCAGAAAATTCGAAAAATCTTCTGAGCAGGAGATGACATAATCAATATCTGCCCGGATGATCTTCTTCCACGACGGGCGTCCTTCTTTTTCTGCTTTATGCTGCGCATAGGACCGTCCTTTTCTTTTTCCTTTGTCGTATTCCAGCGGAGGGAGTCCGTAAGCTGCACAGATCTTATCCGTCACAGGCTGTATGTATTTTTCCCAATCTCCTTTTTCATACCGGTACTTGTATCCACTCATCCGGTTCACCGAATTGAACACGATATGACCATGCAGGTGTTTTTTGTCTGTGTGGACGGCAAACACATAATCATAGTCTTCCCCCAGATATTCTTCACAGAAATCCCGGATCACCTTATATACCTGTTCACTGTCGGCTTCGCCAGGGAGAAAGCTGATAATAAAATGATACCCCTGCCTTTTATCCAGCTTCTCCCAGTCTTTCTTTGTCTGCATCATTACATCATAAATTTCCTCCGTGGTGTTCCCGGAATTTCCGCCGACCAATAATCCATTTTCCGTTTTTTCCGGTTTCAAAATATACTCAATACTATTATACAGATGTGCAGAACCTCCCCGTTTAGGTGTCCCAATATTCAAAATTTTCGTCGTAGCCATAAGTCACTTCCATCTTTCTTATCATTTCCCAGTAAGCCTCTTCCACTTCCTGCAAGTGCGTATTTAAATGCTGCAAATCTTCCGGCGTCACGTAAGAGCTGTTCACCTTTGCCGTCACTTGATTGATATTCACTCCGATTTTCCGAACCTGATAATTCAGGTTTTTCAATTCCTGTTTGAAATCACTGGGACGGTTTGAACCGGAAAAAATCCGCTTGCGAATGTAAGCCGACAGATTTTTCTTCGGATTCTTTTTTGTTTTCGTATCTGCGTCATTCTCTGCAAGCTCAGATAAAAGGTTCCGCTCTGCCTCTGTAAGACGAATAAGTAATTGTATATTCCTTCTCATATCTCACCTCTGCCTTAGACATAAGTTCTCTCAAATACTTCTTGATTCCTTTCTGTAGCCTCTCCCAAACCGGAGGAAAATTTTCCGCTTTGTTCTTCCAAAATCAGATTTAATTTTTTCAGCTTTTCTTCGTCCACTGCTCCGATTTTTTCTTCGATCATGGCAACGATACTTTCATTTTTTTCTGCAATGATTTTTTTCTCTACCGCAGAAATTTCCTGTTTGATCTCCCGGATCTGCGCAGAAATTTTCTGTCCTTTTTCCTCCAGTTTTTCCAAATCATTTTTTAATTTTTGCAAACGTTCTTCGCTGTTCATTGTCTCCATCTCCTTTTCTTTCTTCACAAAAATTTCCAATAAAAAAAAGAAATGCCATCAGCAAATCTTTTTTTCTAATCTCATCTGTTTTTCTTCACCGCTTTCCGGAAAATTTAAAGCAGGGCGTGTTTCTCCTGTTCCAGCTGATAAATACTATTGATATAGTTTTCCAGATCCTCCAGTCCGCCCGGAAACTGGGAATGATATTTTCCGTTTGCCGCATCTACCCGGATATTCATCCGCATCAGCTCGCACAGCTCTTCTATTTTTGCATGCAGCTTGTTTAGACTGCTGATGTAATCATTTCCCAATCCGGAAATGCGCTCATGATCCCGAATAATCTGGATCAGATAATCTGTTTCTGTCCGGTAGCAGGACGGATTCCTTGCATTCAAATACTCTGTCACATCTGCCGGAAGCCGGTAATGTTTGTCTTTATACTGTTCCATTATTACGCTCTCCTTTTTCCTTTCTTTTTTGCATGTCCCATTTTGGAACATCCCCACTTTCCCTGTTCGTCGCCTCTGTCTGCCCCATGTACCATATTGGGAGGTTCCCCGCTTTTTCCGCACCACATTTTTATGTCCCATTTTGGGAGGTTTTTCCTTGTTTTTGACACATAAAATCTCGGAGAGATTTTGCAAGATACGCATTTTGTATATACAAAATGTATCTTGTTAGGGGAACATCCCCTAAAACCCCGGATAAATTTAAGTACCCATAGTTACCTTTTTCAGCTCCGCCATGCGGTATTTCAGCCACATTTCCACTGCCTTTCTCACCAGTTCCTCCTGCTCTTTCCCGAAAAAATTCTGAAAAAACAGAAAGAAATCATCTTCCGGTCGGGGCAAAAGTCCAAACACAGCCTCCACTTCCTTTCGTTCCGGCTGTCGTTTCATTTCCTCAAAAAATTTTGTGATCACACCAATCTCATAGCCTTTTCCGTACACGCCTTCTATGCTTCCCATGCACACCGTCCTCTGGTATCTTTCCACCTCAAAACAAATATTCTCCTGTGTCCGGATCCGGTTTTCTTCCCGGCGTTTTTCATCCTTACTCACGGATTTCATCCCTCCTTTCTTCCGTGCCCCCGTTCAGCATAAACTCATACTTATTTTCGCTTCTATTATACATGACTTTTATATTTTTTCCATCGATTCTTGCCTGTTCAAACGAAAATTCCGCTTCATATCCTTCCGTTGTGGGAGCTGCTTTTATGACTGTCAGATTCCTTCTGGTTTCCTGTTCCTGTTCTAAAAATTCCAAAAGTTTTTCCAAAAACTCCTTTTCCTTTTTTTCTACTTTAGCAAATTTTTTCCCCGGATCTGTTAAAACCGGATCTCCTAAATCTACTTCCTCCTTCCACTCATGAGTATATTCCGGCTCTGCAAATGTACACGTTTCTTCTTCCGGAAGTTCCCGTTTTTCTCCTCCATAATCTTCAATGTTTGGAATCTCTTCTTCCAAAATCCGAAAGGAATATTCCCCCGTTTTTTTATCATATTCTACTTCGATCACAGTCTTTTCTTTATCATCCAGCTGCAGATAAAAACAGGCTTTTCCTTCCAAATCCTCTTTCGTATCTTTGAACTTACTAAGTGCCGTTATCGTGACAGCATTTAAGTTTTTAGAAATGACAAACGCAGAGACTTGTTCCCGGAACGCCGCTTCATCTTCTGTCAGATAATAGAGGTTTCCCAGTTCACGGAACTGATGAACCCTCCAGTGTTTTTTCCCAAGTCCTCCGGTTTCTGCCTCTGCCTTTTTCTCTTCCTGCTTTCCTTTCTGCTGTAAAGTTTCCTGTCCCCAGGTTCTGTCTGTCTTTGCATTTCCTGACAGATAAACTGCCGCCAGAATGCATCCGGCGGCCAGAAATATGACAAGGATAATATAGACCATGAGCTTCTTTTTTCCGTTCAATGCGCTTCTCCTTTCCTTTGCTATTTCAAATGATTTTTTCCTAAATTTATAGCCTTTACTACGGTAGTATTATCCCACTCCGGGTGGAACTTATCGACGGTCTTATTTGTGCCGTACCAAGTGGCTTTGTTCACACAAAATTCCACTACACAATTTCCTTCCTGATGTCCCCACTTATTACAACCCGCATCATCTTGATTCTTAATATCACCAATAACTCCATGAATGACCTGACCGTTTTTTAATACAAAATCCACCTCATCTCCTACCTTTCCATAGGTCGTAGTACAAGCGATTACATAGCGCTCACCGATTCTTCCGAATCCGTCTTCATCGTATTTTTCACCGCTCTGGATCCGAAGTTTATACTGTGCGCTGCTTGTATTAGTGACCATGTTCCAGCCCATATAAGTATACACACTTCCAAGATTTTCCGGGAGCTTTATGGTCTTTCCTGAGCCATAGGACTCCTCCGGATATTTCGGCGTTCCATACCCCATAATGGCAACGCTGTCCAATTTATAAAGCCCTTTCTGCACTTCATTACTCCGGTTTCCTTCGACGGTATGTACCACTCCGTTCTCGGTAAATTCTACAATCCCTGAGTGACCAGGGACACCTCTTCCTTCATAATCAAAATAAACAATATCCCCCCCTTTCGGCTTGTATCCGGAAGAAGCATTCCGGTATTGTCCTTTTTCGATAAACCAGCTTCTTCCCACCGCACAGGACGCAGTTTTCGGAATCACTTTTTTCTCAATAAGACCACATTCATTGGCACACCAGCTGACAAATGTATGACACCAGGACTGGCCGTTCATCCCAATCCACTGCCCGTACTTGGTAATATTTCCATTATTATTCGTTCCGCCACTTTCGTGATAGCCAACTTCCGACAAGGCCACTTCTACAATCCCGGTTCCTGTATAAGGCGGATCTTCTTCCGCAGGAGCAATCACCGACATAAAAATGGAAACAGCAACCACAAGGATAGCCGTTGTCGGAAATACGATCGCCATAATGGTAGCCAGGACAGATACCAATGCCTGAAAAACAGAAGCAACCAAAGACAACGCAGACGTTGCCATGGACGCTCCCATAAAAAGTGCAGCAGACGCCAGACTTCCCATGCCCCGGTTCTCCTCTTTCACCTGTTCCAGCTTATATCTGAGCTGTCCCTGCTCCGCATATTCTTTCTGCATAGTCAAGGAATCCACAAAAAGATCTGCGGTCTTTTTAGATACCTGCACCGCTGTTCCTGCTCCTCCTGTGGCAGAAGCCGCAGCAGTTACAGCCCCGGAAGTTTCTGCAGCCGCAATTCCAGCTTTTACACCTTCCCGTGTTTCATGCGCGGCTGTCATCTTTATGCCTTTCCCGGCTCCTCCGGACAAATTTTTCCCTGTTGCAATTTTTCCTTTTTCTTTCCCGGCAGCAATCTTCCCTTTCTTTTTTTCTTCATCCTGTCTCTTTATATCCCGTGTTTCTTCTATCCATTCCTGATCTTGCCGGAACTGTTCTGCTGTCACTTCTTCGGTCGTTTCTGCGGTACTGTGTTTCGCAATCCCTTCCGGAACCCCTTTTCGTTTCACTTCCCGTTCTGCCTGCGCTTTATAATACTGCTTTTTACTTTCCGAAAGTTTTTCCCATGCTTTTGCCGTCTTTTTATTCATAAACCGTGTGGGATCAAAAGAGCGTTGAGAGACTCCCTCTTCCTCCTGCTCCTCTTCTTCAGGAGATACCCGGTTCAAGTAATTCAGGCTTTTTCCTGCCTTACTGATTCCATAATGTCCTGCCCGGAAACTGCTGGTTACTTTTCGAAAGTTTGAGTCCCGGCTTTTATTAATTCCCATGCTACCCAACCTTTCTATATCTTGTGGTTCCCTGCACCTGTTCTCTCTCCAGCTTTCCTTCTTCTGCAAGAGATTCCAGATACTGCCGGCTGCTTTCCTGACTAAGATCCAGAACGCTCAGTACCTCTTTTTCTGATACCGGAGTCAGGGCTGCCATATCCAAAATGATCTCTTCTACCCGGCTTTCGGCATTCGGTTTTATTCCCCGGTTTTCTGTATATGACGCAGTTTCATTCTTCTGTATGTCTCCGTCTGTTGTCTTTTTCTCTGACACTTTCCTCTGTTCTGCCTGCTCATGGAAGTTTGTATTTGCCATCTGATACAGCAGATTTTTTTTGGAAAGTTTCGCGTCAAACAAAACAACTTTCTTGCCCCACACTAACACACCTTGTCCAACATCATCTGCCGATAAAGCATTAAATTCTGTTTGCGAAAGCTCCTGTATCCCGGATAATGCATGGGCGTCTACGCCGCCCTGATCCAAAAAGCATTTATACGAACAATTAGAAAAAAGTTCCCGAAGCTGTTCGTTTCCTAATGCTGCGGTCAGATTCTGCATAGCCATGGTACAGATCCCGCCAAACTTACGGAACGTTGCCACGGCGGTATTTAGCATATCCGCAGATGTTCCTCTCCGGCTTACTACCTGTGTCTCATCAATGATGAAATGAGTCGCTTTCTGATAAGTCTGGTTATATTCCATACGGGCGGACAGGTAATGCATGATCGTCACCATGACCGCCTCCCAATTGTCCTCCGGCACATTTTTCAGTCCAAAGCCTACCAGACGGCTGTCAGTCTTAATGTTAGACGGACGCGCCAGCATATCGCAGGAACCTTCCGTGTATTCTTCCAGACAGTTATATATGGAACGTACGATCTCATCATCATGGGCATTATCTGTCTGGGCAAGCTCTTTTTTTATCTCTGCACGCAGCATTTTCAAAGTCGGCTGTTTCAGTTTTCTTCCCGCGAAAGTTTGTTCAAACATCCGTCTGGTGCATCTTGCGATCACGGTATTATGCTCTTGCGTAACTGCAATATTGCTCATTATGGCAGCCACAAGGCTCCTTGCATACTGTGTCTGGACAGCAATAAACTTTTCCTTTACGTTTTCATCTCCGACAAACACGCTTTCCGGAACTTCAAAGCCATTTAAGTACACCCTGCTCTTGGGCGTTAAGTCAAAATAGGCGCCGCCACGGTCAGATACCATATCTTCAAACTCATTCTGCGGATCCAGGATCAAAATATCGTCATCCGTTGCGATCAGGGTCTGGCTGATCTCCGTTGTTTTGATGTAGAATGATTTCCCGGAACCGGTATGGCCGATAATGATTCCATGGGGATTCATCAATAATTTCCGGTTTCCCATGATCAGCTGCTTGGTGGTACAGTTTAGTCCGTAGAAATATCCGCCCGGCTCAATAATATCCTGGGCATAATAAGGCTGGAACGCCACCGCCGATGAGGACAGGAAAAACCGCATATAATCTACCTGACGTCCGGCAAACGGAAGCACCGTATTCAGCCCTTTCAGCTGTTGTTTATCCGCTGTGGATATAAGTACCCCCTCCTTCTTTCCGATCGCCTGCATCTGTGCCACACGCTCTGCAAGGGTATCCTCATCCGGGGCTGTCACAACCATCAAAAGATTCATAAAAAACCCTACCTCTGCATTCTCGCCGATCTGATCCATGTAAACCTCGATCTCATCTTTTTTGCGCTTACGGATGTAGGACGGTCCCGTGGAAATCATTCCCCGTTTCTTCTTATTTTCATCCTCCTCATTGATGGCTTTTTCATTATTCATGGACGCCGCCAGCAGACGATCCTGCACTTCATCCGCAGGTACGGGTGCAAAGTCCATCGTGATGAATGACGGAAACTCTACATGGGAAAAAGATCGGATAAAGGTATCCGAATCAATGGAACCACGGTATTTCCAGCCAAATAACACCGACATGTACACCTCGTCTAGCTTCAGAAAATTTGTCTCCTGCCTGATATACTTTGGCAGAATGTCATTGCGCCAATCCTGAAAAGAATCCTGCGGAAATCGAATCAGTTCCTTTTCTTCTTTCTTTCCCGGACGTAGAAGGGAGTGCAGGCATAAAAGACGCTCTTCTCCATTCAAACGCACAATCTTACTCTGCCAGTTACGGAACATATCCTGGATCACAGTATCCAAAGAGTTCAACATCACGTTCGCTTCATTATAAGAACCTGCCCTACAGGACACCGTAAGGTAACGAAGTGTTGTCACATTGGGGTTGGCGTCTTTTAATTTTTCATCGATCCAGTCTTTCACTCCTTTCTCCAGGTCCGGGTACCGGCTGTCATTCTGACTGCCGCGTATTTTCTCCAGAAATTCATGCATGCTCCGGTATTCATTGGCAACCGTGATCTTAAAATCCACATTCATGGTTTTAAGCCACTCCATAAATGCAGTTAAAAACTTCTCTTTTCTTCCCAAATCTTTATTGATATAATTCATATCTTCAAACAGATAACACCTGTCATACAGACAGTTTTCTTTTCCCGGTTCAATTTTTGCCATCCCATTCTCATACAAAGTATCTATGTTTAAAAACTGTCTCACATTCTTTGGAACTTTATATACCGGAATGCTCTTACTCTTCCTTGCCGCAAAGCGTCCTTCCGCATTAATTTTTGCCATTTCCCTTTCTCCTCCTTTGATTTCTTTTTTTGTCCGGAACGCACCTGCTTTTCATAGTGAACACACGTCCCTCTCCTTGTAATTCTTCTGCTTCATAAAGAAGTTCTCTCGTTTTTCTTACATACAAGATCTCCCGGATGTACTGTAACGGGGTCTGCATCTGATACCCTGCAAACCCCAGCATACAGATTGGCCCGGATACCGGGATGATGATATAGCTGCACTCCACAATTCCGAGTCCTGTCTGAAAATGAAGCAGGATCATCCCTGTAATTCCCACAACAAGCGCTATGGCTGCTACTACAAACTGCTTTAAAGTAAAGCCCAGCATAAACTCACTTGGAAAGGCTTCATCAAAGTCTTTATTCATGTCAATCTTCATGGTTTTCCTCCTTTCTGAGATTTTCTACAGTCCCATTGCCCTTGTCAGGAACGAGTTGGCAGTCTTTACTGACGTCGTTACTAAAATCATAGTAAGCGCGCTGTTAATGACCTGTATACCACCGTCAAAACTGGACAACGCCCCATCGGCAGTAAACAGGTCGATACCACCTTGTATCAACTTGAACGACAGCACTAGGGCAAGGGCAATGACTACGATTTCAAACACATTAGCAAGAAACGCTTTCAGCCATGCATAAAACGTATGCTCTACCCCCTGCCCTCCGACCAAAGTCGGCAGGGCAAGTGGCGCGAGAATAACCAGAAGATACAACTTAATATAACGTCCGTATACCGTCAGCAGGATCATCCCGCCGCAGATGATAGACAGCAGCAGAAATCCTGTTCCCAGCAGCAGATAAAACAATGCAGAAGCCATATCCAGATCGTCCACCACCAGAGACGGCGCTTTCACTGTCATGACCTCCCCGGTCATCAATGCCGCAATATCAAAAAACGACTTGATAAAAGGCATGATATTGATAAACAGGATATTGGCTGCCACAATCTTCACCAGCGCCTCCACGATCATTTCCGTCGTAATGTTCTGATGAAAATTTTTAACTGCCTGCCATATGGCAATCATAAAAAATAAGTTCAAAACAGTAAGCCCGATGCCTAAACTCCACGGATACAGTTTATCTTCCACCAGACTCCATGTATCCGAGGAAAAATCCTCCGGCGTCGTTGTGATAACCCCTGTCACCGCTTTCATTGCAGCCTTCCAGATATTGGACGCGATACCGATCCCGGTTCCATTAAAAAATGCCGAGAACCATTCAGATAACCAATCCGGCATAAAAATCCCTCCTTTTCTCTTTCGCAGCTACATTAAGCAAGTGTCGCAAGCCCTTGTATCCCCTTGGTAATGAGTGGGATCAACGTTGGCGACAGACAGGCGACCAAGCCTCCCCCAATACGTTTAAACGCCATTGCCTGCATAGTTCCGTCGGAAGAGTTTAAAGCGATCGCCCATTCAAAAACTCCCCATAGTAAGAATAGCTGTCCACAGCTGGACACCAGTGCCGATATGATCTGATACACCGGTCCAAACGCCTTTGTGACAGTGGATGACGCACTGCTTCCTTTTGCAAGTACCGGCACGTCTACCGAGAGCGCGCAGACAAGCGTCATTACCGCCGCTATAAAAATCATCTTTGCACAGGTTTCCTTCGTAATCTTTTGTTTCATCATTTCCATTATTTTCCTTTCTGTTCTCTTTTCTGTTTTCTTCTCCGGTTCCGCCACTGTTCTTATTTCTGTTCTCACTTCTATTTCCCTCCTCTTACGAATACTGCAAAAAGTACAATCACTACAGACAATGCCGCACGTACCGCCATAGCGATAAAATTTATCACTTCCACGGACATCTCCGGCGCCATTCCCGGGAGAAACTGACGGATCAGCATTTCCGCTACAATGCCGGCGATAAAGCCTGCTACAATAATAAGTACCATCCCTCTTTTGTTTTTTTTCTTCATATTTCATATCCTCTCTTTCTTTTTTGCAAAACAAAAGAGCCACCTCCTATTTCAGAGGAAGCCCTTGTCTTTTCCTGATCTCCGTTCTGATGACGGTTTCCATAAGTGTTTTTACTTCTGCCGAACCATCCCCGGCGTAGACATACAAGGCAGTCTCGTAATCCTTATACGGACTTTCCTTCAGATAACTTCTTGCCGCCTGAAAATGTTTCTTTGCTTTTTTTGATCCTGCCTTTTCTGCACTGACCGCCAGCATTCCGTCCACGCTGCCGCACAGAGCGTAGCTGTCCTTTAAAAGCTCCCGGATACTCTCGTCATACTGTACAGACGGGAGACTCTTCTGGTACAGTGGTTTTTTCCTGCACTCCCATCGAAAGGACCGGCATAAAAAATTTTTCAGCTTACGACTCATACTCATATCCTTCTCCCTGTCGGAACAACTCCGAAACCTTTGTTATCTTCTCCATCAGTTCTCCCGGAAGCATATCCCGGATAAAGTATCCGCTTACCACCACTTCTTCTTCCCTGTCGTCATAGGCAAACTCCAGTCCTGGATGTTTTCCTTTTACTTCTTCTATGCGCTGCAATAACTCCTTTGTCTTTTTCCGCCCAGCGCGGATGTCAAAACGTGCCGGATCCTCAAAGACAAAAACATACTTCAATCCTCCTTTCAGTAAATGGATCTGCTCACCTGTTTCTGCGTGACGAAGTGTCAGTTCTTCTCCGGGAAAATAATGCTTCAGATAACGGCAGAGAACCTCCGCTGTCAGCTCCTCCTTTCCCGTTTCCATGGATTCATCCTTATATACTTCCTTAAAAATACTCTCCGGTTCTTTCTCCGGTTTTCCTTCCGGCTTCTCCTCAGACACTTGTTCTGGCGCTTTGTCCGCCTCCTTCTCCTGCCCTGCTTTTCTGGAAATGCCAAGAGCTTTTCTTAAAATATCTCCTTTTTCCTCCTCCAGCCGCTCTTTCTCCTGTTTTAATTGTCCGTTTTCCTGTTTCAACAGACCATTTTCCGCCTGTGCCTCTGTAAGTTTTCGTGACAACTCTGCCACCTTTCCTTCCAACGCCTGATAAGCTTCCGATTCTTTCGATTCTGACGTCTCTACAGGAACTGCCCCTGTCCGCTCCAGTCTGGCACATTTATTCTCCCACTCCATACGGAGCCTGGAAGCCTTTAACTCCTCATTTCTTACGTTCTCTTTCAGGATGGAACACTCCAATGCAATATCCGCAGCCTTTTTTTCCACCTCCCGCTCTTTCCCGGAAAGCTCCTCTGCACGTTTCTCCAGCTCTGTGTTCTGATCTGCAAGCGTTTTTTTACAGACCTCTATTTTTTCTTCAGCAGACGACAGCTCCTTCTCCCGCCGGCAAAAGTCCTCTTTCATCTCTTCCAGCTTCCGGCTCCTTTCCTCCAGCTCCTGTTCACGCCTGTCCAGATCTTCCTGTCTTTCATCCAGCACCTTCTTAATGCCGTTGTATTCTTGATCCCTTTCTGCCGCTATCCGGTGTAACTGCTCCAGTCTCACCTCTTCCATGGTTCTTCCTTCCATAACTTCCATTTTCCTATCCTCTCCTTCTTTTATTTTCCACCCAAAAAGAGACCGCATTGTGATACACAGACCAGCCATAGGAGGTGCGCCACGGTCTCTTTTCGGAATGTTTCCTATTCTCTTACTTTGTTACCTTATAAAGTTGTGTCTGTATTTGTACCGAAATTCGGTACATTTTTCAAATATCTGCTTTTGTACCGGAATTCGGTACATTTTTCTAAAGCTTCCCATCATCCGGCAGGCGGTTCCTTTTCCTCCGTCGGCAGATTCCTGCGCCTGCCACCAAAAGCACTGCTATAGCTGCAAACAGACCGCCGTAATGCTTCAGTCCTGTCTGCACTTTTGTTACCGGCGGCACCCATGGGAATTTCGGTTTCTTCGGCACTTCCACAATAACGGTAGAACTCTTCTCCGGCGTTTCATCGGAAGTTAGTGTTACTGTGTTGTGAATCTTCCTGCCCTCTAAGTTCTTGTCCTTGATCTTCGCGTCAAAGGTTACTTTTACAGGCTTTCTAAGAACGTCCATCAGAACCTTGAATCCGCGCTCGGTTTTTACTACAAGGATTCTGTTCTCTGTAGTTTCTTCCTCTGCCTGCTGTTCTTCGTTATCTTTCTGTTCTGCTTTCTCTTTGTCCTCCTTTTCCTGTTCTCTCTGTTCGGCTTCTGCCTGCTCCTCCTGTGCCTTTTGTTCCTGCCATTCTGCTTCTGTCAAAATTGGATACTGCTCTCCGTTTACACGGATGGTATCGTAGTTGATCTCCACGCCTTTTGTCAGCTCTTTATCTTCGATAACGGCATTGTGTACCACAGATCTGCCTACCGGCTCTGCCAGGATCGTATAATGGATGTTTTCTCCAACCTTATACTTCTTCTTATCTGCCGTCTTTGTAATTTTCACACTTGGCACGTTCACCGTTACCTCTGTTTCCTGCTCCGGCGTCTGATCAGACACGATGGAAGCCTTATTATTGACTTTCTTACCCTCTAGGTTCTTGTCTGTGACTTTCGCGTCAAAGGTTATTTTCACCGGTGTTTTCATTTCTTTTACAAGCACCTGGAAACCACCTTTGGTTTTTACCACACTGACTGCTCCTGCCTGCTCTTTTTCCGGCGCTTTCTCCAGAACCGGATAATGCTTTCCGTTCACAAGGATGGTCTTGTAGTCAATCTCCACGCCTTTTGTCAGTTCCTTATCCTCGATCACGGCATTGGTAAGTACGGTTCCCTCTTTCGGCGTTGCAAGGATCGTATAGTGGATGGTATCTCCTACCTGATAAGATTCTTTATCTGCGGTCTTCTCAATGTCCACCTCGGAAAAATAGACGGTCTGGCTGTCACTGTTGATGTCCTCATGCTTTGCAATCGGTTTTCCGGCAATCTCAGCAACCTCAAAGGTAGTCAGATACTGTCCGCCAAGCTTGCTTCCGTCAAATGAAAACGGTACTTTCACAGTTCCTTCCGATGCCTCTGTAATAAAGGTCAGAGAGCTTTTGATCTCTTTTCCCTCTGCGTCCAGAGCCGCCACAGGTTTTCCATCCTGATTGATCATCTGGATACCCTCTATTGTCACCTCTTCGCCTACAGGCATGTTGCTGTAGGTGACAGTATCTTCTATTACAGACTCTTTATCTGCGTACACCACGTTGGTCTGGCTCTTCTTATCCACAGCCTGTGTTTTCAGCGCCGGAAAATAGATGGTCTGCTCTTCGTTTTCAAAGTTCCTCTCCGATGTGACCAGCTTTTCTTCATTTACCTCTTTTCCCAGGTACAAGTCCTCAAACACGACGATTTCCTTTCCAGCAAGCGCTGTGGCTTCATAGCCTACCGATAAGGTGGTACTTCCGTCCTGCATGGATGTCGTAAATGTCTTTGTGGCTGTCACTTCATTTCCATCCTTATCTAACAGCGGCGCTTTCTTTTCCTTATCCATAATGGTCAGCTTCTGGGTATACGTCTCGCCGCGGATCAGACCTGCATAATACATGGTGTCTACCGTCACTACATGATTATCTGCACATGCATACCGTGCGCCTGTCTCCCGGTCTTTGGCAGAGGTACTGATGCCTATCACGGTATCTGTAAGCGTTCCCATATCCATATGGAAACCGTCTTTTTTTACCGTCAGTTTGATATTTTCCAAGAGGTTCAGTCCTTCGTTCGCTTTACCCGGAAGTTCGTTCAAGGTGTATATATCATAAGGCAGTGCGCCCCACTCGTCATTGACCTTTACGCTTAAGATCTCACCGCTCTTTTTATCTTTATACTGTCCAAACCATAGTCCGTCATCCACACCGCCTTTGTTGGTGTTCTGGCTGTGCGGAGTATAGTCAGACGCAGAGCTGTAATATCCGTTCTCGTCGGTCGTAAAGCTGTGCTTCTCTCCTGTGGTATCCGACTGGATCTCAAAGGTCACGCCCGACAGACGTTTTCCAAACTCGTCCACCTTGGTAAATTCAAAATCACCACGGCTCACTCGGTCATAACGGGAATATTCATTACCGCCTTTTAAATGTACCTCGTCACTGTTTTGTGTAACCTGTGTGATATATTTCTCTCCACCCTTTACAACAGTCGCTCCTTTATTGTCTGTTAAAATGGCATTGTCATTGAGCAGATAGCCTTCCGGGGCTTTACTCTCCCACACTGCATAGGTTCCAAGTGCCAATACCGGCTTTCCACTGTCCTTATAGATGTCCGGCCCCGCTACCTTATGGGCATCATCGTAAACAGCTTCAAACTCTCCCTGCTCATTCACCTTAGTTTCTAATACCCAGGTACGTTTGGCAGTTTTGCCTTTCAGTTCTTCCTCTGTTTCATAGTAAGCATCATAGTAGGCAACAGTAAACTGTGCACCTGCCAGAGACGCATGTCCTAAAGGAACGCCGTCACTGACTTCCGTATCTCTTTTACGTAGCTTTATAGTCAGTGGATCTGAACCTGGAATATCTGTAAACTCTACCAATACGGTATCATCTACATTTACTGTTCTTTTCTTAACCTCTGTATTCAGCAAAAAGCCTTTCGGCGCTGCTTCTTCCTTCACGTAATAGTCTCCTGCATACAGTTCTACCTCTGTGGACATGCCGTTGGCATCCGTCACAAACCCTGCCACACGTTTCTGGCAGGCTGCATCAGAATAAATGCCAAACTGTGCCCCCGCCAGAGAATAGCAGTTATTGTCGTTGGTAATGGATGGGTTGCCGGACGCTTTCTTAAGCCTTGCTTTTCCCATTTTCGGTACATCTTCAAAGGATACGCTCGCTTCCTGCCCCACCAGTACTTTCACATGCTCTATGGTCTTATTAAGCTCAAAACCTTTGGGGGCTTTGGTTTCCTTGACGTAATAGTCTCCCCCCGGCAGCTTCACAGCGCCGGAGTTTCCGGCTGCGTCTGTGGTAAAGCTTCCTACCTTTTGGGTGCATGTACGGTCGGAATAAATGCCAAACTCTGCGCCTGCCAAAGAATAGTGCACGTTATTCTCTGTCGCCGACGGATTGCTGGATGTCTTCTTCAGACGGGCTGTCCCGGTCTTTGGAACGTCTTTTACTTTACACACTGTTGCAGTCACGGTTTCCCCCATCTTTCCCGGTGGAACGGTGACGGTATATACACGGGTATCCTGTTCAAAACCTTTAGGCGCCTGGAGCTCTTTTACATAGTATGTGCCGCCGTCCAGCTCTACGGTCTCACTGACACCTTTTGCATTAGTAGTAAGTGTTTTCACACGGTCAGACGCTTCACAGCTTTTCTTAGTGTACACGCCGTACTTGGCATTCTCCAAGGAATACTGCTCGTTTCCGTCGGTCACGGACGGCTGGGTAGAAGATTTCTGTAGTTTCAGTTTCCCCGGCTGGTCAAAATCCATATCCAATCGGATCAGAGTTACCGCAGACTGTGTAGTGACTTCCGCCGTGATCACGCCAAGCAGCATGAACCCTTCCTCTTCATCCACGTAGAGAATACGCAGGCCTCCGTCCAGCAGCTGTTTCTTCTCATTCTTTAACCCCTCATCAATAGGGTCTTTGATGTGTGCACATTTTGCCAGAATTCCCTCCGGGTAGTTATTTTTGACTAAACGGAAAGGGAGATCCTTGGATTCATCCAGCCAGATACGGAATTGGTTATAGGACGTATCTTTTACAATATCAAAGTCCTCGAAGTTATACTTATCTCCTTCTTTGATAATGTCGTAAAGTTTCTCCTGTACCTCGTCCGTTACGCCGTCTCCCTGATAAACAAGGCTGTAGCCTCCGTCAAAGCCGGTGTTCGTGTCGGCATAATATCTGGTCTGCAGCTTAGCGTCAAAACGCATGCCCCGTTTGGGCGGTTTGGAACCTGTCCAAACGATCTTTCCCACACTCTTCATGCTCTCCGGCGTCACCTTATTCAGTGCGCGTCCCTCTTTTGCTTTCTGGCGGAATGCGGCTGTAGTTCCAGGAGCCGACGCTTTATCCGTGGTCACATAGACAGAGCTTGCCAGCACTGAGGAATCCGAGATGACAATCTTTCCCGTTTTTGCGTCATACCGGTAAAGCTCTTCCGGTAACGGGATCCCGTTTACAGACACGGCAATGTCACTTGTTTTTAAGCCCGGTTCTGACTGTACCTCTGTCTGGAAAGAAAAGATGGGGGCTGCCTCCTGGCTTTGCGCAATCCCATCTCCACTCTCTGTTGCCACTGCTACGGCAGACGCTGCGTCTGCACCTTCTCTTCCGAAGTTTACCGACTGTAATAACTGCATCTGGATATGCCTTAACTGAATCTGTCCCTTGTCATTCAGATAGGCGGATTTAGGGATATAGGCAAGACCTGTTTTGTAGTCATAGACTGCATGATCTACGGTATTTCCCTCATAGTCCGTAAGCGCAAAAACAGCGTCCTGTACCCGTGCGCTCCGGTCATCCTGCATGGTATTGGCAAAGGCTACATAATAACCGCTCTCTGCATCCAGGTCATAAACCGCTACGTCGGTACACAAAACCATCCATACTTTCTCAAAGTTGTCGGCTGCCCCCATGATCGTGTCCAGCGTATCGCTCTTTGTGATCATGGAACGGTCTGCCAGAGTCTGTTTGACCAAAAGCATGTTGACCAAGTGCATCTCTTTGTTATCCGTATACCTCTTGTCCGCATGCTCCCGGATATAATTCTCCAGCACCGGATCCATGACCTTCTCCTCTACTGCCTCTTCCGTCTCCCCGGAATCTTCCATGCGCAGGGAAAAAGCAGACGCCTGTGGTACTTCCGGCTGTCCGCTGCTCCGCCTCTGTGCCGCCTGGACTTCTTTTGTTTCCCAGCTTCCAAGCCCTGCCACTCCACACATGACAAAGAGTACCAGCGCAAGAAGCCCGGCGGTCAGCAATCGTGTGTTCCTTCGTTTCATAAAACTCCTCCTTTTAAATAAAATATCTATAATAAAATAAGAACCCGAAGGTTCTTATGAATTTTCAATATCTGCTTTCTGGATTTTGGGCACAAAAAAACCTCCGGGAACCCTTTTCCCGAAGGTCTTTTTGTACCGAATTTCGGTACATTTTTATCTTTGATGTTCTCTATTTATTTTTATCTTCCGGTATATTTCCAAGTCTTACTTTCAGGCTCATATACCATCTCTCTGCCGGATTTATCCCAGTTAATGTACGTTTGTCCAATATCCCACGGATAGACGATTTTGTCTCTCCAATCATCTCCAAGATAGGTTTCTTTGCCATTGAAAATCGGACACATAATACAGTAACCTCCACTTTCTTCTACTGTTTCTTTCATAACATAATCTTTACACACAGGACACCACACAGCCGCACAAGCACCCGGATCCAAGTGGAACATAAATTCTTCATTCAACGTATAAACACGTAAGGTTTCTTTACCTTTTTCTGTCCATTTCTCAGTCTTTGTTTTCCCACACTTGGAACATTTATAGGTTTCACTGTGGTCAATGTCGTCTCTGTAAATCTCTGGTCCACGTTTTAGTGTTGTAAAACTAGGACCAAATGTAGAATGGTGTCTATACATCGTATTCCTATCTTCTACGGCATATCCACAGGCTCGACATATATCATATGTGACAGCTTCTTTCACAATTGTCTCATAGTATCTATGAGTTCCTCCCGGCTGTTCTACCCAGTTATGATCGGATTCCTGAATACAATCGTCCGGCTTAGATACTGGCGGCTTCGGTTCGGATACCGGCGGTTTTGGCTCGGATATTGACGGCTTTTCTGTTGGCTTTACAGGTGTTGGCGGCTTCGGTTTCACAGCCGGTTTTGCCGGATTCTTTACTGTCACCTTACAGGTGTATTTCTTCTTACCGATCTTAGCCGTGATCTTCGCTGTCCCGGCTTTCTTCGCTGTCACTCTTCCGCTCCTGCTTACAACCGCCACACTCTTCTTACTGCTGCTCCATTTTGGCTTTTTCTTTGTTCCGGTTACCTTTAATGTGATACTTTTCCCTTTCGTCAAGGTTACTCTGCTTCTGCTGATCTTCGGCGCCGGATTCTTCACCGTCACTTTCTTCTTTGCGGACTTCCTTCCCTTATACTTTACATAGATATAAGTCGTTCCGGCTTTCTTTGCCGTCACTTTCCCGCTCCTGCTTACGGTGGCGACACTCTTTTTCGTAGAATACCATTTACAGGATTTGGCGGACACCCGCTTCTTCTTATACTTTACGGAAAACTGTACCCGTTTCCCTTTGGTGATCTTACTGCTTCCCGATACGGCCGGTCTGGGGCTTGCCGCTTCTGCCGTCACAGGCGCTGCCACCGTCGTCACCAAAACCAATGTCATAGCTGTTGCTAATAAATGAATACCTTTCTTTTTCATATCAAAATCCTCCTTAGAAATATTCGGCAGCTTACGCTCCCAATCTATTGCTCTAATCTACCGTATGCGCCTTATATTTCTATAGCCTTATTTTACTCCCCGGCTCCTTTTCTTGTCAATCGGATTTCCGTCGGTCTTATGTTAAAATCACTCCCCTTTTTTCCGGTGTTAATTTGTATAAAAATCAGACACATTTTAACAAAAAATAGCTCCTGCGGATAAAATCCTCAGAAGCTATTGACCCCTCTTTACACTTTTGGTGATTCTATCGTAACACGTTCAAAATCGCTTGTAAAGGACATTTTACTTTCACTTTCATGTACATACGTAGGTACATGAAATTTTTCGATGTTAAATATTGACAATCTTTCATATGTATTTTTATTTAATTGTATGTCATTTTATTGCAAATTATTGAAATTGTCATTTTTCTCATGTACCTATTAGGTACATCAGATTCATAGCGGTTAAAATAAATCGAGATTTTACAAAAAAAGGCAGTAAATTCATACTGCCACACCACCCCAAAAATGCTCTTTTTTGAGTACTGCATACATTTTTGAAGTTAGTTGAAGTTGATTTTACAAAGAATTGCGGACTGGCAAAATATATGTTATTGTTTTAGTGTTGCATGCAGGAATGCTACACAGATTTTTAAGTTTACTTTATAAAGAATTGATGTAAATAATGAAAAAGTGTGTCCGGACAATTATTCATAATTTATAACAATCTCTTTATAGAGTGAATTTAAAAGTCTGCATCAGCTCCACGTGTCCGTCATAGGTTTCTATCTTTTTTTAATTCCTTCCCAGAATGTACCGAATTTCGGTACATTCTCCGCCATCTATTTTCTTTTTCTGTTCTGCTTCTATACTCTTTATGTTATATTTTCTCGCCAGATACTCTGCCACATCATAAACCGGATAGGCTGACTTCTGCGCAGAGATCGGTTCCGGCTGTTCTCCTTGATTGTACATTTTTATGTATCTTTTTCCTTTCCTGCTTTTTCTCATACTCTGCCTACTTAAAGCGACGTCCATACGCACATGGTTACTGCCATTCCCATTACCAAAAGTACAAGAAACATTTTCATTAAATGTTTAAAATGCAGCATATCCCTCTTTTTCAGCGCTTGGATCCATGAAGCCAAATACCAAAGTGACGCAATCAACGCGATTAATGCACTGATTCCCCATAACACACTTGAAACTCTCATTACTTTTCCTCCTGCTTTACCTAATCACCTTAATCACTCTCGGCTTATTTCTTAAAACTCAATGCTCCTGCTATTGCAAACAGTCCGGCAGGTATCAGCAGCTCTGTATTATTTCCGCCTGTTATATAAATCCACAGCAGTATCCCCGTAACGATATATCCCATAAGCTCTCCTTTCTCTCGC
Organism: uncultured Lachnospiraceae bacterium; assembly: GCA_963559605.1. Taxonomy (GTDB): domain Bacteria; phylum Bacillota; class Clostridia; order Lachnospirales; family Lachnospiraceae; genus Dorea_D. The sequence goes on from CAUWLL010000027.1 coordinate 32,764, forward strand.
ATGTACATTTATTTTTTCTCCTGCTGGTAGATCAGGAAGAATTTTCGTGATATTGGCCAAGAAGCTGATAATAACTTCCGGCAGTTATAGGTGCATGATACAGTGTGGTAAGCATGTACTGGCGGATGTTTACGATCTTTGTCCTGTTTTCCTTCAGACAAAAAAGGATATAGCGCATATGCTCCATGTTGAGCGTTCGGAACCTTTCCTGCACTTCTGCTGTCTTATGCGTTTCCCCTGCAAGATACAAATTCTCTTTTCCTGACAGACATACTTCTGCCATCAGTTCTACCAGACAGTCCAATAGTCCTTTGTGAGTGGGAGAGTCGTGGAGTAACGCACAATAATCAATCTGTGTTTTTATCTTCTCTGTTGTCTCTATCTTCTCTCTGCTGTTTTGTTGTTCCTGATGGATAGATGGATATATAATTTCATGAAGATAATTATTATTAATATAATTTACGCGCAATTTTTGCACGTCTTGACACGCAATTTTTGCATCTCTAGACACGCAATTTTTGCGCGTCTTGACACGCAGATTTTGCGTGTCTGAAACAGGCAGGTTATCCCGATGGGCGCAAGGGCTTGATTCTCTGGTCGTTCCGGCACTTTTTCCCGGATTCGTCACATACTCCATTTGAACATCTTCTGCTTCTATTTCTTCCTTGACACGCAAATTTTGCGTGTCTGGACTCGTCTCATATTCCATCATTTTACAATCCTTTTCCGGTTCTTCAGATACATCCGTCACATCAACAATTGGCTCGCTATATGTAATCTCCTGCTTTATAAATCCTGTAGCGAAATTTTTCACGAAAATCAGTTCCGGCCGTCCCTGCCCCTGTTTCTTACGTTCAATCAACCCAAAATCTTTTAATTCATCAATGATAGAAGTAACTGTCCGCAGACTGCATCCCAACTTAGATGCCATCTCTTTCTGCGGGCATATTACATATACCCGGTTTGTCTCCTCCTCTATCCAGCGGTTTCGCCTGGATAGTGATACCAGACTTAATAGGACGCCGTATAACAGCTTTGCCCTGGCAGACAATACCTGATAGTTTTCATCCTCCAGCATGACTGCCGGAATCTGGTAATACCGGAAATGTTCTCCTTCCGTCCCATAAAAATAGTCAAATGGCACTGCTACTCCCTCCCTTCTTCTGCTGTCTGAATCATACAATGTACGACGTAACGTGAACTCCTGCCCCTGCCGTTTGAGCAGGTGGAAAGCGTAAGAACCCTGCTTTCTGATGTAGGTTTCATTTTCATATTGTAGTAACTTTTTTCAACTGTCATATCTTTCCATTGCTGCCACGCCGCTTCATCGGGAAACTCCGTATAAAAGGTTTCCGTCATATCCATGCAGTCATAGGTACTATATACCTCTGCCTGTATTGTCTGATCCGGCAGATAAATATACACATTCCGGTGCTTGTCCCGGAATTTCTTAGACTCATAATTATGAAGCGAACCAAACATCTGCTTGTCCTTCATGTTGTGTCCGTAAATGACCGTATGCTGATTGGAAAAATCCGATGCCGTCTCCGGCTGCACAAAGATGGAACCAAGTATATTTTTATTTCCCTTATAATCACGGGATAAATATTCATTCCAGCTTTTACATTTTAAAACGGGATAATCAATCTTTGTCCCTGGCACTTCAATCCATGCAATGATGTCCGGATTTATTTTGTGGAGTTTCTTCCAATTGATCGTCCGCTCTCTGCGGCTTTCTTTGGAATACTTCCCGGAATCTTCTCCCTGACTCTTTCTTATTTCTCTTTTCATCTGTTCCATTTGAAACTCATTGATCCAGTAAGGCAGATATTCCCGCACTGCTAATACGGCAAATACCAGAGCCAGAAGCAATAAAATTCCTGGAACAATATTCTGCTTTTTTCTCATATATAATTCTCCTCGCCTCATTCTTTTTTTCAGCCGCCAGTGATATGAGGCGTTCCTGACGGCTGGCATTATGAAAACATATTGCACACAAAAATCGTGTGCAGCTCCGCTTCTGCCTTTGCGGCGACGCCAGAATGAGAAAGCAAGTTCTCATTCTGCGGAAACGGAATGTACCGAAATTCGGTACATTTATACACCGTAATTAAAATCTCGAAAATTCTGGTATGGCTGATATATCCCTTTCCTCTATCACCGCCTCCTACATTCGCACTGTAAGTCCCGACAAAAGAACCATAATGTGCCGTAGCTTTACTTTAATCATTCTTTTCTCCTATTCCATGCTGATATTGCATTCATTTCGCAAATATTAATACTATTTAATACGCTGTCTTCATTTTGCATACTAGGATAATCCTCTTCCGCTTTTGCGTGACATTTCTCACATTCGCACCAAATAGACCAACCATCATCATTTTTTCTTTTCATTTTTATTTTTGCTTCTCCACCACAAAACGGGCATTTCTTTAATTTTTCTTTAATTCCTTTCTTCGGCAACTGCTTTTCTAGGGCTTCTTCAATAATTCTCATATTTTCAGAATCTAAATATGGTGCTTCATAATGTTCCTTTTCTCGGTTATAATTTTTTACAATGTTTAACACTTCTCTAACTTTCTTTTCGTTCATCTTCTCACCTCTTGTTGAACTATAATTGTTCTTAGTCTAAAATTCTTCTATTTTTTGACTAAATCTCAGTTTAATGACCATTCAGGCTTTTCATCTGGTTCGAT
>CAUWLL010000028.1:0-35155 GCA_963559605.1 uncultured Lachnospiraceae bacterium
AGTAAAATCTACGCTATACACTCTATGCACATGCCCTAAGTGTACTATAATTTTCATCCATCAAAAGCACCTCCGGCTGCACCGCCAATGCCCTGGCGATACATAACCTCTGCTGCTGTCCGCCGGACATTCCAAGCGCGCTCTTTTTCAGACGGTCCTTACATTCTTCCCAAATTGCGGCATCTCTCAAAGATTTCTCCACAATGTCATCCAGCTTTGATTTCGAATGAATACCGTGAGTTCTCGGTCCAAAGGCGATATTATCATAAATACTCATAGGAAATGGATTCGGTTTCTGAAACACCATTCCCACGCGTTTCCGAAGTAAATTTACATCTATATCTTTGTAAATGTTCTGACCGTCCAAAAGGAGATCGCCGTCAATACGACAGCCCTCTACCAGATCGTTCATACGGTTAATGGATTTTAACAAGGTTGATTTACCACATCCGGACGGTCCGATAAATGCAGTGATCTTATTGGCTTCGATTTCCAGATTCACGTCTTTTAACGCATGGAAATCTCCATAATGAAGATTCATATTTTTAATACTGATCTTGCTCATCTTCTATCCTCTTCTTCTCTTTCTTCTCTGATTTCTCATCTATGATTTTGTAAGTCTCTTTGCCACCACGCCGGAAAGTGTATTAATCCCCACTACCAGCACAAGTAAAATGACCGCCGTCGCATACGCCTGATCCATATACAAGCCCTCGCTTGCCAGATTATACATATGTACTGCCAGCGTCCGACCGGAATCCATGACACTGTTTGGAATCTCAGCCACTGTTCCGGCTGTGTAAATAAGCGCCGCTGTCTCTCCTACAATACGTCCGATGGCAAGGATCACTCCCGCGAGGATCCCCGGAACAGCAGACGGAAGCACAATACGGAACACCGTCCGAAGTTTTCCGGCTCCCAGCCCGAAACTGCCCTCTCTGTAAGAATCCGGCACCGCTTTCAATGCCTCTTCCGTACTGCGCATGATCAATGGCAGTACCATGATCGATAACGTAAATGCTCCTGCCAAAACAGAAAATCCCCATTCACAGGTGGATACAAAAAACAACATACCGAACAGTCCGTATACAATCGACGGGATCCCCTGTAAAGTTTCTGTTGTCAGCCGTATCACTTCTACGAATTTATTTCCTCGATTTGCATACTCCACAAGAAAAATCGCGGAAAAAATTCCGAACGGAACGGCAATCAGCAAGGATAATCCGGTCATAATAACTGTATTGATAAGCGCCGGCATAAGAGAAGCGTTTTCCGAATTATAGGTCAGCGAAAACAAAGACGGCTTTAAGTACGGTACGCCGTTTATCAAAATATATGCGATCAAAAATAACAGTACCAGAAATGTGGTGATCGCCGCCAGCATTACCAGAAGCATAACAAGAAACGAACCCGGAGTCCTCTTATAAGTTTTCAATTTCTGGATTAAGGTCACTTCATTATTACTCATGCTCGTTCCTCCTCTTTAAAAGCGCTACGCTGAAATTAATCAGCAGGATAAATACAAAAAGTACTACTCCTGTTGCAATCAACGCCTCTCTGTGAAGTCCTGTGGCATATCCCATCTCGATAACGATATTTGCAGTCAATGTTCGGACTCCCCGGAAAATACCGGCAGGCATTCTTGCCTGATTTCCCGCTACCATAATTACCGCCATAGTCTCTCCGATCGCACGCCCCACACCAAGAACGATCGCCGCTACTACGCCGGATCTGGCTGCCGGAATGGTCACCATAAATATCGAACGTTCATGAGTAGCTCCAAGCGCCACAGCCCCCTCATAATACTGTGTCGGTACTGCTCTGAGAGAGGACTCTGTAAGTCCGATCACCGTTGGCAGGATCATCATTCCAAGAAGCAGTGATGCGGTTAAAATACTGCTCCCGTTCCCGCCGAATCCTAAATCCCGTCCAAAGGTGCGTATGATCGGCACGATCACCACAAGCCCAAAGAAGCCATAGACAACCGACGGAATACCCGCCAGAAGTTCCGTTGCACCTTTTAAGGGTTTGTAGATTTTCTTCGGACAATAATACGCCATAAACACAGCGGTCAAAATACCAATCGGCACACCGATGACGATCGCTCCCGCAGTCACATATAAACTTCCTACGATCATCGGAAAGATTCCGAATATCTCGTTTTTCGGCTTCCACATTTCTCCTGACAAGAAATCAAAAAAACCAATCTCTTTCATTGCAGGGATTCCATTTGCAAACAAAAAAATACAAATGAGAGCTACCGCCAGCACCGAAGCGCAGGCGGTAATGAAGAACACTCCCTGCATGACCTTTTCTGTCCATGCTCTATGTTTCATATTATTTTACTACCTCATCCCATGTAAGAGCTTCACCTGTATAGATTGCTTTTACCTGTTCACTGGAAAGTTCGTCTACAGAGCTTCCTTTATTTACAATAACCGCGATACCGTCTGTTGCCATTACAACTCCGTCAAGCTGAGCTTTTTCCTCGTCTTTCATTTCGCGGGATGCCATACCGATGTCATAGCTTCCGTCTGCCGCAGATGTCATACCTGTTGTGGAGTCTGTTGTCTGAAGCTCTACCTCCGCCTTCGTATTTACCGCTTTGTAAGCCTCTACCAGCTTCTCCATCACCGGCGCTACAGAAGAAGAACCTCCTACTACAACTTTGCCGGAAACTTCTTTTCCCGCGTAAGCTTTGGCTCCGTCTACCGGAATATAACCGCTTTCCTCAACAACCTTCTGACCTTCTGCGCTCATGATGTATGCCATAAAGTCTTTTGCAGCCTCGTTGTTAAGGTCTTTCTTTGTTGCAATGTTAAACGGTCTGGATACTTTATATGTACCGCTCTTAACATTCTCTGCCGTTGCTTCTGCCCCGTCGATTTTTACCGCTTTCACGCTATCGTCCAAAGAACCGAGGGAAATGTATCCGATTCCGTATTCGTCACCTGCCACCGTTGTCATCATAACAGAGGTGCTGTTGGTAATCTGAGCTTCCTCTGTAGTCATATCAACTTTCTCGCCGTCTTTTTCTTCCTCGACCCCAAACAGCTCGATAAACGCTCCTCTTGTTCCAGAACCGTCCTCTCTGGACACAACTGTTATATCCATGCTGGAATCCCATCCGCCGGCATTCTCGCCGCCGTCTGCTTTTGCCTCCCCTTTGCCTCCACATCCGATTGCAAGACAAGCTGTCATTGCCGTTACTGCTAATAATGCGATAAACTTTTTCATTTTCATTTCCTTGATCTCCTTCTTCATTTCAAATCTTTTTGTATTATCTTCTTCACACTGATTATGTTAAAGGAGGAATGTAAAATGTAAAATCGCAGGTTTGTAAAATATACGTTAAGCTGTGTAAAAAGAATGTGTCTTGGTACATTCCCGCGCCGAGCGCGCCTCCCGCGACATAATTCTTATTTTAATTGCTGCATCCCGATTTCTGTATAGAGGTCTTTGATTTTAATTTCTTTTGTTCCATCTGCAAATTCTATTTCCAGAACTTCATCACCGGACAGCTCCGAAGTTTTGCCGTTCCTGTCCATAATTGTATCTTCATCCAGAAACAGAAATCCCCAGTGTCCCGGTTCCTTTTGCTTTCCGAAGGGGCTTATACGCCACAGAACAGGCTGGATCCTATTCCATTTGAAAATATCCTTTCCGTTTTCGCCGGTCTCACAAGCTCCGCCCAATACATCAATATACTTTGCATCGTCTGTAGCTAAGAAATTAAATCTCACAACCCCATTTACCTTTTCATAAGTAATTTCGACATCTTCCGCCTTTGCCTGTATACCGCTGCCATAAAGCCCTTCATAAATGCAACCCAAGATCCCCACCGTAAGCAATACGGTTAAAGCAACTATAATCGCTCTCTTTCGCATTTCTTTTTGAATCTTTTTAAACGGTTGGATCTCTTCCTGTACTTCTTTTTTCATTTTCACAACATACCGCTCGGACATCATCTCCTTTTTCATGGCTTCAAAATATTTACGGCACTCCCTGCACTCCCGCAAGTGCTCTTCAATTGCCATATTACTTGTCTCACAGGTCAGACCGTCAATATACCCCGGCAATAAATCTCTGATCATATCACATTTCATACGCTTCTCCACCTTTCACAATTTTTTGCTTTGCACGATAATAGGTAACCCTCGCCCAGTTTTCATTTTTGCCAAACAGTTCGCCGATTTCTTTAAAAGAAAATGCCCCGGTCACTCGAAGAAGTACCACCTCTTTTGCAGTTTCATCCAGAATATGTACCTTGCGAAACAACTCCATCTTTTCTTCTTTTAAAGATAAACTGTCTTCAAGCGGTTTTTCTTTCGACTGCAAATCTTCTGTCAGCCGTCCGGCTCCTTTTTTCTTTCTTTGCTCTATTTCCCTGTACCACATATGCTTTGCAATCTGGCAAAGCCATGTAGATACTTTGCAGGAGCCGTCATACTTGTCCGCACAACGCACCGCCTGATAGAACGTTTCCTGCGTCAACTCCTCCGCCATGTCCTCCTCATAACAAAGAGACAATAAATATTTATAAACAAACCGGGCGTATTCTCTGTATACAGAATCCATGTTCAACATGTTCTCACCTCTCTTTTACCTATCTATCCGTGAAAGGGGGATTTCGTTACAACATTTTTTAATTATTTTTCATTTGGGTACACCCCTTTTTACAATTAGGTACAGGTCAAAATGCAATTTAGGACGTAGCCCTTTTGAAAAAGGCTACGTCCTAAATTACAATCTTTTTTCAAAGTTTCCGTCTACGGAACATCCTTCCGTAAATATCATAAATGCGTTTGGATCAATACTGTGTACAATTTCCTTGATCTGAGCAACCTCGTATTTTGAGATCAAAACAAACAAGATGTAAGATGTCTTGTGTGTATACGCCCCTTCTCCGTCCCAGTTTGTAACTCCGCGTCCGGTCTGCTCTAAAATCGCCTGAGAGATACCCAGCTTCTTCGTGAATATCATTACGCTTGTATTGATATTCTGGATATGTACTCTGTCGATCGCCATAGATAAAACCGTTGTGTAAATAAAGGAATACGCAACAATCTCTATATTAAACAGGAACAGACAGATAACATAAACGAACACGTTCATGAGAATATTGATCTTTCCTACACTGACATTGGGGTATTTCTTCGAACAGCATACCCCGATAATATCCTGTCCGCCCCCGGAACTTCTGCCGCGAAGCACAAGCCCTACGCCTGTTCCCGCAATCAAACCACCGATAATACATGCCGTCAGATAATCTTCGATAATCGGTGTTGACGGGATCGGAATCAGCACCAGCCACAAGGACTGCACCGCTACCGTAATTAATGTTTTTATGGCAAACGCCTTCCCCATAATCCGAAGTCCCATATAGAACAACGGAATATTCAGGAAGAAATAAATAATACCCGACAGATCCAGTCCCTTAGGAACCGGAACATGCATAAAATCTACCACCGCAGTTCTCATAAGCTGGGCAATACCCATGAAGCCGCCATTGTAAAGTCCAAGCGGCACAATCAAAAGATTAACGCCGATCGCAAACATAAGACTTCCGATAACTGCGTAGGTCATCTGGATCGCCAACTCTTTTTTCTTTGCTCGCTCTCTGTTTCCCATTTTCCCCTTTCTCCTTTAACAACTAGTTAGATAAACCAATACTGTATAACTGCCACTCGTCCCCGCTCTTTATATAAGAAAGCGTGTGGGTAGTCGTGCCGTCATACTGCTCATTCTCTGCGCTGCCGGACCAGAAACTGTACAGATAATTGTATACGTAGTTTCCTTTTAAGGAAATCTGAAGAATATCATTTCCCTCATCTTTCTGCACGTTACTGTTCGCCTCCATGTTAGTCATCTCGTATCTTTGGAACGTCCGGTAATCGTCTGCATTGCCGAATACATCATCCCGCATACTTTCATACTCGTAAATTGCGTCCTCTTTATTGTTTGCATACATATTATTAAGCGCAGAAATGTCACTGAATCTTTTATTCGCGGCAGCTCCATCCAAAATCGCCTGCAAATCCTTGGTTGCCTGTTTGGTGACGTTCTCTATTGTTTTCTTACTATAAAACGCCCTCACCTGTGCAACCTCATCCTCAACTCCCTGAACCAGCTGCCCTGTACTCTCTAATCCTTCCCCGCTCAGTTCAATGTAATGCATAGAGCCGAAAACAGGAGTAATGTGATATATATCTTGCCCGTTTTCTCCCTCGGACCGCTTGTATTTCTCCGGCACTTCTACTTTATCCAGCGTTACCTTCGCCCCTTTCGGAACAGAAATCGTAAAATCCTGAAAAATGTAATTCTCCGGCTCTGCTTTCCACATAAGCCCCTTTCTCTCTACCGTAACTTCCATTACGTCGGCGTGATCTACCGTATTGTAATTGATACGATAAGATTTCTTGGAAAAGCTGCCGTTCATCTCGGTAACTTTGTTAATCGTATATGCCGGAGGTTTTTCAGAAGCATTAATACTCTGTGCTGTAACAAACGCTTCTTTACTCATGAAATCTCCGTCTGCTTTCACAAGCATGTTATTATACATTTTATTCCAGTCATTCGCCAATACTGCCTCTGCATATTTCTCCGCAGTGCTTTTTGCTCCGAACTGACTGTTATATACTACAAAGAACAAAATAACTGCCACAACTGCCACAAGGATTGCAATCAGCTGTGTCTTTTCCGATGAATCCAGACTGATCCGCTTCTTTTCAGGAGCCGCAAGAGGCGCAGCCTGAAGATCCTGCAACTTTGTTCCGCAATTTTCACAAAAAACGGCGTTATCTACATTTTTACTTCCACATTCCGGACAAAACATTTCCCCTTCCTCCTTTACTCATATTTCTTGATCATTTCAATATTCGCGCGTTCCACATCGTTCAACCGAGAGTCCATACTCTTGTCAAACTCCTCCGGTGAAATAGTGCCGTTATACCAGCTCTTACTCTCAAAGTACGCCTTCAGATCCGCACTGTCGAAAATGCGTCCATGTCTTGCCATGATCTCATTTCGCGCAATCCTAAGATCCGCCTTGGAAAGCCCTGACACATCCGCATCCGTGAGATATACACTTCCACTGTTGGCAAAAATATAATCTCCGTTCCCGGATGTTGCAGTTGTACTTTCGGAAGAGCTTTGATCAGAATCTGTAACTGTATGCCCGGAGGATGCTCCTGCCGACACTACGATATTTTCATCAATTCCGATAACGTTCATTCCTTCTTCTGTAGAATCTGAGTTATAAAGCGCTCTTGCCGCTTTCAGTTCTTTTTCAGAAACCTTACTCTCTTCACCGCCCATACCGCCGCCGATCAGAAAGGTAAATACACTTCCCGCCAGTGCGATCACTGCGATCAAAACTGCAATGATTGTTCCGATATTAAGCTTCCCTGACTTTTCCTTGCCGTCTTTTTCTTTCATACTGCCACCCTCTCTCATCTATATCCGACTTCGGCTATTCTCTTTTTGTGCCACACTCTACACAAAAGATCATATCCTCTTCTAACTTGGCTCCGCAGTTTTTACATATATAGCCTGTCTCTTCTGCTGCCGGCTCCGCATTCTCTGCCGACGCTTCACCAATATCTGCTGCCGTATCAGCTTCCGGCGTTTTCACTTCTTCTGTCATTTCCGGAAGTCGGCTTCCACAAGATACACAGAACAAGGCATCTTTTTCGTTTACCATTCCACAACCCGGACATTTCTTCCCGTCGACCGGAGCTGCCGGAGCTGAAACCATCGGTGCACCACAGCTGATACAAAACTTTGCACTCGTCTTGTTTCCGGCGCCGCACTGAGGACATGTATTTACTGCCGTCAACCTCTGAAGCTCCTCCTGATATGCCTGATTTTCTTTTCTCAGTCTGAGAATCTCAGCGAAAAGCTCACCGTACTCAGAATCTGCTTCCTGTATGTGATTCTTTACACATTGAAGTCCCACTTGATATGTAAGCTTCTCGATCATTCTCTCATTCGCTTTTATCTGGTTTCCGATTCTTACATTCTCCGTTGCATTTTTCGTCTTTTGAGCAACCTCTTGACCGGCGATTGAAATAGAATCTCTCATTTTGTCAAATAATGCCATAATAGTTCCTCCTATGTGTTTATTCTATTATTTTTCTTTGCATAAATAGCAGATATTCACAGTATCCTGCCTTGTAATTCACAAAATTATTGTATCACATTTTCCCCTCCGCAACAAACGTTATATTCATATAATTATCGCAATTCTCAGACAGCATATACTTTATCATCATTATCCTTGCTGTTGCAGTCATCACAGTTCTGCTGTTGATTTCGGACCGGGGGCGCACGTTCCTGATCTTCGGCTCAGCCCTTATGGTTATCGGCGCTGTAGTGGCATTTATCCTAAACAGAAAAGCAAAAAAAGCCACAGGATTTTAGGTTGGGTACACCCTGTTTTTCATTTGGGTACACCCCTTTTTACAATTAGGTACATACTAAAACGCAATTGAGGACGTAGCCCTTTTGAAAAAGGCTACGTCCTCAATTACAATACTTTTGATAAAAATTCTTTTAATCTTTCATCCTTAGGATTCTCAAAGAACTCTTTCGGATTTCCTTGTTCTTTGATCTCTCCGCCGTCCATGAACACTACGCGGTTCGCCACTTCTCTGGCAAATCCCATCTCATGTGTAACAACTACCATTGTCATGCCGTCGTTGGCAAGCTCTTTCATTAGTTCCAGAACTTCTCCGACCATCTCCGGATCCAACGCAGACGTTGGCTCGTCGAAGAGGATCACATCTGGATCCATCGCCAAGGAACGCACAATAGCGATACGCTGTTTCTGACCGCCGGATAATCTGGACGGATATTCGTTCGCTTTATCTTCCAATCCGATTCTGCGAAGCAGATCCATCGCCTGCTCGCGGACTTCTGCCTCGATCTCTTTCTTTGTCGGAAAAGACTTTTCTGTTCCTTTTCCGAACATCTTTGCCCGTTTTGCTTTCTTTACATCCTGCCATTTCACATGTACCGGAGCAAGCATAATATTCTGGAGCACGGTTTTATTGTTGAACAGGTTGAAATGCTGGAATACCATTCCCATGTGGCGACGGTGCACATTGATGTCCACCCGCATATCCGCAATGTCAACATCATTGAAGATGATACTTCCGCCGTCCGGATCTTCCATACAGTTTAAACATCTTAAAAATGTACTTTTTCCGGAGCCGGATGGTCCGATAACAGCGACGATGTCTCCTTTATGGATGGTAATATTAATATCCTTGAGAACTTCCACACCGCCAAAACTTTTCTTTAAATTAATTACGTCTATCACTCTTTCTCAGGCTCCTTTCCATCAGTCTTATCATAAGGGAAATAACCAATACGAGTATGATATAAATGATCGCCATCACAAGATACGGCACCATGAACTCATAACTGTTGCTTCCGATGTAGTTAAACGCCATGTAAAGGTCTGCTACCGCTACAAAGCTGACAACGGACGTCTCTTTGATAAGAGCGATAAACTCATTTCCAAGCGTAGGCAGAATATTCTTTACTGCCTGCGGAATCACGATCTTGCGCATACTCGTTCCAAAACTTAATCCCACTGCGCGCCCGGCTTCCATCTGCCCACTGTCTACGGACTGGATACCGCCTCGCATAATCTCCGAAATGTAAGCGCCGCTGTTCAGTCCAAAGACCAGTATCGCCACCTGTAAGCCGGTAATCTGTGCTCCCACCATCGGCACCAATACATAATAGAATACCAGTAATTGTACAACGATCGGCGTACCTCGGAACAACGCCACATAAAAACCGCAAATTGCATTCAGCACCTTCGGAAGTGTCTTATACTTCGGCAACACTCTTGCCGTTGCGATCAGTGTTCCGATCACAATGCCGATCAGCAGACCGAGCACCGCGATCAGAAGCGTATTCTGGAGGCCTTCGACTACCTTGACATAGCCGCCCTGATCCATAAATATTTCTATAAATTTTTCAACCTTACGTTCAAAATTCCCCATGTTCTTCCATCCTTATCTAGTTTGTCGGACATCAGAGCGAAAACTTACTGCATCTCGTTGATCGATGCCGTAATCGCCTCTGCCGGTGCAGCGTCAATAATGACATACTTGATATTTCCGTTTAACATATCCTGTACCGCAAGAGAACCGCTCTTATACTGCGCACATTTTGCCGGAAGACCCGGGAACTCCCATTCTTCGCTTCCTTCTATGTAAAACTGTCCTGTTGTTCCTGCCTGAACGCCGATAGAGTCAGATTCTTTTAATTTTCCGAGAAGAGCCGATACGTCCTCTGCCGTTTTACACTCTGCAAATGTGTCATCTGTGCTTGGCACGATCAGTCTCTGAGAAGCTGAATAGTAAGAATCGGAAAATGTTACATACTCCTCACGTTCCTCATTCACTGTAAGTCCCGCCATGGCAATGTCACATTTCTTCTGTCCTACTGTCAGACATACTGCGTCAAAATCCATGTTCTGAATGACCAGTTCCTGACCGAATTCTTTTGCCATAAGCTCTGCGATTTCCATATCGATTCCGTAGAAATCCTCGCCTTTTGTATACTCAAATGGTTCAAATGCCGCGTTTGTGGCTACTACCAGCTGATCCTTGGACTCATCAAGCTTTGCGGACTTTACTGCCTTTGGCTCGCCGCCTCCAAAATAACGGTCACAAATCTCATCCAGAGTTCCATCCTCTTTGATCTTACCTACAAAAGCATTTACTTTTTCTAACAATTCCGGCTGTGTTTTATCTACGCCGAATGCATATTCTTCTTTTGTTAAGTCGATGTCGATAACTTCTGCTTTTACTGCGCCACCATCTTTACTCTCCTTAGAATCGTCGGAGCCTCCGCAGGCTGCCAGAGATAATGTACACACTGCAACTAATACTAAACTGACTAATTTTTTTAATTTCATAATTGGTTCCTCCTGTAGATCATTCACTCATTCTTATTCATCATGCTGTATAAAAATTCAAGTATGAATCATATTCTACCACATTTTTTCTAAAAATCAAGCATTTTTATGCAGAATTTTATTTTAATATGCAATTTTATTCATTTTTATTTCTTTTTATACACTTTTATGCATTTCTTACTGCATATTATACAATGTACTATTTGATCAGCATCTGCACAAGTGATACGATCACGATGAGACCGCCCAGCGCGATCCTGTAATAGCCAAATACTTTAAAGTCGTTTTTCTTAATGTAACTCATTAAGAACTTGATCGCGATCACAGACACGACAAAAGACACGATACATCCAAGTAACAGGAAGCCAAGTTCTGCTCCCGTGAACGCAAAGCCAAACTTCAAAAGCTTCAGTAAACTTGCTCCGAACATCACCGGAATAGCAAGGAAGAACGTAAACTCTGCCGCAATTTCTCTGGATACCCCGATCATCAACGCTCCTACGATCGTTGCACCCGATCTTGACGTTCCGGGAATCATGGCAAGCATTTGGAAAAATCCGATCCATAACAGCATGGTTAAAGACAAGTCCGCAATTTTATTTACCGAAGGCCGCCGTCCTTTGTTTCGGTTCTCGATAATAATAAAGAGCACACCATATACGATCAGCATCACTGCCACCGGAAATGGTTTATAAAACAGTTTATCTAAAATGTCGTCAAATAATAATCCGATGATCGCCGCCGGAACAGAAGCGATCGCTACTTTAATCCACATCTGCCATGTGAGCATTTTCTGCTTCTGTGTTTTCCTCGGTGAAAATGGATTTAATTTATGGAAATAAAGAACAACTACCGCCATAATAGCTCCAAGCTGAATGACCACGTTGAACATTTCCATAAATTCCTCACTCAGTCCGGGCGCCAGAAGATCGCCCACAAGAATCAAATGTCCGGTACTGCTGACCGGAAGCCATTCGGTAATTCCTTCTACAATACCGAGAATAATCACTTTTAATGCGTCTAACATAATTCTTTCCCTTTCTGATCACAATACATAGTTTTCAATAAATACAGCAATACCATCTTCATCGTTGGTATATTCGGTAACGGTATCGGCAGCCTGTTTCACATCTTCCTTTCCGTTCTTCATGGCAACTCCCACTCCGGCATACTTCATAAGCGCCAGATCATTTCCACCGTCTCCGAATCCCATCGTTTTTTCTGCCGGAATCCCCAATCTGTCCGCCAGCCAGAGTAATGCCTCTCCTTTATTCACGCCTCCGGCATTGACCTCGATATTATTTACCAGCGCATTGGTCGCCTCCACATCTCCAAGCTTCTGTATCTCTTCCAGCGCCTGCTCCCTTTCCTCAAGATTTGCAAACAAGCCCTGTATTTTGTCCAGCGCCCGGTATTCTTCCCGGAACTTCTCCCACAGATTTTCAACCGCAACCCTTGTGGAGCAGATATATTGTACCATAGGAGAACCCGGCAGAAACTCTTCCACTCTCTCCAGCTCTCCTGCCTCCACATATCCTGTGCCGTCATAATAGATTTCCCGCAGTGCATCATATTTGTCAAATATATGTAACAACTGCTCGCCTACCTCTGCCTCGATCAGCCTTTCTCTCAGAACCTCTCCGGTTCTCATATCCACGATCCTTGCTCCGTTAGATGTAATGGCAAAGTGCATTCCGGGGAAATTCCTGATCTCCTCGGGAAGCCCACACAAAGGACGTCCCGTAATGGGCAGAAGCTCGATCCCCTGGCTGACCGCTTTTTTCAAAACTTCTTCGGTTCGCCCGGTGAGCCGTTTCTGTGAATCCAGCAGCGTTCCGTCCAAGTCAAACCCCATCATTCTAACCTTATACTTCATATGGCGCAAATTCCTTTCTTGACTTTGAGAATAGGAACAGCGAACGGCTGATTCTGCCCTGCCCTGTCTGAGCGGCATTCTCCACATCTTCTTTTAACTTCTCCACAGCATTCTCATTGGAAGCCGGAACAAACAATACTGTATCTTTTGTCGGAACCGCCACCAAAAGATCGTCCTCTAATTTATCCACACATACCTGCCAGATATGTTTAAAGCAGACAGAACTTGCCTCATGGATACCGTCCGCGATAATTCCGAAACCACCGTACCACGTATTTCCGATCACGAATTCTACATCTCTTACCAGATTTTCGCAGGCAGTATGATAAAGAGAAACAATATCTGTATCCGGCGGCAGCATATTGTCCTTCAAAATCTCGTAACTTGTTTCGCTTCGTTTAATGGCAAAAATAATCTTCAGATCCCCCACAAACGCAATGACCGGCGTATCCTTCTCGGAAATATTCTTCCCATTTAACGCCTTAGAATCTGAAAGCGCAGACTTTACCCACGGGTAAATCTTGTCTTTTATATGTTCAAACAGATAATGTTCTTCTTCGTACTTTTTCATCCTTTGCCATCCTTTCTCGTTTTTTGCTTTTATAATCAAAATCTATTCTACAATAAATTGCTTTATAAAGCAATTTATTGTAGAATATTATAGCATAAACATAAGAAAGGCAATGATAATATGAGTATTTTAACCGTAGAACACCTCTCCCATGGGTTCGGAGACCGCGCCATCTTTCAGGATGTATCTTTTCGCATGTTAAAAGGTGAGCACATTGGTCTTGTCGGAGCAAACGGTGAGGGGAAATCCACATTTTTCAATATTATAACCGGCGCCCAACTCCCGGATTCCGGTAAAATCGAGTGGGCAAAAAACATTAAGATCGGATACCTTGACCAGCATACGGTATTAGAAAAAGGAGCTACCATCCGCGATGTGTTAAAATCTGCATTCGCCGACCTCTTTGAACTGGAGGCTCGCATGAACACCATCTGTGAGCAGCTCGGCGATGCAGACGAAGACACCATGTATACGCTGATGGAAGAACTGGGTGTGATCCAAGACACCTTAACCTTACGTGACTTCTATGTGATCGACGCGAAAGTAGAAGAGATCGCCCGTGCATTCGGACTGATCGATATTGGTCTTGATAAAGATGTCACGGATCTCAGCGGCGGACAGAGAACACGTATTCTCCTCGGAAAGCTACTGCTTCAAAAACCGGACATTCTGCTCCTTGACGAGCCTACCAACTATCTGGACGAAGAACATATCAACTGGCTGAAACGCTACCTTACAGAGTATGAAAATGCGTTTGTACTTATTTCTCATGATATTCCTTTCTTAAACGAAGTGGTAAATATAATCTATCATGTGGAAAATCAGGAACTTACCCGTTATGTAGGAAACTACGAAGAATTTCAGAAAGTATATGAGGTAAAGAAGGCACAGCTTGAGGCTGCCTACAAACGCCAGCAGCAGGAAATCAGCCAGCTCAAAGACTTTGTAGCCCGCAACAAATCCCGCGTATCCACCCGTAATATGGCAATGTCCCGCCAGAAAAAACTGGATAAAATGGATGTCATCGAGCTTGCCGCCGAACGCCCGAAACCAGAATTTCATTTCCGACAGGGACGGACTCCGGGAAAATACATCTTTGAAGTAAAAGATTTCGTGATCGGCTATGACGAGCCGCTGTCCAGTCCTCTGAACTTCGCCATCGAACGTGGTTCCAAGATTGCTTTTACCGGGGCAAACGGTATCGGTAAAACGACGCTGATCAAAAGCCTTTTAGGAATCCTTCCACCACTGTCCGGCAAATGTGAAACAGGCGAAAATATATTGCCGGGCTATTTTGAACAAGAGGCAGACTATCAGAATAAAACTACCTGTATCGAAGAAATCTGGCAGGAATTCCCGTCCTTTAACCAGTACGAGGTACGTTCCGCCCTTGCAAAATGCGGGCTTACAACGAAGCACATTGAAAGCCAGGTGCGCGTATTAAGCGGAGGTGAGCAGGCAAAGGTACGTCTCTGTAAGATCATCAACCGGGATACCAACGTTCTCCTTCTGGACGAGCCTACCAACCATCTGGATACAGACGCAAAGGACGCGCTCAAAGAAGCGTTAAAAGAGTACCGTGGCACCCTTCTTCTCATCTGCCATGAACCGGAATTTTATCAGGATGTGGTAAATGAAGTGTGGGACTGCTCGAAATGGACGACAAAAATTGTGTAGGGAGAATCTTCAATGCGTAACAATACACTTACGAAAAACCAGATCACCGAAGGCGTTATCTGGAAACAATTATTGATCTTTTTCTTTCCGATCATGGTCGGAACGCTATTTCAACAACTATATAACACGGTCGACGCCATTATTGTAGGACGGTTCGTAGGAAAACAAGCGCTCGCCAGTGTCGGAGGTTCTGCCGCCGTACTATCCAACTTTGTCATTGGTTTTTTCACCGGACTTTCCGCCGGAGCCACCGTAATCATCTCGCAGTTTTACGGCGCGAAAAACGAGAAACAGCTTGCCAAAGGTCTGCATACTGCCTATGCGTTTTCCATTACGGTCAGTCTCCTGATTTCTGTGGCAGGCTGGTTTGCTACCCCTATGTTACTGCGGCTTTTGAAAACTCCCGCAGATATTATCCTGGACTCTGTCCTGTATCTGCGAATTTATTTCCTCGGCATGATATTTACACTGACCTATAACATGGGCTCTTCCATTATGCGCGCCATCGGAGATTCTAAACGACCGCTTATATATCTGATGATCTGCTGCGTCCTCAACATCGTATTAGACATCCTGTTTGTCATCG
Source organism: uncultured Lachnospiraceae bacterium (assembly GCA_963559605.1). Lineage (GTDB taxonomy): Bacteria > Bacillota > Clostridia > Lachnospirales > Lachnospiraceae > Dorea_D. Next base: position 15,647 of record CAUWLL010000028.1, read on the forward strand.
GGTTTGACATGGGCATCAAAGGTGCGGCGATCGCCACCGTTATTGCACAGGCGATCAGCGCCCTGTTAGTTACCCGTTCTTTGATGAGGTCTTACGGAATCTTAAAGCTGGAACTTCGTGCCATCCGTTTTCATAAAGACCTGCTAAAGGCAGAACTCCGCATCGGACTTCCCGGCGGCATCCAGTCCTTTGGCTACAGTATTTCCAATATTATTATCCAGGCAGTGATCAATAATTTCGGAACAGACACTGCCGCCGCCTGGGCAGCATATGGGAAACTGGACGCCATCTTCTGGACAGTGTGCGGTTCCTTCGGAATCGCTATCACCACATTTGCCGGACAAAACTACGGCGCAAGACGGTATGACCGCGTGAAGAAGAGCGTACGCGTATGTCTTGCCATGGCGCTTGGCGTATGCGGAAGTCTCATTGTCTTTCTTATGGTATTCTGCCGTCCATTGTACGGCATCTTTACGACAGACGGCGCAGTCGTAGACATCGGTGTCTATATGTTAAGACTGATCACGCCCAGCTATATTATCTTCATCTTCGTGGAGATATTCTCCGGCGCGCTGCGCGGTATCGGAGACGTTCTCGTTCCGTCCGCCATCACCCTTGGCGGCGTGCTCCTTGTAAGGCTTACCTGGATCCTCGTCGTCACACCTATGACCGGAGAATTATCCACACTGCTTTACAGCTACCCTCTGGCATGGGGGGCAACAGCTTTACTGCTGATCCCGTACTATTTTCACAGAAAGAAGAAAGTACTTATATCCTAAAATAAGGGAGCGTTACAATAGCACCCAAGGCACTTTCATAATTTACACATTGCATTCTGTGATATTTTCAAGTGAGTACAAATATAGATGATCGGACTGCCTTTCTTCTACGATTTTTTTATCGAAGCCGGATTCAGAAAACAATGCATAGTAAAAGGTATTTTTCTCTTTCAGGGGAGTGAGTTTTTCCAGCGTATTCAGATATTCTGTGTAACTAAACGGAGAATTTCTGAACTTGCACTCCCCTACAAGATACTCCCCTGTCGTCCGATTGACCGCAAGTATATCTATCTCAGTTTCTGCAATTCTGAAACCTTTCTCAGACGTCACATCACGAACCGTCGTTTTACCCATCCATCTTCCCATTTGAGAATACCGAAACGGCAACGCATTTTTCTTTTGCATTTCTTTTATAAATTGTCTGCACACATCTTCAAAAGTATATGCCGCAAATTCGTTCAATCTCGGTTCAACAAGATACTGATATACGCCGTCCACATCCCCCTCTTCAAGCTGAGACAAGTTTGCAAAACCAAAAGCATACCAAAACCGAAAAAAATTATCTGTAAGGTGATAGGTTCCCCTGTTTGAATTTGCCTTTTCTTTTAATGCCGTATCTACAGAAAATTCCCTGTCAATGATCCCTAATTCTATTAAATTCTTCAGATATACGCTCGTTTTGGAAGTATCTTCAAGCAATGATTTTTGACTAATGTCATTCAGTCGTGTATTTCCCAAAGCCACTGCTTCAATAATCGAGTTATATATCGGCGTTTCCCGAAGTTCTTGATGTAAAAGGAACTCAACTTCACTATAAAGAATTGAACCTTTGGTAAGAATATGCTTCTTTATGTTTTCCTCAACCGAAAGCCCGGGATTAAATTGATTAAGATAGTGAGGAATTCCGCCGAGAACGGCATACGCCAATATCTTATCCTTCCCTGAATAATCGGGGAAAAACTTCATTGCATCATAAAATCCCATTTCTTTCATTTTGTAAATGCCTGTTGCTCTGCCGTACAATGGGTTTTTCTCTGCAAGCAATTCCTTTTCAATAAAACTCATTGCACTGCCACAGAGAATTATCATTACATTTCTATCCTTCAACTGTGAATCCCAAAGATTTTGAAGGACTGACGGGATACTGCTGTTTCCCTTACACATATACGGAAACTCATCAATAACAAGCAATTTCTTTTTATCTGCGTAAGGCAGCTCTCCGACAGAAGAAAGCGCTTTCTCCCAATCTGAAAATTCCGTTATATATTGTTTTGCCGGAAGATCCTCTTGGAGCATCCGCTTTGAAAATTTCGCAAGCTGTACTTTGTCAGGTATTTGAGTACAGGAAAAAAAAACATGGGGTTTATCTTTACAGAACTCTCTTAAAGTTTCTGTCTTTCCGACACGCCGCCTTCCATAAAGCACGATCAATTGTCCTTTTTCTTCCATATATTTATCCTCTAAAAATTGTAATTCAGCTTTTCTTCCTACAAACATAGCAAACCTCCAATCTCAATCACATATTCAAATCAAGATTTAGTAAATCGTGATTTGAATATATTCTACCTTTCAAAAAAAAGAAAATCAAGTACCTCCACACAATATTTTCAAAAAGAGTCGATACAACTTAAAAAGACCGTCCTCTTGTAAAGACAAACAAGAGAACGGACTTTTTAGTTTATCACTTTTTCTTATTATGAAAACGAACGAACATCACGGCCGCTACGTATATTAACACGACGATACTATATATCTGTACGCCTCTTTGGATCATAACTCTTGTCTCCGGGTGAGGCTCTCCCACGAAACTGGTAAGAATAATCAGTACAATACCTATGCCAACTAAAAATACAGAAATTTTCTTCATATAGTGCCTCCTTTTACCTTCATTTTTACGTGCGTTTTTATGTTTTTATCATTATATCCAAACGCCCTAATTTTGTCAACACTATATTTTAATTCAATGTATTCTGCAAATAATCTCAGGTACTGCGAACATAAAACTGTCATCAAACCGAACTTCTATGTCGAACAATTTAAGACCGCTTTTTAATTCTATAGTCGTGTTTTCTTGCTCTCATAATACTTCTGGACGCTATGTCCACAATATTAAACGCAAATGCAATGGCAAGACATGTCGCCAGCAAGATTACCGTCTCCCCGAACGCCATTTCAATATCTCTTGTCAGACACCCGTACATCATGTAATACAGATTCGGTCCCGGGATCAGCGGGAACACCGAAGCAGTCAGGAAGATGGTAGACGGCGCTTTATTGATACGGGACATGGCAAATGCGTAAAATGCCACAAACACTGCCGCTACCAAAGTTGCAAGGAAATTGCTGGGTTCAATCTCCATCATGATCAAGTAGATTCCCCAGGTGAAAAATGCTCCGATTCCGGAGTAGATCACCTGTCTACCGCGAATCTGAAACCAGAACGCAAATCCCACACAGGCTACCGTACAGGAGATAAGCTGCACCGGAATACTGTGGTTCAGGATGAAACCTTCTGCATTAAAGTCATTCGTCAGCCACATGGCAAGACCGGTTCCAACGGCGATACCTGCCGCTCCCAGAATCGAGTTCATAATATTAATAAATCCAGAAATATAATCTTTCTGCAAAATCTCACGAATACCGTTGGTCGTGCTAAGTCCACTGATCAACAGCATGACAATACCTATCATAATACGCTCCGGGTGGTCGCCGAGACCGTTTCTGGTTGCCAGAACGATCAGCATCTCTGAAAGGAACGACAAGATCGTATTATAGATGAATAAGTTTCCTTCCCTCTTACTGAGCCATTTTCCCACAACAACGATCATCAAAGAGACAATTACCGCAACAATCGCATCCTCAAAATGACTTCCGAAGAATACTGCAAATCCGGTTCCTCCCATCACAGCCGCAAAATACTTTGTCAGCTTGCGCTGTGGAGGGCGTCCTTTTACCTCCAGATATTTCTCTCGGATCTCTGTTTCGTCCGGCGTGTTCTCACATACATAGCGACACAGGTTATTCATATAATCCAACTGGTCAAAATCAAAATCCGCATTTTCGATGTGGCGGATCTGCGTAATGATCTCACCTTCCGGCGTTTCCACTGTAATCTGAATGTTGGTCGGTATTACAAATACGTCATACCTTTTGAAGTCGTAGCTTCTGCACATTCTATATATACTGTCCTCAATTCGGAAATTCTCTGCTCCGCTCACGAGCATCGCCTCTCCAATATCAAGAATCCCCTGCACAATTTTGTTGTAATCCATCTGTCATTCCTCCATTAAGTCTGTGCTTTTTCTGCATATTTCCTCTGCTCACAAGATATTAGCATAGGACACAATCCAAGGATTGTCAAGAGCATTTCCCCTCATGTTTTTTCATAAGGGTATTACATTTTCAAATACACCGCAAAGCAAAGCAGAGCGTATATCAAAATACGCCCCGCTCCTCTATATCACCCTTATATATTGACAACCGAATGCTTTAATAATTCTTATATCCGATGCCATAATCCTCAACACTCGCCGCGTGATCTGTATGTAACAGCATATGCGCCAGATGACCGTTCGGCTCTCCGAAATACGTATCATACACTTCCTTAATATCGGGATTGTCATGAGAACAACGAAGCTTCGCATTCGCATCCAGATAGTAAAGATTCTTTCCTCTCTCAAACGCCAGCTCTTCTCCATCGTGGATCGGCTGACCGCCGCCACCTACACAACCGCCCGGACAAGCCATAACTTCCACAAAATCATACTGAACCTCTCCTCTCTCAATCCGATCGATCAAGGCTCTCGTATTCCCAAGTCCGCTGACCACAGCAGTCCTTACCTCAATATCATCAATATGGAAGGTTGCTTCCTGTACGCCGTTGTTCGCATTGAACCCTTCTGCGCGCACAGATCTGAACGCGTCTGCCGGAGGATTCTCACCTTTGATCAAATAATAGGCGCTTCTTAACGCAGCCTCCATAACGCCTCCGGTTGCTCCGAAAATAACACCTGCTCCGGTTCCCGCTTTCATCGGACTGTCGCTCTCGCGGTCAACCAGAGTATCGGGACTGATATGAGCCGCGCGTATCATCTTCACAAGCTCCCTTGTTGTAATGACTACATCTACATCTTTTCCAGCATATTCTCCATGGAACAGATCCATCTCACACTCGCCTTTTTTTGCCACGCAAGGCATTACCGATACGGTGAAAATCTTATCCGGGCTCACACCAAGCTGCTGTGCATAATATGTTTTCATCACCGCTCCAAACATCTGCTGCGGAGATTTTGCGGAAGACAGATATTTTACCAGATGCGGATACTGAGACTTGATAAACCGGAGCCATCCCGGACAGCAGGAGGTAAACATCGGTCTTTCTTTTAATTCCCCTGAGGTAAATCTCTGTACAAACTCCGTTCCCTCTTCCATGATCGTAAGGTCTGCTGAAAATACCGTATCAAATACATAGTCTGCGCCCATTCTCTTTAAAGCATCCAGAATCTTACCAACCGTTGCTTCCTCCGGTTTCATTCCAAGTTCTTCGCCCCATGCCGTACGCACAGCCGGAGCTACCTGCGTTACCACGATCTTCTCAGGATCTGCGATTGCATCCCACACTCTCTCCGTGTCGTTGCGCTCGCGGAGCGCGCCCACCGGGCAATGTGTAATACACTGTCCGCAAAGGGAACAATCTGCTTCCTCGATTTTTCTATGACCGGACACGTTCACCGTCGTTCTTGAGCCTGTCCCTTCTACGTCCCACACATTTAAACTCTGTACTTTATCACAGACCTGGATACAACGCATACATTTGATACACTTTGAAGAATCTCTGATCAGCGGAAATTCCATATTCCATGGCTTTTTCTCGATCACTTGCTTATAAGGTACTTCGATAATATTCAGATCATTTGCAATCGTCTGAAGGGCACAATTACCGCTTCTCGGACAGGTTACACACTCACAATTGTGCTGTGCCAGTATCAGCTCTACATTTGTCCTTCTGTGCCTTCTCACTTTCGGGCTGTTGGTATAGATGACCATCCCCTCTTTTGCCACGTTATTACAGGAGGTTATCAGTCTTTCCTTCCCCTCTAATTCCACAACACACACGCGACACGCCGCAATCTCGTTAATTCCTTTCAGATAACACAAGTGCGGAATCGGAATCCCATTCTGCGCGGCAGCTTCCATAATCGTGGTGTTATCTTCTACAGTAATCTTTTTTCCGTCAATTGTAAAATTTACCATCTCTTCTCTCTGCCTCCTTTAAAGATTCCATATCCAAAGTGATCACAGCGTAAGCACCGGCTTGCTTCCTGCTTCGCCTCTTTTTCGGTCATGCAGTTTTCACAGCCTTCCCAGTCTTTAACTCTCTCACATGCCTCCCGCTCTGTCAGATTCACTCTGCCGCATGGTGTACGGTCGTCTAAATGAGCCTCCGGGATTTCAACGTCACAGGAAATCTCGTGACGATAGCCCAGATACTCGTCAATATTTGCGGCCGCAACTTTCGCTCCGGCAATCGCCTTAATAACAGATGCAGGACCACTTGCACAGTCTCCTCCTGCAAATACGCCCGGCATATTCTCAATAGAACCATTGCTCTTTGTCACAATCTTTCCACGGGAAACCGGAATACCAGCCTCCTCAAAATGCTTCGTCTCTATGTTCTGACCGATCGCAACGACCAGTATATCACACGGAATAAATACATCTTCTTCTCCTGTCGGGCGGATGCTTGCACGTCCGTCTTTGATAGAACTGATCATCTGCGGTGACACATAGATTCCTTTGATCTGATTATTCTCGTCTACGGATAACGATGACGGCGCTTTCAAAGTCTGTACCTCGATACCCTCTGCAATAGCGCCCTCGATCTCTGACGGAAGGGCTGTCATATCTGCAATTCTTCTGCGGTATACAACGCTTACTTTCTTAGCTCCGAGACGTTTCGCCGTGCGGACAGCGTCCATCGTTACATTGCCCCCTCCGATCACAGCAACCTCTTTGCCTGTAAGATCCATAATAATGTTCTTTCCTACATTCCGAAGGAACTGTACTGCCGAGAAAATGCCCGCTGCATTCTCACCCTCCAGTCCGAGTTTCTTATCTGTACTCGCACCGATAGTGATCAGCACCGCGTCATACTCCTCCTGAAGCTGCTGAATCGTAAGATCCTGCCCAATCTTCTGCCCGTACTTTACTTCCACTCCAGTTTTCAGGATTGCGTCAATATCATCCTCCAGACGCTCTTTCGGAAGCCGATAGTTTGGAATACCGTAACGGAGCATTCCTCCTAGTTTTGGAAGCATCTCATATACCGTTGTCTGATGTCCCATCAACTGTAAATAATACGCCGCGCTAAGTCCTCCCGGACCTCCCCCAAGCACAGCCACTCTTTTTCCGGTACTCGGTGCACATGCCGGCGGTTCAACCTCTCCCGCAAAATCTGCCGCCACTCGTTTCAATCCCCGAATATTGATGGCATCATCCATCATATTTCTACGGCATCTTGCTTCACATGGATGTTCGCAGATAAATCCACAAGTTGTCGGGAATGGATTGTCTTTGCGGATCAGACGGATAGCGTCTGCATATCTTCCCTCTCCCACCAAGGCAATATACCCCGGAATATCTACATGCGCCGGACACAAAGATACGCAAGGTACCGGCTGGTGATACGTACAGGTACAACGTCCGTTCTGAATATGCTCTACATAGTCGTCACGATACCCGATAAGTCCTTTATAGATCATGCGCGCCGCCTCATAACCGATCGCACAGTCTGCCGACTCCATGATAGAAAGCGCTGTCTGCTCCATAATATCCAGTGTTTTCATTGTTGCTCTTCCTTCGAGTACATCCTCGATAAAGCTCGTAAGCTGTCCAAGTCCGATACGGCACGGAACACATTTTCCACATGTCTGTGCGTGACACAGCTCTAAAAATGCTCTCGCCATATCTACAGGACATAAGCCCGGAGGGCTTGATTCAATTCTTCGCTCTAAATCCTTATAAAGTTCTTCCATAACGATGTCTGCTTTTGTAGGCGAAGCAAGCTCTAATCTGCTCATTTCCTTTTACCGTCCCTTTCTTCCTAATGTAGTTGTGACATATCGCATGCCATACAGATATGTGTATTATAACATCAAATCATTCTTTTGTAAGTATTTTCCGATAAAGTAGTTTTTTTAACATAATAGTCAGTTTTTTAACAGAAAACAGCCTCACATACACTGTGAGACTGCTTCCTTTATTTTTTAACTTTTATTTTCTTTACTTTACTATAAGAACCATAGACTTTCTGTCCTGTCGAATCTGTCTTATATGCCCTTACTTTCACATAATACGTCTTTCCCCGTTTTAATTTCTTTACCGTATACCGAACAGATTTGCTCCTTACGGACTTGGTCGCAGACTTCTTAAATTTCTTATGCGTAGAGTAAGTGATCTCATATCCTTTTGCACCGGAAACCTTTTTATACTTCGCTGCTATCTGTCCTCGTTTCTTACTTTTCACAGAAGTAAACGCTGTTTTCCCGGTCTTTACCTTCTGCCATTTTGCATATACCGTATAATTTTTCGTTGTATTCCCGGAAATCGTCTGGATTTTCTTCCGGCAATTCTTGTCCGTATACCAGCCGCCAAAGGAATAACCTTTGCGGGAAGGGTTCTTCAGGGAAACACTCTTTCCGTAATATACTCCTTTATTAGAAGAATGGTTCTTTCCGCCGTTTAAGTAATATGTAACCTTGTAGCCTACGGTCACTTTGCACTGCGCATATTTACCGCTTCCGTCTGCGCTCCTTGCCGTGATCACTGCTGTCCCCGGTGTTTTGGCTGTTACTGTTCCATTCTGGTTAACGGCTGCCACTGTGGAATTAGAAGAATTCCAATTCAGCTTTTTGTTCGCCGCATTGGATGGTGTTACCTGTGGTTTTAATACAGCCGTCCCTCCGCTTGGAATCGATATAGAACTATGATTAAGCTTTACCCCCGTCACTTTCTGAGGAACTGTCGGCGGAGTTACCGGTGGTTTCGGTTCTACCGGTGGTTTCGGTTCTACCGGCGGTTTCTCCGGTTCTACCGGTGGTTTTGGATCTACCGGCGGTTTCTCTGGTTCCGGCTCTGGTTCAGGATCTATCGGCGGATTCGGATCTATCGGCGGTTCCGGCTCCGGTTCAGGCTCGATCGGCGGCTCCGGTTTCCAGTCTGCCTCTAGGATCAGTTTTGCACTGCTTGTAATACCACTTTCAGGATGAGAGACCGTAAGTGTATATACCCCGGGGACATTATAACCTTCCATATCCCCTGATTGCTGCACATACAGTGTTGCCGAAAAGTTAAACAGCTCCATACCGCTTGCTTCCGGCAGACCTTCATTGATCTGATGCTCCAGATTGTCTAATGCCGCTTCGCTTCCCTCATATTGTAATTCAAATTCTGCGTTGTTTTCCCAAAATTCTTTTACTGTCATAGTCTGCTCGGCAGGTACGATTTTAAGACTGGTAAGTGTGGCAGAACCGTCTGACGGTTTCCCGGCTTTCCACACAACTTTATCCGCAGTTTTCTCCACATAAAGCTTCCAGTCTTTCTGGGTAGCACTATACGGAGTAAATAGGATTTGAGCGTCTTCAGATTTACTTGCGGCAGAAAAATATACCTGCTTTTCTTTAACGGGACCAGATTCATCTCCAAACATAGGATACCCCTTTGTTTGAAGCCTACATCTGCCTGATATTGTTCCGCCGACATCTACAGTGCCGTCTCTTTTCAGACGCACGGTACCGCCTTCGCCCTGGAAATTTCCGTCAACTCGAAAAACGGATGCCGGATGCTCAGCCAAATTTAAGATCGCCTTTTCTCCAAGTTTCAAATTACCAGTCAGCTTTTCTATGTTTTTCCCGTAGATTTCACCGCTTATCAAAACGAAATTGTCAATCTCTGTCATAACAGGCTCGATAGGATTTTCCGTACTAAAAGATACCGTTACTTTTCCCTTTACACCTTCCCCATGTATCTCAGAACGTGGATCCGGTTTATTGACTCTGATTTCCACGTCTCCGGCTGTCGGATAAGACTGTGCATCTGCCCGTGGCGGTTGGGGTTCTGTTGGATCTAACATACTTCCCGGATTTGCCTCATGGGCTCCGCTTGCATAGATATGACCGTATTTTATTTTTCCATTACCGTCAATATCAATAACCGCGCTTCCCCGGAAAGGACTGTTCATACTTCCCGCATATACATTTCCAAAATAAGTTCCGCTATTTTGGCTATCAGTGAAATTGGCGTCCCTTTTCATAATAATTTGTCCGGTTCCGTTGCTTTCACTGTTTAGTCCGCCTGCGAAAAGATCGATCAAACGACCTCCACTGCTGTTTGAAACATTTATAAGTTCTAGCCTATGCCCATTAGCAAAAATACTGTCATGTACTTTATTCGAAAACTCTAACCGTATATTTTCAAACCGCACATCTGCTTCTAAAAGTATTCCCGCCGGACGAACAGACAGCACTGCATAATTTCCCTCTGTGTCAGGCTTAATCGTTACTTTTTTATTAATAACAAGAGGTCTTCCTCCTTCGCCTTCTTTGTCATTCAGAAGGGCTTCCCCCATAATATATATCGTTCCACCTTCGGCCACATTATCTACTGCGTCCCGAAACTGGTTATATGGATTGCTTTTCGTGCCATCCCCGAAATAATTATTTGTATTTCCGTCTTTATATTTTGTATATACGACAGGTTTCCCGCCTGCTTTTGTATCCGCAGCATTAACTGTCGACACAGATAACAAGAAAATCGCTGCCAGAAATAAAAATGTCTTTACACTGTTCCATAATTTTTTTCTCAATATGTCCTCCTCTTTTGTATCTGAAATATTTGAAATTTCTATCAACAGTTTCTCAATTATATTATACATCTTCTGCCCCTGTGCGCAAGTAAAATTTATCCATCTGGAAAAATATATGAAAAATGACGAAAAAACGCACCCTGATCTTCAGAGTGCGTTTCCTACTTTACAATATAAGATACAAAATCTGCAATTATACAAGCTCAATAAGAACTTCCATAGCTGCGTCACCTTTACGCTGACCGATCTTAACGATTCTTGTGTAACCACCGTTACGGTTTACGTACTTTGGTGCAATTTCATCGAAAAGTTTTGCAACAAGATCAATCTCTTTTGTATTTTTCTTTCTTCCTGCCTGTGCTTCCGGCACTTCTTTTACAGGATACAGAACTCTTAACATCTGACGACGTGCGTGAAGTCTGCTTGGCATATCTTTCTTGATTGTCTTCTCAACTTCGTCATATACAGTAACTTTCTTACCGTCTACAACTTCTTTCACACGTTTTCCGTCTTTGTCTTTGCGGGCAACTTTAGCCATAACTTTTACTTCTTCGAAATTATCTTTCTCTCTTACAGCCATAGCAATAAGACCTTCTGCGATTTTACGGATCTCTTTTGCCTTTGCCTCTGTTGTTCTGATTTTACCGTTATTGATCAGAGCTGTTACCTGATTTCTTAATAACGCTTTTCTCTGGCTTGATGTTCTGCCGAGTTTTCTATATTTTGCCATTTTTTCATCCTCCATTTTACACTTGGTTATGCTTCTTCGGGCTTACTAGCCAAATGCTCCGCCGCACACTTCGGGTTTATCGACGGACAACATAAGGGAGTTCGTGCTAACCTCATACTTCGTTTACAACTCGTATTCGCTAATCACTCTACTCTTCGCCTTTGCTGAGACTTAATCCCAGCTCGTCTAATTTTGCAAGTACTTCTTCCAAAGACTTACGTCCCAGATTACGTACTTTCATCATATCTTCCGATGTTCTGTTTGTCAGCTCCTCAACCGTGTTGATTCCGGCTCTCTTTAAACAGTTGTAAGAACGTACGGACAACTCTAATTCGTCGATGCTCATCTCGAGCACTTTCTCTTTTTCATCATCCTCTTTTTCGATCATAACTTCCGCTGCCTGAGCAACTTCTGAAAGATCGATGAAGAGTCTCAAATGCTCGCTGAGAACTTTCGCTGCTAAACTCACTGCCTCATCGGGAAGTAATGTACCGTTTGTATATACATCTAATGTCAGCTTGTCAAAATCTGTGATCTGACCGACACGAGTATTCTCTACCGTAAGATTTACACGCTCTACCGGAGTATAGATAGAATCAATCGGAATAACTGCGATCGGCAGCTCCTCGTCTTTGTTCTTATCTGCGCCTACATATCCTCTGCCTTTTGTGATCGTAATCTCCATGTAGAGTTTGCTGTCTGCCCCACCGTTAAGTGTTGCAATGACTGTCTCCGGATTCATGATCTCAATGTCCTGGTCAACCTGAATATCTGCTGCTGTTACAACACCTTCACCCTCAAAGTCAATGTACGCTGTCTTTGGTTCATCTGTCTCAGATGTGTTCTTGATCGCCAATGTCTTTAAGTTCATGATGATTTCTGTAACATCCTCTTTCACCCCGGGGATGGAGCTGAACTCATGCAGTACTCCATCAATTTTCACCTGACTGATCGCAGCTCCCGGTAAAGATGAAAGCATGATTCTTCTAAGAGAGTTACCTAATGTTGTACCATAACCTCTTTCCAAAGGCTCTACAACAAATCTTCCATATTTCTTATCTTCTGAAATCTCAGTTATTTCAATATTAGGTTTATTAAAATCAAACACTAAGTCCACCTCCTGTGGGGTTAAGGGTTATTATTTAGAATATAATTCGACGATCAACATCTCGTCTACAGGAACGTCGATCACTTCACGGTTCGGAAGCTCTTTTACAGTTCCTTTCAGAGCCTCAGCATCAACATCCAACCACTCAGGAACGAGACGGCCGCCTGTTACTTCTAAGATCTCTTTGTATCTCGGTGAGCTTTTCTTAGCTTCTTTGATTTCGATCACATCTCCTGCTTTGATCAGGTAAGATGGGATATTTACCTGTTTTCCATTAACAAGTACGTGCTTGTGGTCAACAATCTGTCTTGCCTCACGTCTTGTTCTTGCAAATCCCATACGGAATACTACGTTATCTAATCTGGACTCGAGGATGACCATAAGGTTTTCACCTGTCATACCGCTCATCTGTTTTGCTTTTTTGTAGTAATTTCTGAATGGTTTTTCTAATACGCCGTAGATAAATTTTGCTTTCTGTTTCTCACGTAACTGGAGACCGTACTCGCTCATTTTTCTGCTTGCTCTTTTTAACTGTCTGTTAGACTTTTTATCAATTCCTAAATATACCGGATCCATTCCAAGGGAACGGCATCTTTTAAGTACCGGAACTCTATTTACTGCCATGTTTATTTCCTCCTAATATGACCATATGGTTAAATCAGCTATATGGGATGTTTGTAATCCGCTCTGCTGCTCACTACACTCTTCTGCGTTTCGGTGGACGACATCCGTTGTGCGGTACCGGAGTAACATCCTTAATGCTTGTTACATCGATTCCACATGCCTGAAGGGCACGGATTGCTGCTTCTCTTCCTGACCCCGGTCCTTTAACCATAACGTCAACAGTCTTTAAACCATGTACTAATGCTGCTTTTGCTGCTGTCTCTGCTGCCATCTGCGCTGCATATGGGGTAGATTTCCTTGAACCTCTGAATCCCAGACCGCCTGCACTTGCCCATGACAGAGCATTTCCCTGTGCATCTGTTAATGTAACGATCGTGTTATTAAAAGATGACTGGATGTGAGCCTGTCCGTGTTCAACGTTTTTCTTGACACGTCTTTTTGTCACTTTTTTTGTAACTTTCTTTGCCATAATAAAACTAACCTACTCTTTCTCTGATATTATTTCTTTTTGTTTGCTACTGTTCTCTTAGGACCTTTTCTTGTTCTTGCGTTTGTCTTTGTTTTCTGACCGCGAACCGGAAGTCCTTTTCTGTGACGGATACCTCTGTAGCATCCGATCTCCTGAAGTCTCTTGATGTTGAGAGCGATCTCTCTACGAAGATCACCTTCTACCATCTGTGTTTCATCGATAACTGCACTGATCTTCTTTACATCCTCATCTGTGAGATCTCTACAGCGAATGTCAGGATTAACTCCTGCCTCTGTTAAGATACGTGTTGCACTTGTTCTGCCGATTCCGTAGATATAAGTCAATCCGATCTCAACGCGTTTGTCTCTTGGTAAGTCTACACCTGCTATACGAGCCATGTGAATTTCCTCCATTTTCTTGTTTTAAATTAATTTGTTTCTGCGCTGAAAATAAGCTCAATTTCAGCTTACACATATTGTCTTTAATAGGGGATTTTCATAAATCCCAGGTGTGTCGGTATCCACACCCTTTCCGGCAACCGTATATCCTTTCTGATATATGGTAATGACGCGCCGGCATTAGAAGCAATATACGAGGACGTTCACCGGCTACAGGTGGTTCCTTGTATATTCAAATAGTCTACACACTTCCTAGTGTGTCAGCTATCAGCCGCCTTAACTAACCCTGTCTCTGTTTGTGTTTCGGGTTTTCGCAGATAATGCGAATGCTTCCTTTTCTTTTAATTACTTTGCATTTCTCGCAAATTGGTTTTACTGATGATCTAACCTTCATGTGAGATCCTCCTTTCATCCATTGCTCTGTCTGCTGTTTCTACACAATTCCCGGGGATTCTCTCCCATCTCCTTTTGCAACTCTGAGATATATGGGCATACGAATGCCTAGAAACGTGCTTATATATTATAGCACCGTCTATTCTATAAAGTCAACAAAAATTTTATTTATCTCTCCAGATAATTCTTCCTTTCGATAAATCATATGGAGACAGCTCCAATGTTACTTTATCTCCCGGCAGAATCTTAATAAAATTCATTCTCAGCTTTCCGCTGATGTGCGCAAGTACCTGATGCCCGTTCTCAAGTTCTACCTGAAACATTGCGTTTGGTAATTTCTCCACTACTGTTCCTTCAATTTCAATTACGTCAGCTTTTGACATATCCTAATCCTCCTATAATTTTTCTTCCCTATTCCATTCTTTCAGTATACGTTTTATTTTCACATCATCGGCATTTGTGACGTCGTATTTCTCTAATATGATCTGTGTATGCTTTTTCTTCTTTTTTTTCGGACGGTCAATGGTTTTTAACCCGCCATCTGCAAGATATACGTATTCACCGTCCACACCGATTATCACAAAAACCTTTCCTGCATCACGTCCTGCTTTTGAACGCGCAAGCATTCCTGTTTCAAATCTATCCATTATGCTATCTCCACTTTATGTCGAAGTCAAAGTCAGAAGTCTGGGGCCGTCTTCAGTAATCAATACCGTGTTCTCATAATGTGCGGACAAAGAGTGATCCCTGGTCACGACCGTCCAGTCATCCTCCAGCCAGTCAACTTCCCATCCTCCCGCATTTATCATCGGCTCAATAGCAAGCGTCATACCGGCTTTCAGTTTCACGCCTTTTCTATTCATAATATAGTTCGGTATTTCCGGAGCCTCATGGAGCGAAGTTCCGATTCCGTGGCCGCACAGATCCCGCACAACACCATATCCCCTGTCTCCGGCATATTTGCCGATCGCTGACGAAATATCAAATAGATGATTGCCTTCTTTTGCGTATTTTATACCCTCAAAAAAACATTCTCTTGTTATCTGTATTAATTTTTTTGCCTCTTCACTGATCTCTCCGACTGCGTGTGTTCTTGCCGCGTCAGAGTGGTATCCTTTGTAAATGACTCCCGCGTCAAGACTTACAATATCCCCATCCTTAATGATTCTTTTGTCGGTTGGAATTCCGTGCACAACTTCATCGTTTACGGATACACAGATAGATGCCGGATAGCCGTTATAATCAAGAAATGACGGGACACATCCGTAGCTGCGGATAACTTCCTCTCCCAGACGGTCGATTGCCTTTGTTGTCATTCCCGGATGAAGGGCCTTTTCTAATTCCTTATGAACAATCTCCAATATCCGTCCCGCTTCTGTCATTAATTCAATCTCTCTGGACGATTTCACTGTAATTGGCATGTTCCTACTCTCCTAAAATATCTACAATTGCCTGAAATACTTCGTTTATGTCAATGGTTCCATCAACAGTCCTCAAGATTCCTGCATTTGTATAGTAATCGATCAGTGGCTGTGTCTGCTCATGATATACGCCAAGACGCTTCAACACTGTCTCCGGCTTGTCGTCATCTCTTAAGATCAATTCTTTTCCACAAGCATCGCAGACTCCCTCTACTTTTGTCGGCGCATATTCAAGATGGTATGTAGCTCCACATCCGACACAAGCGCGGCGTCCACCCATTCTTTTTACAATATTTTCATCCGGAACGTCTACATCAATGGCATGATCCATTTTCTGTCCAAGCTCTGCAAGCGCTTTGTCAAGAGCTTCAGCCTGAGGAATTGTTCTCGGAAAACCATCCAAAACATATCCGTTTCTTGCATCTTCCTGATTCACGCGGTCAACAACAAGATCTACCACCAGTTCATCCGGAACTAAAAGTCCCTGATCCATATAAGTCTTTGCTTTTTTTCCAAGCTCTGTTCCATTTTTAATATTTGCTCTGAAAATATCTCCGGTAGAAATGTGAGGAATGTTGTATTTTGCGGCAATTTTTTTCGCCTGTGTTCCTTTTCCCGCTCCCGGAGCGCCTAACATAATGATCTTCATATCGATTTCCTCCTTATAGCATTTTAACCCGCGGAAAATTCCGCGAGTTAATGATGCGAATATATGTCCCTCTGCGGACTCAATCTGTCCGCAAAACGGCACAATAAAGCTACACTTCTTGTTTAATTGCTTAAAAATCCCTTGTAATTACGCACAAGCATTTGCGATTCGATCTGCTTGAGTGTCTCTAATACAACGCTGACTATAATAATCAGTGACGTACCGCCGAACGACACCTGTGCGCCAAACCATCCATTGAAGAAGATCGGCACAACCTGTACGATCACAAGTCCACATGCTCCGATAAAGATGATATAATTCAATCTCTTTGTCAGATACTCGACGGTTGGTTTGCCCGGACGGATACCCGGTATAAAACCGCCGCTTTTCTTCATATTGTTCGCAATCTCCAGCGGATTAAATGTGATCGATGTATAAAAATATGCAAAAAATACTGTAAGCAGAATATATACAATTAATCCCCATGAATATTTAATCTGATCTGGATTCAGCCAGTTTCCCTGATTCATTCCTTTTAAAATTTCACTGCCGATTCCTGCTCCCTCGCTCTTTCCTGCAAAAGTAGCGATAACGATTGGAAACTGCATCAGAGATGAAGCGAAGATAATAGGAATAACCCCCGCAGTATTAACCTTGAGCGGAATATGTGTAGACTGTCCGCCATAAGATTTTCTTCCGGCTACCTTCTGTGAGTACTGTACAGATATTCTTCTCTGACCATCCTGAAGAACGATCACGAATACAACCATGCCGATAATGATCGCCGCGATAATTGCAACTGCCAGACCTCCGGAAGCAGGGTTTTTTCCTTTAACAAACTGATTTACCAATGTTGAAATATCACTTGGCACACGAGAAAGGATATTAATTACAAGGACGATAGAAATACCGTTTCCAATACCCTTTTCCGTAATCCTCTCACCAATCCACATAAGTAAAGCGCTTCCCGCAGTCAGTGTAAGCACTACAATCGCCGCATTCACAAAGTTATATTCCTTCAGAAGACCCTGACGTCCGAAACCTACTGCCATGGCAGTGGATTCTATAAGCGCAAGTACTACTGTCAGATAACGTGTAATAGCTGCAATCTTCTTTCTTCCGTCTTCTCCGTCTTTGTGCATCTCCTCCAGCTTTGGAATCGCTATTGTGAGAAGCTGCATAATGATCGAAGACGTAATGTAAGGCGTAATACTCAGAGCAAATACTGACATCTGCTCAAAAGAACCACCGGTGAAAGCGTTAAATAAATTAAACGCTTCCCCTGTGTTCTGTGCAAAAAAATCTTTAATATAAGTTGGATTAACTCCCGGTGTCGGCAGTTCTGAACCAAGTCTTATTACGATCAGCATTAAAAATGTATATCCGATTTTCTTACGAATATCTGCAATTCTAAATGCATTTCGAAATGTTTCTAACATTAGATCACCTCTGCTTTTCCACCTAAAGCCTCAATCTTAGCTACAGCTCCGGCGCTGAATGCGTTAGCCTGTACTGTAAGCTTCTTTGTTAATTCACCGTTTCCAAGGATTTTAACACCATCTCTTGGATTCTTAACGATTCCCTGTTCGATCAATGTCTCCACAGATACTACTGCATCATTGTCGAAAACTTCAAGGGCACTAACATTAATACCAACGATCGTCTTAGAGTTTCTGTTTGTGAAACCTCTCTTTGGTATTCTTCTATATAATGGCATCTGACCACCTTCAAAGCCCGGTCTTGTACCGCCTGAACGAGCTTTCTGACCTTTATGTCCCTTACCGGCTGTCTTACCATTTCCAGAACCGTGTCCACGTCCTCTTCTGAAATTATCACTCTGTTTTGATCCATCAGCAGGTCTTAAGTTTGATAAATCCATTGTGACACCTCCTTATCCGAAATTTAATAATTATACTTCTTCCACTTTTACCAGGTGACATACCTGTTTGATCATACCTCTTGTTGCTGCATTGTCCGGCAGTTCAACTGTTTTGTTTACTTTGCGAAGTCCCATTGCTTCAACAGTTTTCTTATGCTTTGGTACAGCACCAATTGGAGATTTTACTAATGTAACTTTTAAATTTGCCATTTTCATTTACCTCCTTAGCCTAAGATCTCTTCAACAGATTTACCGCGAAGCTTAGCAACTTCTTCCGGAGTTTTAACCTGACGCAATCCGTCGATAGTAGCAAGAACTACGTTCTGTTTGTTGTTAGAACCAAGAGATTTTGTACGGATATTCTTGATTCCTGCCATCTCGATGACTGCACGCGCCGGACCACCGGCGATAACTCCGGTACCTTCCGGAGCCTTCTTAAGAAGTACAGAAGCTCCTCCGAATTTACCGATAAAATCATGTGTAATACTTTCATTCTCGTCCAAAGCTACTTTAATGAGGTTTTTCGCTGCATCCTCTTTTCCTTTGCGGATAGCTTCCGGAATCTCAGTAGCTTTTCCTAAGCCTGCACCAACATGGCCATTTCCATCGCCAACAACTACTAAAGCTGTGAATCTCATGTTACGGCCACCTTTAACAACTTTGGTTACACGCTTAATTGATACTACTTTTTCATTTAACTCTAACTGACTAGCATCAATACGTTCCTGTCTCATGTGTGCTCCTCCTCCTAGAAATTCAACCCAGCTTCTCTAGCTGCGTCTGCTAATGCCTGAATCTTACCCTGATATATAAAGCCGCCTCTGTCAAAGACTACGTCCTTAATACCTTTCTCAATCGCTCTCTCAGCAATTACTTTTCCCAAGTATGCTGCTGCATCAACGTTGTTTGTCTTCTCTAAGTTTGCCTTCACGTCTTTCTGAAGAGTGGAAGCGGAAACCAGAGTTGTCTGAGCTACGTCGTCAATGATCTGTGCATACATGTGATTGTTACTTCTAAATACTGCTAAACGTGGGCACTCAGCTGTACCACTTAAACGGTTACGTAATTTTCTGTGTTTGTTAACACGAACTACACTTCTTGATTTTTTGCTAACCATTTTTACACTCTCCTTTCTTATTTCTTACCAGTCTTACCAACTTTACGTCTGATAACTTCATCAGCATACTTAATACCTTT
>CAUWLL010000029.1:0-33645 GCA_963559605.1 uncultured Lachnospiraceae bacterium
TCATGGTATCTACAGTAGGAATTCCTGCAATTATTGCAACGTATGCGACACAGACAGCGTTTATGGGACTTGCACTTATCATGTGTGGTGGTATGCCAATTAGTGGCTTCTCTAAAGGATTTGCTATGATCGGTCAGGGATACATCGGTGTTATTCCGATTCCGGTTATCATTATGGCTGTTTGCTTTGCAATCGGATCATTTATTCTTAACAAGACATATTTTGGACGTTATTTCTATGCAGTAGGTGGTAACGTAGAAGCGGCAAGACTTTCCGGTATCCTTGTTTCCAGAATTAAATATCTGGTATTTGCAATATCCGGTTTCTTTGCAGGACTTGCAGGTATCGTAATGTTGTCTCGTACAAATTCCGGTAACACATCTACAGGTGCAAACGGATTTGAGTTTGAAGTAATCACTTGTGTAGTTCTCGGTGGAGTATCTATTACAGGTGGATATGGTAAAATGTCAGGTGTTGTAGCAGGTACATTTATTATCGGTGCTCTGAAAAACGGTATGGTGCTTATGGATGTTAATTCTTATGCACAGAAGATTGTTATGGGTATCGTACTTGCTCTTGCTGTTGGTTTTGATTGCTTTCAGAAGAGAAAAAGAGACAAAGCGTAAATCGAGCTTAAAAACTATGATAACGAATCCCAGCAGATATATATTGCTGGGATTTTGTGTATAAAATCGTGAGGGAAATAAATTATGAGAAAAATTCAGGTAATGGAATTAAGCAGGGAAGCATTTGCGCCGTATGGAGAATACTATGATATGCTCCATCCGGAAGGATATGCGTTAGAGGGAGAAATACATAGATTTTATCCGGATCGGCTTAGTGAATCTTCTGTAACACGTGTGGCATACTCTCCGATCGAGGTGAAAAAGGAAGAGCGTATGATCATAAAAGCAGTTGAATATCATACTACGACTCCGGAGTTGATATTACCCTTGAATGATGATATGATTATACATGTTGCACCGGCATCAGGCGGATGCCCGGTAACGGAACTTACAAAAGCGTTTATTGTTCCGTGTGGAACATTGGTGAAAATTCGCACAGCAATTTGGCATCTTGCACCGCTTCCGGTAAATGCGGAAACACTTCACGCAATGATCATTCTTCCGGAATGTGTATATGCTAATGATTGTACAGTGGTAGAATTAGATGAAACAGAACAGTTTGAGATAGAAAAGTAACGTGCTGTTGGAGGAATAGATAGTTCATGGAAAAAGAGAAATTGAGTGCAAATGAAATTAAGATTCAGAACCGGCAGAGAATATATCAATATATCAGAGAAAACGGGCAGGTTTCGAAGCAGGATCTGGTGGTGGCTTTGCAGTTGAGCTTACCGACGGTGACTCAGAATTTGGAATATTTGACAAGGCGTGGGCTGATTGATACATCCATGAAAATTCGTAATACAGGGGGACGTAATGCAACTGCATATACGTATGTTCCGAATGCTAAGATGGCAATAGGGGTTTATCTGTCAGCAAATCATATCAGTGCAGTTGCGGTGAACCTGTCAGGTGAGGCTGCATGTAAAGTTAAAGAGCGGATTGTTTTTAATCTGGAAGATGATGGCTATCTTAGAAAGTTGGGAGAGATTGTAGAACAGGTTAAACAGATGGCAAATGTTTCAGAAGATAATCTGTTGGGAGTGGGTATTTCAGTTCCAGGATTAATCTCAGATGATGGAGAGAAAGTAACCTATGGACTTACTCTCGGGTTTACTGGAAAGCGGCGGGCTGAAATTGCAAAATATATTCCTTATGAAAATAAACTGGTGCATGATTCTTATGCAGCCGGCTATATGGAAAGCTGGATTGATCACCAAGTGAAAAATGCGTTTTATATCAGTCTCAGTAATAGTATTGGCGGTTCTGTGATCATCAATAATGGGATTTATGAAGGCGACACCCAAAAAGGTGGAGAGATTGGTCACATGACAGTGGTTCCTGAAAATGGAGAGATTTGTTATTGCGGAAAATGTGGGTGTTTTGACACTGTTTGCAGAGCCGGAAATCTGGATCAGTATACGGAAGGAAATCTGGAAGAGTTTTTTAAGATCCTTAAAGACGGTGATGAAGGAGCAATACTTTTGTGGGAAAAGTATTTGGATGATCTGTCATTGGCAGTTCATAATGTCAGGATTTTATTTGACGGAATGGTAATTCTCGGAGGTTATGTTGGAGCTTATATTGATGAATATATGGAAGAATTGAATCGGCGGGTGGATGAAAGAAATCCATTTGGTGATAAGGCCAAGAACTATCTTAGAGCGTGTCGTTATAAAGTAGAAGCGGCTGCTGCGGGAGCTGCAATCTTCTATATCGATGATTTTCTGCAGAGTGTTTAAATGAAGTGAAAAAAGATTGTGCAATATAGCTAAAAAAGCCACAGATAATTCTGGAAATATGCAAATTGACAGGATATGATCTGTGGCTTATTATATAAATAGCTTTTATAAAACATATTTATATAATAACAAGGAGGAGCAAGATGGAATATTTATTGGGGACGGATATTGGTACATCTGGAACAAAAACAATACTGATGGATACCAAGGGAAAATTGATTGCACAAGATCTACAGGAATACGATGTGCTGACACCGAAGCCGTTGTGGGCAGAGCAGTGGCCAGATGTGTGGTATGAGGCGACGAAAGATTCTATTCGTAATACAGTTGCAAAAGCAGCAGAGGCCGGCGTGAAGGCAGAGGAGATCAAGGGCGTTGCTATCAGCGGATTGTACGGCGGTTCAGGAATTCCTCTGGATGAGAATATGAAGCCGGTTCGTCCGTGTATGATTTGGATGGATCGAAGAGCAGACGAAGAGACGAAATGGGTGCTGGATAATATCGGAACGGAGAAGCTTCTGGAAATTACACATAATGGAGCGGATCCTTATTATGGATACACAAAGATATTGTGGATGAAAAATCATGAACCGGAGAACTGGGCGAAGACGAAGTTATTCCTGCCTCCGAACGATTATGTGATCTATCAGTTGACAGGGGAGATTGCTATTGATTATTCTTCGGCAGGAAATATCGGTGGGATTTTTGACATGAATCGGAGAACCTGGTCTGCTGAATTGATGGAAGCTATGGGAATCCCAATGTCTATGATGCCGCAAAGGATTGTAGAATCCACAGATATAGTTGGCGGTATAAAGAAAGAAATTGCAGAAGATTTAGGATTATGGGAAGGATTCCCGGTGATCGCCAGTGGTATTGACTGTGGGGCTGCTAATATTGGCCTTGGTGTATTTGAGTCGGGAGTTTATGCGGCAGCTATCGGAACTTCTATGTGCGGAGCATTAATTTCAGATAAACCTGTAGAGGGAAAAGGTTTGATCGTATGGCCTTATCTCTATGATGCCAAGAATCTTTCTTACTATTTTGCAGGTGGAAATACCGCTGGTGCGATTGTAAAATGGTTCCGTAATACATTGTGTCAGTGGGAACTTGAGAATCAGAAAAACGGTGGTCCCAATCTTTATGATGTTTTGAATGGACAGGCAGAGCAGATACCGGCAGGAAGTGAGGGATTGGTAGTACTCCCATATTTTATGGGGGAGAGAAGCCCTGTCTGGGATTCTGATGCTAAAGGAACGATTGTTGGGTTGTCTCTTGCACATACGAAAGGGCATCTGTACCGTGCGTTCCTGGAGGCTGTCGCTTATTGCCTGAGAGATGCAATGGAGGCAACCGGAAGTGATCTGGGTGAGTACATTTTGATTGCTGGCGGAGTGACAAAATCAAAAGTATGGCGTCAAATATTTGCAGATGTTACCGGTTATCCGGTGGTATGCCCAATCTATGATGTAGAGGCAAATATGGGTGACGTGATGCTGGCAGGTATCGGAACGGGTCTTCTGACATATGATGAGGTAAAGACATGGCAGGTACTTGATGACAAGATTATGCCAAATAAAGAAGCGCATGAGAAATATAATGAATATTTCAAACTGTATAAGAATATTTATCAGCACTTGAAAGAAGATATGAAAGAATTAACAAAAATCCGCTAGTAGAGGATACGAAAAAATACTGTCGCCTGTGATTAGGCGGCAGTATTTTTATTATGTTTCTTGACTGATATAAGCAGTATAAGAATCAACAGAAATAAAATAGCTGAGAAAAAGATACCTGCTTGTAATCCAAGGAATGAATTTATGATGCCCATGATCCAAGGACCGAACATACCGCCAAGTCCTCCACATGCAAAATAAATTCCCTGTACTCTTGCGGAGTTTCCAGAAGGAAGAGAAGAAAGCATGGCTGTTACAGTAGGAAAAACAATAGAGTAAAAAGCGCCGGATAATGCGATTAATATAGCGAAAGAGGCAGGTCCCCAAATTCCGAAAATAATACACACGGAAGTACATATAGATGCAAAAACCGTACTTTGGCGACGTCCGATGTGGTCGACAAAAAAGCTTCCGAAAAATCTCCCAAGTGTCATACTGATATAAAACAAAGATAATAACTGCGCGCTTTTTGCCAATGTGTAACCATGTTCTGTCACATAGAATTCGGCAATCCAGGTAGTAATGCCCATTTCAGCAGACATATACATGAAGCTAATAGAATACATGAGCAGCAAATCCTTTCGGAAAAGGTTGAAATGCAATTCTTCGGAAGAAATTTTGGATGCAGATTCCGAACTTTTTAACGTGAGGAATCGGGGGGCATGCATGCAAATAAAATAAAGCACCACAGGGATTAAGATTATAAGTTCTAGGTAATAGATAAATCTCCAGGAATGACCGGCGTGGAATAGACGGCTTGCAAGAAAAGGAGAAAGTATAGATCCAATACCTGAGATTGCGGCCAATATATTCAGATAACGTCCCTTTTTCTCGGGATAATATGTTGTGATGATATTACTTCCGCACAATTCCAAGGTTCCTAATCCGAACCCGACAAGGAGGATGAAGAAAAATAGCAGTGGCAGGATGGAAACGGACGCATATCCGGCTGTTCCGGCGATCATGCTCGTTATAGCAAGGATTAGGGTCAATTTATGTCCGAATCGATCAAGGAAAATACCGGAAAGGATAGTGGATAAGAAATATCCGCTGTATTGACCGAGGACGATGGTTCCTCCGAGCGAGTAGTTAAAGTTTAAATCTTTTAACATAACAGATAGTGTAGCTCCTTTCAAGCTGTCGAAAAGACCGAATAAGAAAAAACAAAAAATGCTTCCGATTGTCAAAGCAGTTTTAGGATTTAAGTGTTTGTGTGATTTGTGCTGAATCATTGCGTGCCTCCGTATTAAAAATTAAAAAGAATTTAAAAGAGTATTTCTTTTTATGCTATAATAATATCATCAAGAAATAAATAAAAATAGTAAAATTTGTTCAAAAACTATGACAATATGGTCAGAAAGGAGAGATATGTTATCTTTTGGCGACACCATTATAGATCAAGAGCAGAGGGAGATTTTGGAGCATGGAACCAATGAATTTCCCATTGCCTGTTATTATGACAATTTAAAAAAGAAATTTAACCCATGGCATTGGCATGAGGAATATGAAGTGGGGATCGTTCGGGAGAAATCCGTTATGATCAAAACACCGAATGTGGAATATCGTTTGGAAGAAGGAGATGGATTTTTTATTAACAGCGGTGTGCTTCATGCTGTTCAGAATTGTGATGCAAAGGAGAGTATCGTTGATTCTCTTGTTTTCCACGGAAGCCTTGTGGGTGGAACTTTGGGTAGTCTTTTTTGGAAAAAATATATTTTGCCGGTACAGTCAAATGCTGAACTGCCCGCAATATGTTTTCGGAAAGGGCAGGTAGAAAAGGCTGTTGAAATCATAGAGTCTGCGTGGATGGAGTGCGTGGACGGAGAGTATGGATTTGAAGTAAATGTGCGTTTCCTGTTGTCGAATCTTTTTTTGTTGATCCATCATGAGAATAGGAAGACAATGCAGTGTAAAACGGCTGAAGAGTCTGATAAGATCAAAAGTATCAAAGTGATGACTACATATATTAATGAATCTTTTCAAGATAAGATAACGCTGCAGGATATTGCTGACAGTGCGATGGTGAGTAAAAGTGAGTGTATGAGATGTTTTCGGAGTGTTTTGAAAATCTCGCCTATCGTCTATTTGAATCGGTGTAGGTTAGAATATGCGGCGAGTTTACTATTGTCAACTTCGTGGAAGGTTTCCTATGTTTGTCAGAAGTGTGGTTTTCAGGATATGAGTTATTTTTCAAAAGTGTTTAAAAGAATGTATCATTGTACGCCTTCGGAGTATCGTCTCACTCCGCGAGAGATTTCAAGTGCAAAAACAACTAAAACACAACAAAATATTGATTTGAATTATATGGATTTATGTGATAAAATATAAAAAACAACTAAAAACAACACAAGATAAACAGAAAACAACAAAACATTGAAGTTGGGTGAAGGAGGAAAACTATGAAAAGTGAAGCAGAAATTAAACAGGAAATGTGTGAGATTGGGCGACGTGTATATAATCGGGGGATGGTAGCGTCCAATGACGGTAATTTTTCGGTAAAGTTAAACGAGAATGAATATCTTTGCACACCGACCGGAGTCAGCAAAGGCTTTATGACACCGGATTATATTTGTAAAGTCAATGCCAAGGGAGAAGTGCTGGAAGCAAATGAGGGTTTCAGACCGTCGTCAGAAGTGAAAATGCATATGCGTATTTATCAGGAACGTCCGGATGTTCATGCAGTAGTGCATGCACACCCAATGTATGCTACTACCTTTGCAATTGCAGGGGAAGCGTTGATGGATCCGATCATGCCGGAAGCGGTAATCTTTCTTGGAGGAGTTCCGCTTGCCAAATATGGGACACCATCTACAATGGAGATTCCGGATTCTATTCAGGAGTTTCTGGAGGATTATGATGCAGTTCTATTGGAAAATCACGGAGCTTTGACATATTCAGATACGCTTTTGAATGCTTATCATAAGATGGAATCCGTAGAATTTTATGCGAGATTGATGTATCAGGCAAGAATGATCGGCGGACCTAAGATCATTCCACCGGAGAAGGTAGAAGAATTAAATGAAATTCGTAGAAATATGAATCTTCCGGGCAGACATCCGGCTGTAAAGTAACTGGAAGTAATAGAGTTCAAGGAGGGATATGAATGGGAAAATATTATCTCGCTGTGGATATAGGAGCTTCCAGCGGACGTCACATTTTGGCGGAGGTTGTAGACGGCTATATGAAGCTTGAGGAAGTCTATCGGTTTCAAAATGGAATGCAAGAAAAGAACGGAGCACTTTGTTGGGATCTGGAGCAGTTATTTTCTGAAATAAAAACGGGGATGAAAAAATGTAAAGAGCTTTCCAAGATTCCGGTATCGATAGCCGTTGATACCTGGGGAGTGGATTTTGTACTGTTAGATGAAAATGACCGGATAATTGGAGATACTGTCGGATATAGGGATAGACGTACACTTGGAATGGATTGTGAAGTAGAAGCAATCGTTCCGCAGATGGAATTGTATCAGAGAACCGGGATCCAAAAGCAGTCTTATAATACAATTTACCAGCTTCAGGCAATCAAAGCCAAACATCCAGAACAACTTGCGCATGCAGAAACAATGCTGATGCTGCCGGATTATTTTCACTTTTTGCTGAGCGGAGAAAAAAAGATGGAGTATACTATTGCATCTACTAGTCAGTTAGTGAGCGCAGAAACAGGGGACTGGGATTTGGGATTGATT
The DNA here is from genome assembly GCA_963559605.1 of uncultured Lachnospiraceae bacterium. Lineage (GTDB taxonomy): Bacteria > Bacillota > Clostridia > Lachnospirales > Lachnospiraceae > Dorea_D. Next base: position 7,727 of record CAUWLL010000029.1, read on the forward strand.
GAAAAGCTAGGTTTTCCAACGAGGATCTTCCGAACCGTTTCTATGCCCGGCACATTGGAAGGATATTTGAGGCGGGAAGTACAAGAAGAAGTGGGGTTTAATTGCGCTGTGGTTTTACCGGCTTCACATGACACTGGTTCGGCGGTGCTGGCTGTTCCGGCAGAAGGAGAAGATGTGGTCTATATCAGTTCTGGCACTTGGTCGCTTATGGGGGTGGAAAGAAGAGAACCGGATTGCTCAAAAGAAAGTATGGAAGCAGACTTTACGAATGAGGGCGGCTATGACCATCGGTATCGGTATCTTCGTAATATCATGGGACTGTGGATGATCCAGTCGGTAAAAAAAGAATTAAAAGAAGACCTGAGTTTCTCCCAGCTTTGTGCATTGGCGGAAAAAGAAAAGATTGCTTCGATTGTAGATTGTAACGATGCGTCTTTTATGGCACCGGAAAGTATGATACAGGCAGTACAGGATTTCTGTAGGGAAAGCGGACAGCAGATTCCGGAGACGGTGGGTGAAATTGCGGCAGTTATCTACAATAGTTTAGCTAAGTGTTATGCGGATACACTGGAGCATCTGGAGAGGCTGACCGGAAAATATTATGATACTGTTTATGTAGTAGGCGGAGGTTCTAATGCAGAATATTTAAACAAACTAACGGCAGAGTACACAGGAAGAAAAGTATCAGCCGGACCGGGAGAGGCAACGTCTATCGGTAATGTGATGGTGCAGATGTTATATGCAGGTGAATTTGCAGATCTGGATGAAGCGAGGGCGTGTGTGCGAAGATCCTTTGGGATTAGAATGTACGAATAGTGGGAAAACAATAAAAACCACATAAAAACAATATTAAAATGTTGATTTTATATTGATTTAGTGGTAATATCAAAGTAGAAACAACATTCGGAGTGTGAAATGATATTTAAAATGTAAGAGGAAAGGGGGTGGCTGAATGCTTGCGATTGAGAGACGCAACCGGATATTAGAAAAACTACAGCAGGACAAAAAAGTCGTGGTCAGCGAATTGAGCAGATTATATCAGGTGTCTGAGGAAACCATTCGAAGGGATTTGGAAAAACTTGAAAATGATGGCTTGATTATTAAGAGTTATGGCGGCGCGGTGTTGAATGAGCATAGTATTTTTGACCTTCCGTTCAATATTCGTAAGAATCAGATGATCGTGGAGAAACAACGGATAGCAGCTATGATAGCAGATATGGTTCGGGACGGCGAGGCGATCATGCTGGATGCGAGTTCGACTGCAGCATATGTAGCAAGAGAGTTAAAAGGCAAGAAGCAGGGACTTACAATCATTACCAATTCTGTTGAGATTATTTTGGAGTTGTTTGATGTTCCGGAATGGAATGTGATTTCTACAGGTGGTGTTTCGAGAGAAAAGTCGTTTGCTCTGGTTGGACCTAATACAAACAGGATGATCAGTTCCTATCATGTAGATAAGGCAATTATTTCCTGTAAGGCAATGAATCTCGGAGTCGGTATGATGGATTCTGATGAACAGGATGCCTGTAGTAAACGGTTGATGTTAAATGCTGCCAAGGAAAGAATTTTAGCAGTGGATCACTCTAAGTTTGATAAAATGGCATTTGCCAAGGTGGCTGAGTGGACAGAACTGACCAAGGCAGTGACGGATAAAGAGCCGTCAAAGGACTGGAGACAGGAGTTTGAAAGACTTCGGATTGATTGTATTTATCCGGAATAAAAGTAATAAAAAATAATAAAAATTAGGAGGAATGAATTATGTCATTAGTAACATCAGAAAAAATGCTGTTAGATGCTCAGAAGGGAAGTTATGCAGTAGGTGCTTTTAATGTAGAGAATATGGAGATGGTGAAAGCGGTGATCGCGGCTGCTGAAGAGCTTCGTGCGCCGGTAATGCTCCAGACAACTCCGTCTACGGTGAAATATGGTTCTTTAGAGACTTTTGCGGCGCTTGTTACAGCAGAAGCAAAGAAAGCAACTGTTCCGGTATGTCTGCATCTGGATCACGGGAACAGTTTTGAACTGGCGGTACAGGCAATGAAGGCAGGTTATACATCTGTGATGATCGATGGTTCTCATGAAGACTTTGAAGGGAATGTAGCTATTACGAAAAAGGTGGCCGATGTGGCAAAAGCATTCGGAATCCCGGTAGAGGCTGAACTTGGGAAAGTGGGCGGAAAAGAAGATGATCTGGAAGCAGATGCAGATACGAATACAAACCCACAGGAAGCAAAGGAGTTTGCAGAAAGAACAGGAATCAGCTCTCTTGCGATCGCAATCGGAACCGCGCATGGGTTCTATGCAGGAACACCGGTACTTGATAAGGAGCGCGTATCAGATGTAAAGGAAGTAGTATCTGTTCCATTGGTTCTTCACGGAGCATCTGGATTAAGTGAAGAAGATGTAAAAGAATGTGTGGAGCGCGGAATGTGTAAGGTGAATTTTGCCACAGAACTTCGTGTTGCTTATACAGATGCCTGCAAGAAGCTTCTTGCCGAGAAACCAGAGACATTTGATCCAAAGAAACTTGGTGTTGTAGCGATGGAGGCTGTGAAAGAAATCGTAAAAGGACGCATGAAGATGTGCGGATGTGACGGAAAAGCAGAATAAAACAGAAAAGCAGAATAAAACAGAAGTAGGAGGTCGTTATGAAACAATATTTACTTGGAATTGATATTGGAACGAGCGCCTGCAAGATTGCGATATTTGATGGAGACGGAACGGTGATCTCAAGCGGAAGCGGTGATTATCCGGTGTACTATCCGCAGGTTGGCTGGGCAGAGCAAAATCCAGAAGAGTGGTGGTCTGCTGTTTGTAAAGCGATAAAGGAAACTTTGGAAAAGGGAAAGGTAAAGCCGGGAGAGATCGCAGGAATCGGAATAGACGGGCAGAGCTGGTCGGCGATCCCGATGGACAAGAACGGAGAAGTTCTGACTAATACACCAATTTGGATGGATACCCGTGCGGCAGATATTTGTGAGGAAGTGGGAAGAGAGGTTGGAGAAGACCGGATTTTCGAGGTGTGTGGAAATCCATTTAAACCATCTTATACAACCCCGAAGATCCTCTGGTATAAGAAACACTTGCCAGAAGTTTACAAAAAGACATATAAGGTGCTTCAGTCCAACAGTTTTATCGCATATAAATTGACCGGAGAGTATACGCAGGAGTTATCGCAAGGCTATGGACTCCACTGTTTTGATATGAGACGGGGTGTCTGGAATCTGGATATGTGCCGGGAACTTGGCATAGAGCCGGGAATTTTACCGGACATTTTCCCGTGTCATCAAGTGGTCGGTACAGTGACTGCTAAGGCGGCGGCAGAATGTGGGCTAATGGAAGGAATTCCGGTGACGGCAGGGGCGTTAGACGCGGCATGCGGAACTTTGGGAGCAGGAGTCATCCATCCGGGAGAAACACAGGAACAGGGCGGACAAGCCGGAGGCATGAGTATCTGTATGGATACATACAAAGCCGATAAGCGTCTGATTTTAAGCTATCATGCGGTTTCCGATCAATGGATCCTTCAGGGAGGAACTGTTGGCGGCGGTGGTGTGATGCGCTGGCTTGAGAAAGAATTTGCAGATTACGAAAGACTCCGGGGAAAAGAACTTGGAAAGAGTTCCTTGGAATTGTTTAATGAAATTGCTGCAAAAGTAGCGCCGGGAAGTGATGGTGTTGTATTTCTTCCATATATGTCAGGAGAACGTTCGCCAATTTGGGATCCTTACGCCAAAGGAGTGTTTTACGGTTTGGATTTCAGTAAGACAAAAGGACATTTTGTGCGTGCGGCGATGGAAGGCGTTGCACTGTCTTTGCGTCACAATCTCAATGTGGCAGAGCAGGCGGGCGCTGTGGTCAGCGAACTTCGTGCTATGGGCGGATCGGCAAATTCGCTTTTGTGGACACAGATCAAGGCAGATGTGACAGGCAAGAAAATTGTAGTTCCGTCATCAGATACGGCAACAACGCTGGGAGCAGTAATCCTAGCAGGTGTTGGGATCGGTATGTATAAAAGTTTTGAGGAAGCCGTAGAGCGGACCGTTGTATTAAAGCGTGAGCATGAGCCAAATTCGGAAGTTAAGCCGGTGTATGATAAAAATTATGAGACTTATCTGATGCTATATGAACAGTTGAAAAGCGTGATGGGAAGAAAGGAGTAGGAGTAGGATGAAAGCAGCAGTTGTATGTGCGAATGAAGATGTGCAGTATTTAGAGTATGAGGAACCGAAGGTAGGACCGGGAACGGTGAAAGTGAAAGTAAAGGCTTCTGGAATCTGTGGTTCAGATATTCCAAGGGTATTGCATAACGGAGTACATTTTTATCCTATCGTTCTGGGGCATGAATTTTCAGGCGATGTGGTGGAAGTCGGCGAAGGTGTGACAACAGTAAAAGTGGGAGATCGCGTGTCTGGAGCGCCGCTTCTTCCATGTATGAAATGCGATGATTGTCAGAACGGAAATTTTTCGTTGTGTAAGCATTACAGTTTTATCGGTTCCAGGCAGCAGGGAAGTAATGCTGACTACGTAGTGATTCCGGAACAGAATGCGGTAGTATTTGATCCGAGTATTTCCTATGAACAGGGAGCAATGTTTGAACCGTCTACAGTTGCGCTTCACGGTGTGATCCAGAACGATTATAAAGGTGGCGAATATGTAGCTGTCTTGGGTGGTGGAACAATTGGTATGTTCACGATGCAATGGGCAAAGATTTTTGGATCTAAGAAGGTAGTAGTATTTGACATCAGTGAGGAACGGCTGGAACTGGCAAAACGTCTGGGCGCGGACGAAGTTGTGAATACGATGCAGGAAGGTTATATGGAGAAAGCCATGGCGATCACCGGAGGTAAAGGGTATGGCTTTGTATTTGAGACAGCAGGTCAGGTTTCGACTATGCACATTGCATTTGAGCTGGCGGCAAATAAGGCGCACGTCTGCTTTATTGGAACACCGCATGTAGATCTTACATTTACTCCGAAAATGTGGGAAAACATGAACCGGAAAGAATTCAAATTAACCGGTTCCTGGATGTCTTACAGCTCGCCGTTCCCGGGAAGAGAATGGCAGCTTACCGCACATTATTTTGCGACAGGTCAGTTAAAATTCGATCCGGGATTTATTTACAAGAAAATGTCGATGAGTCAGGCGCAGGAAGCATTTCAGATGTTTAAAACGCCGGGGCTTGTCAAAGGAAAGATCTTGTTGGTGAACGAGGAGTAGGAGGCTGAGATGATACTGACAGTTACATTGAATGCAGCGATTGATAAACGGTATGTCGTAGAAGAATTTCAAAAGGGCGCGGTAAACAGGGTAAAAGAATGCGCGTATGTTCCCGGCGGTAAGGGACTGAATGTTTCAAAACCTGCAGCAGTAGTGGGCGCCGAAGTTGTAGCTACCGGATTTGTGGGCGGTTATGCGGGAAATTATATTGAAGATTCGTTAAAAGACTATCATGTAAAAAGCGCATTTTACCATCTGAAAGCAGAGAGTCGTTCCTGTATCAATATCTGGGATGAAAAGAATCAGGTGCAAACAGAGTTTCTGGAGCCTGGTTTTACGGTGTCGGAAGAAGAATTTCTTGGATTTGCAGAAAAATTTAAGGGTCTTGTAAAAGAGGCAGATGTAGTTGCCATGTCTGGCAGTGTTCCCAAGGGTCTTGATGGAACAGCCTATCAGAAATTGGTGAAAATTGTAAAAGACGCGGGGAAAAAAGTAATCCTGGATACAAGCGGAAAGTTATTGGAAATGGGGATAGAAGCATGTCCGACGATGATCAAGCCGAACATAGATGAAATCCGAATGCTCACTGGAAAAACCTGTAATGACATTGATGAGATCATTGAGGCGGCAAAAGTAATTCATGAGCGTGGAGTAGAAGTAGTGGCGGTGTCGTTGGGTGCGGATGGTTCTTTAGTCGTGTGTGATGACGGTGTTTACCGTGCAATAGTTCCAAGAATCGACGCAGTGAATACAGTTGGCTGCGGAGATTCTATGATTGCAGGTTTTGCGCTGGGGTTTGCCGGTAGACTTACTATAGAGGAGACGCTACGAAAGGCAAGTGCGATTTCTGCGGCGGCAGCGCTTAGAGAAGAAACAGGATATTTTGTTATGGAAGATATGGAGCGATTGTATCCACAGATTAAAATCGATAAAATAGGATAAGAGGAAAGCCGGGAATAAAATCGGTGAAAGATGCGTGGCATTTTAGACAAAAATGCCACGCGTTTTTTGTCTAAAAGTTCTATTGAACGTGAAATGGTATTATCATATAATACCATTTAGAAAAGATAATAAAAAGGAGAAGTTATGGGAAGGGAATCTGCAGAACTGCGTTATTTAGAATTAAGGAATGAATTGTGCAGGAAGATTTATGAAGGGGTCTATCAGAGCGGGGAACGGATTCCGTCTGAGCGTCAGATGGCGGAGGAGTATGGGATGAGCCGCATTACGGTGCGAAAAGCATTGGATCTTTTGGAGGACGAGGATTTAATCGTCCGGGAAGTGGGAAATGGAACGAAGATCACATTAAAAAATCATGGAAATCAGACGATGTTAGACATGGTGGCGTTGGTAGCGCCGTCGAAGAATCCGTTTTTTGTGGAATTTATTGCAGAATTTCAAAAATGTGCATGGGAACATGATACATTACTTTTATATATAGAAGTGCCGGAAAATACAGTATTGGAGGATTGTCTGTATCGTCTGTATCGAAAGGATATACGTAATGCAGTCGTCTGGCCGGATGACCAGCAGATTGACGGCGATAAGCTGCTAAGACTTCGTAGTATTGGGATGAACCTGGTGTTTTTTGATACAGATGCAGCATATCCATATGCGGATAGTGTATTTCTGGATAATGAAGATGCGGTGGAAACATTATTTCGTGCAGGAGAGAAGGGATGTAAAGAATTTCTGTATGTGGGTTGGGATAATCTTGGAGTCAGTAATATCAGAAAAAGGGAAAAGGCGTATGTCAGTATCTGTCCGGAAGGAAAGGTGCAACGTGTTCCCTGGAGAAGGGATCGTAAGATCAGCTCGTCTGATCTTGAAAAAATCAAAATTCAAGCAGAAGGTATGGAGCATGGATTGATCTTATGTGGCGCCGGTGAGATTGGAATGCAGGTGCTGGAAGTACTGGAACAACAGGTGCAGAACATCGTGGTTGCAGTGATTGATGAATTTGAAGGAGCAGGAAAATATTCCTTTCTTCTTTATAACCAAGATTTGCATGCAAGCGCTGAGAAAATCTTTTCGTGTCTGAATCGTCAGATCCTGGAGGGCGTAAGGTGGAAAGCAGAAATTTGTCCGATCAAAGGACGGATTTAAGGAGGAAAAAGAAAATGAAAACTGTACGGGTCTTTCAGAAAGGATTTAACTATTCTCAAGATGGGCAGGGGAATCGGCTGGTCTATCATTTGCAGGGGTGTAATATGAAATGTCCATGGTGTGCCAATCCGGAGGGGATGCAGATGGAAGGAGTGTTGTGTACAGATAAAGACTGGATTGAGGATCAATTGTGTCCGAAAGGTGCGGTGTCAGGCGGTGTTTTAAACAGGAATATATGCCGAGATTGCCCTGACCGTATTTGTTTGACTAAAAAATATAGAAATAAGGGAATCTGTCTTTCTTATGAAGAGTATACAACAGATGAGATCGTGGATGAAGTGATGAGGAGTAGTCCCATGTTTTATGACGGAGGCGGAGTGACCTTTACCGGAGGAGAAGCTACTATACAGTTTGAAGCATTGAAAGAGCTTCTAGAGAGACTGACAAAAGCCGGGATCCATACGGCAATAGAAACGAATGGTTCTCATCCGAGACTATCGGAATTATTTCCCTATGTGGGGCAGTTGATCATGGACTGTAAACATTGGAACAAGGAAAAGCATCTTATATTTACCGGAGTACCTATTGAAAAAGTGAATCAAAATCTTCTGGAGGCGGCAAGGGTACATCCGCATTTGGATATTCGAATTCCACTGATTGGCGGAGTCAATGACAGTGAAGAAGATATGGAGATGTTTATCTGTTTCTTTAAAGAGATTATAAATGGGACAAAGAGGAATGGACAAAATGTAACCTTTGAGGTTTTGAAATATCATGAATTCGGTAAAAATAAATGGGCGGCCTGCGGTCTTGAATACGTGATGACAGATGAAGCGCATGTGACGACAGAACAGATTCAGAGGTTTCGACAAAAATTAATACGAAATCACTTAAATTTACAGGAAAGTTAGAGAAGAAAGGCATTGAAAGAAGGAGGAAATATATGAAAACAGTATTACACGCAGAACGGATTACGGAACTTGCAAAAAAACGATTTCAGGAGGAAAGAAGTCTGGATCATCTGGAAGGATGGTTCCTAGTGAAAGAAATTCAGAGGGAATGTGATGAAAAGTTCCGGGAGGATGCAGATTGTATCCGTGTAGCCAGAACTCAGGTGGAAGTGATGAAGAGACTTCCTCTTACACTGGGAAAATATCATATGTTTGCGGGAACACAGGACGATTCCTTTGCCAGATCTTATGCATTGATCAATCCGGCGTTTACTGTGGATTCATTCAGTGGCTATTGCGATCCGGTGGCAGTATTCGGAGATATTGATCCTATTGGAGATATTACAAAGGAGCGGATCGAAGAACTGAAGGAGTACAACGCTCATACAGAATTTGCAGATGCTTTGCGGCATGCATATGATATTGCCGGAGATAGTACCAGTGAGGCGATTTTTTTCATAGAACAGGTGACGGGGCATCTGATTCCGGACGTGCGCCCTCTTCTTGCAAAAGGAACAAAAGGAGTAAAAGAAGAGATCTGTAAAAACCAGGCGGTATGTCAGGATGAGAGAAAAGACTACTTTGAGGCGATGAAGATTTCCCTAGAGGCTCTGGAAGTTCTGGCGGATCGTTATGCGGATCTGGCAGAAGAAATGGAAGTGAATGCGGAAACTGAGGAAGAGAAAGAACGTTTTAGGTTGATGAAAACAACACTTCGAAAAGTCCCGGTATATGGAGCAGATAATCTTTATGAGGCTATTCAGTCCTTTATTTTGATCTGGCAGACCATGTGTCTGGAACAGTCACCCAATCCATTTGCTTTTTCTGTGGGAAATGCGGATCGGATATTCGAGCCTTATCGTGCGAAGACTCAGATGGACAGAGAGATTGCATCTGCTTTGTTTAAACATCTTCTTGTGTTTTTTAATGTGGCTGACAGAAGTTGGGCAATCTCTCAAAATCTGATGATCGGCGGAAAAGACGTGAATGGAAAAGATATGACCAATTTAAGTTCCTATGCGCTTTTGGACGCATATTATGATATGAATCTTCCACAGCCGATCTTGTCTGTGAAGTTACATAAAAACACACCGCAGGAATTGTATGAAAGTCTGGGACGTTTTTTCTTTACGCCGGGTTGCCTGACGCCATCTTTGTTTAACGATGACAGTATATTCCCGATTTTGGAGGCACATGGTATTGACTGGAAGGATCTGCCGGATTATTCTGTGGCGGGATGTCAGGAACCGTTGATCATGGGAAAAGACAATGGAAATACAACGAACAGCTGGCTGAACTTAGGTAAGATACTGGAACTTTGTATCAATGGCGGCGAGTCTGAGATTACCGGGAAAATGCTTGGAAAGACGGACCGGGAAAACGGATGCGGCAGTAAATTGGAGGTATTACAGAATATCAGGGAGATCTTCTACCGGAACGTAGAAGATTATGTGGAGCAGATGACGGCTTCTGCAAACGCGGCGTCAGAGGCTGTCGGGCTTCTTAAGATTCCGTTTTTATCGATGATGATGGGCGGTGCAGAATCCGGAATTGATACACGTGATACGAGAAAACAGGGGACAAAATATAATGGAAGTGGTTGTCTGATCCATGGATTATCGGTAGTTGCAGATTCATTTATTGCAATCGATACGCTTCTACGAGAGCGTCCAGAAGATGCAGAGCGAATGGTAGAAGCACTGCGTACGAATTTTGAAAATGATCCGGAGATGCACCAGTATCTCTTAAGCTGTAAAAAATTTGGAAATAATGAACCGGAAGTTGATGATGAGGCAAGTCGTATTGCGAATCGGATCAGCGATATAGTGGCTGCAAGAAAAAATTATCTTGGAAATCCATTCCGATGCGACTATGCGACACCTTCCACGCATCTTTTGTATGGTTATTGGGTAGGTGCAACACCGGATGGAAGAAAATCAAGAGACATGCTGGGCTACGGTGTAGATCCACTGTATGGGGAAGCGCACTCAGGACTTGGGTTTCGTGTATTGTCAGGTATGAAGCTTCCTTATATGAAAATGAATGGCGGGTACGCGTCTCACTTTGGGATCAATCCGAATTACTTTAAGGCAGAGACTTTTGAGGAAAAAGGAGTGGAGTTCAGGGATAAGATCATCACACCGTTGTTTTACAATCCGGCTAATCGAGAAATCCAGCCGTTTTATCTGTATGTCAATGTGACGACGCCGGATATGCTAAGGAAAGTTTTGGCAGATCCGAAAAAATATGCGCCAAGCGGAGTGTATATTATGCGTATTCATGGAACGTTTGTAAACTTTCTGGATTTGTCACCGGCGATTCAGGAAGATATTATTGCCAGACTTGATCTGGAATCAACGAGTTTATAAAGTAGTTGGTGAATGGGAGAAAATGATAGCAATTAATATTAGAGAGTAAGAAGGAGAAAGAGAATGAAAACAATTGGCATAGATATTGGAACCACGACGGTGTGCGCAATCCTAACAGATGCGAAGACCGGGGAGATTATGGATGTCCAGACGCTCGCGAACGATGCACACTTAAAGTCTGAAAAAGATTGGGAACGGATGCAAGATCCCAAGCGGATCCTTGAGCTTTGCCGTGAACTTTTGGAACGATACGTGAAGGCATATCAGGATATATTCTGTATCGGAGTTACGGGAGCCATGCATGGGATCGTTTATATTGACAGTGACGGGAATGCAGTGAGCCCTTTGTATACTTGGCAGGATCAGCGTGGGGAACAAAAAGATACGGAAAGCGGACAAAGCTATGCAGAAGAATTGTCGGAAAGGACAGGTTATGCTATGGCTACAGGGTTTGGGCTCACAACGCATTACTACAATACCAAAAAAGATATGATTCCAGACGGTGCAGTTTCTTTTTGTACAATTCCGGATTATGTGGCTTATTCTCTTGCAGGAGAGAACAAACCGCTGCTTCATCAGAGTATGGCGGCAAGCTTGGGGATCTATGATATTAAAAATGCCTGTTTTGATCTGGAAGCTGTTAAAAAGGCGGGTATGGATCCAGCTATGCTGCCGGAGGTGACAAAGGAAAATAAAGTCTGCGGGAAGACAGAAGAAGGGATTTGGGTATCGATTTCTCTTGGGGATAATCAGTCCAGCTTTTTAGGTTCGGTAAATACAGATGGAAAAGTGCTTTTAAATGTAGGAACCGGTTCGCAATTATCTGCATACAGTGAGAAGGTCGTAGAAGGTGAAGGGCTGGAGTGCAGACCATATATTGAGAACAGCTGGCTTCTGGCAGGGTCTGCGTTGTGCGGTGGATATGCGTATTCTATGATGAAGCGTTTTTTTGAGGAGTCGTTGGAGCTTGCCGGGGCGAAGGCTGACAGAGCAGTTTATGAGATCTTAAATGAAGCCGCGGCAGCAGCTTACAAGGAAGAGCAGCAACTTATCGTGGATACCAGGTTCAATGGAACCCGTCAGAATCCGGAGATAACAGGAAGTGTAACAGGAATCCGGACAAATACGTTTCGTCCGGGACATCTTGCGCTTGGCATACTGAAAGGGATTTGCGAAGAACTGTACCAGTATTACTGTAGCTTGCCGGAGGAGGTGAAAAAAGCAGAGTTTTTTGTAGGAAGCGGAAATGGAGTGCGTATGAATTCGCTGCTTGAGAAAATCTGCTGTGACCGTTTTGGTATGGAGATGAAGATTCCAAAATATTCAGAAGAAGCAGCTTATGGAGCGGCACTTTTTGCGTTACTTGCATGCGGAGAATACGAGAGTCTCTGCCAGGTCCAGAAATTGATTTCCTATCAAGAAAAATAAAAGACAAAAGTTGTGCGGTATTATTATTTTTTTGATAATATCAGTTGACATTTTATGCAGAACGGATGATAATATAATTACTTTAATAAAGTGTTTAATAAAAGTTAAAAAACGGAGGTACAGGATATGGACGGTAAAATGAAAGTAGCTGTAATGAACGGAATTGGAGAAATGGGATTTGTAGAAAGACAGACCCCAAAGCCGGCAGCAGACGAAGTTCTGGTAAAATTGGAATATGTAGGGATCTGCGGTTCAGATATGCACTATTATGAAACAGGAGCAATCGGTGATTATGTAGTAGAACCGCCATTCGTACTAGGTCATGAACCGGGTGGAGTTGTTGTGGAAGTAGGAGAAAATGTGAAGCATTTACAGGTGGGTGACAGAGTTGCGCTAGAGCCGGGAAAAACCTGTGGTCACTGTGAATTCTGTAAACAGGGAAAATATAATCTTTGCCCGGATGTTGTATTTTTTGCAACACCACCGGTTGACGGTGTGTTTCAGGAGTATGTAGCACATGAAGCGGATCTGTGCTTTAAACTTCCGGATAATGTAAGCACATTAGAGGGAGCTCTGATTGAGCCTTTGGCAGTAGGATTTCATGCTGCAATCCAGGGAGATGCGCATCTTGGACAGAAGGCGGTTGTAATGGGAGCCGGATGTATCGGTCTGGTGTCCATGATGGCTCTGAAAGCCAGAGGTGTATCAGAAGTCTACGTGGTGGATATTATGGAAAAACGCCTGGAGAAAGCATTGGAACTGGGAGCTACGGGTGTGTTCAATGGCGCAAAAGAAGATGTGGTTGCCAAGGTAAAAGAACTTACGGGAGGCATGGGTGCAGATTTGGTTATCGAAACAGCAGGAACACAGATTACGACCGTACAGGCAATTCATATGGCAAAGAAAGGTTCTAATATTGTTCTGGTAGGTTATAGTAAGAGTGGTGAGATGACTCTGCCTATGAGTCTTGTACTTGATAAAGAGTTGACATTCAAGACAGTCTTCCGTTATCGTCATATTTATCCGCTTGCGATCGATGCGGTAGCGTCCGGAAAAGTTAATTTAAAGGGAATCGTTACAAACATTTTCTCGCTTGACGAAGCGCAGAAAGCAATGGATTATAGTATGAACAATAAAGCAGATATTGTAAAAGCTGTAATTAAGATTACAGAAGATTAGAAATCAGTCAATGAATAAAGGAGAGGAAGTATGAAACTTACGATAGAAGGTTTGAAAGATCAGGCAGCTTGGAAAGCAGCCGGTGTGCAACTGCCCTCTTATGATGTCGCAGAAGTGGCAAAAAGGACGCAAGATAATCCAATGTGGGTACATTTCGGGATTGGTAATATTTTCCGTATTTTTCTTGGAGGAATTGCGGATAAGCTGTTAAATGCTGGAGAGATTGACAGAGGGATCACCTGCGTGGAGAGTTTTGATTTTGATCTAGTAGATAAGATTTATGATCCTTATGATAACCTTGGAATCAGTGTAATCCTTCACAATGACGGAACAGTAGAAAAGCAGGTATTAGGCTCTATGTCCGAGGCGGTGAAAGCAATCCCGACAGATGAAAAGCAGTGGACTAGATTAAAGGAAATCTTTCGTTCGCCGGGACTTCAGATGGTATCTTTTACAATTACTGAAAAGGGTTATGCGCTTCGGAATGCGGAAGGGGAATATTTCCCATTTGTAAAAGCAGATATTGAAAATGGACCGGAAAAAGGTGTCTGTGCTATGGCGATTGTAACGGCAATGCTGTTAGAGCGTTTCCGAAACGGGGCAACTCCGATCGCGCTGGTATCTATGGATAACTGCGCAAAGAATGGATCAAGACTGCGTGCATCAGTAATCGAGATGGCAGGAGCGTGGAAAGAAAAAGGATATGTAGATGATGAATTTCTTGCATATGTAAGTGATGAAGAACAAGTTGCATTTCCATGGACGATGATCGATAAGATTACCCCGCGTCCGAGTACAGAGATTGCAGATGATCTGGAGGCTTCCGGCGTGGAATCTATGCAGCCTGTAATCACATCTAAGAGAACTTATATCGCGCCGTTTATCAATGCGGAAGGACCACAGTATCTGGTGATCGAAGATCATTTTCCGAATGGGCGTCCTCCGCTTGAGAAATCAAATGCGGGTGTTTATCTGACAGATCGCGATACGGTAAATAAATCAGAACGGATGAAAGTAACAGTATGTCTCAATCCTGTACATTCTGCGCTTGGCCCATATGGATGTGTACTGGGATATACATTGTTCTCAGATCAGATGAAAGATCCGGCTTCTCTGAAATTTGCAGAGGCAGTCGGGGCAGAGGGAATGGAAGTGGTTCCGGATCCGAAGATTCTTTCACCAAAGGCGTTTCTGGATGAGTGTCTTTATGAGCGGTTCCCGAATCCGTATTTGGGAGACACTGTACAGAGACTGGTGACGGATATTTCCCAGGGTGTCGGCGTACGCTTTGGAGAAACTGTGAAAGCATATGTAGAGCGGGACGGAGATGCAAAAAAATTAAAGGCGATTCCGCTTGCTATTGCAGGATGGCTTCGTTATCTTCTTGCAATCGATGATGTTGGAAATACATATGAGTTGTCACCGGATCCGATGAATGATGAGCTTCAGGAACAGCTGTCCGGTGTTGTGATCGGAGATCCTTCAAGTCTTGGAGACAAAGCAAGAAAAATCCTTTCTAATGTAAATATTTTCGGAATAGATCTTTACGAAGCCGGAATCGGAGAGTATATTGAAGAAATCCTGAGAGAAGAATTGAAAGGAAAAGGTGCAGTACGAAAAGTGCTGGAGAGCTATTTATAGATAAGTTGACAAAATAAAAAGGCTATGACAATAGATTTTAGTAATGTGTAGATAAAATCATGTCATAGTCTTTTGTTTGTGATTGTTTATTTCCAATCAAGCATATATCGCTGGAAAACAACAGCATCATGTGCGTCTTTGTCTAATTCTTCTTCTGTTGCACCTTGACTAATATCTCTCCATATATGGATGTCACGTCCAACTTGTCCACCCATGTTGACAAATGGCTCCATTACAACAGTTCCGTCATAGTTAATATCACGAAGAGCTTCTCCGATTTCTTTCCATGGAGTACGTCCCTTTCCCGGAACCATCCGGTTGCATTCGCCGGTATGTAAATGTCCGAGTAGTTTGCCGGCAGTACGTATGGCGTCTCCTATACTGATTTCTTCAATATTCATATGGAAAGTGTCTAGCATAACTTTTACATTCTCTTCATTTACCTCCTTAACAAAGGCAACACCTTCCTTGGCAGTGTTGAGAATGTGAGATTCAAATCGGTTTAAAACTTCCATGCCCAGATGAATGTTATGTTTTTTGGCAAGCGGAGCCAGAATCTGGACTCCTTCTACACTACGTTTCCAGTCTTCTTCTTTATCAATATTACTGAAATCTACCGGCCAGTAGCTATATAAAGCGCCACCGATCAAGTGGATGTCAAGCTGCTCCATAACCTCGAAAAGTCGCTTGTACCATTCCAGAGCGCCGGTTCGAACATTTATATCAGAAGAACTTATATTATGTTCATAAGTAGGACCGTATCCGGCAGTTAATTGAATTCCATTTTCTTGTGCACAATCCCGAAGTGCTTTGATTTGGGCAGGGGTATAATCTGGAAGTGGTGCGGCTCCGATTTCCAGAATGTCGAATCCAAGTCGGGCAACTTTGTTTACATAATATAAATAATCGGCAGCCCATTCTTTTTCCCAATAAGCATAGTAAATTCCGTGCTTCATAGTCAAAAATCCTCCTTAATGTTATTAATATATATTATATTCTTTTTTTTATTTTTTTCAAACTTTAAATACAATTTAAGAAAATATCTAAAAAGATGTTGTGAAAGAAAAATGGATATAAAGATAATTTCAAGCTGATTTTCTTAGGTGGAAATTAATAATATGTCAATTGTGTAAGTTTCTGAAAAATGTTATAGTAAACTTACTATGGGAATGATAGAAGATTTTGACCGTGGGGCAGTCAAAGTAAAAGGAGAAATGTAAGGGGGGATAAACTTGGAAAACCTTGTAAAGTTAAAAGAACAGATTGAAAAATACCAATATTATAACGAGCAGGAAGAGAAGGACAAAGAAGAAATATTACGACATCTTTGTGAGTCGGCACGTATTTTAACAAGAGACAATAAGAGTGCGCATTTTACAGTGTCGGCATGGATCGTAAATGAAGACCGCCGAAAGGTCTTGATGGCATATCACAATATTTATCAGTCGTGGGCATGGCTTGGAGGTCATGCAGATGGGAATGCAGATTTGAAGCAAGTCATTTTGAAAGAAATTGAAGAGGAAAGTGGGTTAAAAGATGTTCGATTTGTTTCAGAAGATATATTTTCCTTAGAAATATTGACCGTTGATGGACATGAAAAGAGGGGAGAGTACATTTCTTCGCATCTGCATTTGAATGTGACATATTTATTAGAAGCCAGTACAGAGGCGGCGATTCGGATTAAGGAAGATGAAAACAGCCAGATTGGATGGATCAATGTAGATGAAATTAAGGAGAAGTCAACAGAAAAATGGTTTGTAGACCGGATTTATTCGAAGTTGTGTGAGAAAGTGGTGACTTATGAAAAAATATAGAAAGGAAATCATCATTTTTTTGCTTCAATTAGGTATGTTTTATGTATTTCCGATGTTTGTAGGACCTGACAGCGCAATAGCTATGGTATTCTTGATTTTGGTGACTACTTTTGGTTTATCTATCTTGTTAGGAGCTTTATCAAAGGAAAAAATAAAAATTTTTTATCCGGTTATCACAGCAATATTTTTTCTTCCAACGATTTTTATCTATTACAATGACAGCGCATGGATACATTCAGTGTGGTATTTGGTCGTTTCTGCGGCAGGTATAGGATTGGGGATGTTGCTGAAAAGGATGTAAGAATCTATAAAAATACATAGAAAAGGAAATATAAAATATATAGAAAAGAGGAGAGAAAAATGAATTTTCAAGAAGTAACAGAACAGGCAAGAGGTCATATCGGTCCTTATTGCAAGGCATGTAATGTGTGTAACGGGGCGGCATGTAAGAATCAGATACCGGGTCCGGGAGCAAAAGGACTGGGGAAAGTTGCTATGCGCAATTATGAAAAATGGCAGGAGATTTGCGTGAACATGGATACTATCTGTGAGCAGAAACCAGTAAATACGAAGGTGGAATTGTTTGGAAGAACTTTCGATTATCCGGTATTTGCAGGTCCGGTAGGAGCAGTGAAGCTTCATTACGGAGAGCAGTTTGAAGAGAATGAGTATAATCAGATCTTAGTATCTGCCTGTGCAAAGAATGGGATCGTTGCTTTCACCGGAGACGGAACCAATCCGACCGTTATGGAAGAAGCGACGAAAGCAATCCAGAATGTAAATGGACAAGGAATCCCGACTGTAAAACCGTGGGATATGGGGACGATCAAAGAGAAGATGGAACTGGTGAAAAAATCAGGAGCTTTTGCAGTGGCTATGGATATTGATGCGGCAGGGCTTCCGTTTTTGCAGAATTTAACACCGCCGGCAGGATCAAAATCGGTAAAAGAGCTTCAAGAGATTGTAAAAATTGCAGAGATTCCATTTATTTTAAAAGGAGTTATGACAGTAAAAGGCGCCAGAAAGGCTCTGGAAGCAGGAGTACAGGGAATCATTGTATCCAATCATGGTGGACGTGTACTGGATCAATGTCCGGCAACGGCAGAAGTACTTCCTTCCATTGTAGAAGCAGTGGGAGGCGAGATGAAAATTTTCGTAGACGGTGGAATACGAAGTGGCATGGATGTCTTTAAAGCGCTTGCTATGGGGGCAGATGCAGTGTTGGCAGCCAGACCGTTTGTAACTGCTGTTTATGGCGGCAGAGAAGAAGGAGTAAAAGCATTGGTTGATAAATTCGGTGCAGAACTTGTAGATACGATGAAAATGTGCGGGGCATTTTCGTTGGAAGAAATTTCAGAAGATATGATATGGAAACCGTAGGAGCTGGGGACGTAGCAAAAAATGCTGCGTCCCCAGTTGTCATATTTTCCCCACCACCACATATATATGGATGTAAAGGGGTGGACAACATATGAAAGAGGACAGAATCTTAAGTGTTCTTCCGCGGGACATCCGCAGGATGATCCAGAGAGAAGAACTGGATTATGGATATTTACAGGAGATCAAGCTTCGGGCAAAAAAACCGCTGCTTCTTATATACCGGGGCGGTGAGCTTGTTTTGGGAAAGCAAAGGGGACAGCCCTATTATGTGACGAAAGAGGATATTCGGGAGATGATGGAGTATGTGAGCAACTACTCGCTGTATGCCTATGAGGAGGAAATGAAACAGGGGTTTATCACTATTGAGGGGGGACACCGGATTGGGATGACAGGGCAGGCGATCATGGAGCATGGAAAAGTAAAGAATCTGAAACACATTTCTTCCATTAACATGCGTCTGTCTCATGAGATTTTAGGATGCGCAGACCGCGTGTTCCCGTATATTACCGAGAATCGGAGGCTTTATCACACGCTGATCATATCGCCGCCCCGATGTGGTAAGACCACGCTTCTGCGGGACATGATCCGGCAAATATCTTCCGGGAATGCATATCTTAACGGTATGTCCGTGGGTGTTGTGGACGAGCGGTCAGAGATCGGAGGCTGTTACATGGGAATTGCCCAGAATGACCTGGGGATTCGTACAGATGTGCTGGATGGCTGTCCAAAAGCGGAAGGGATGATCATGCTCATCCGTTCCATGGGACCGCAGGTGATCGCAGTGGATGAGATCGGAACAGCAGGAGATATAAGCGCCATTGAGTATGCCATGCTTTGCGGCTGCAAGATGTTGGCAACTGTTCACAGTCAGTCGATGGAAGAACTGCGGGGGAAGCCATTCTTTGGGCAAATGATGGAAGAAAAACGGTTTGAACGTTATATTTTGCTTTCCAATGAAGAAAAAACAGGGCAGATAGCAGGGATTTATGATAAAGAGGGGAATTCTTTATGCTGAAAATCACCGGATGTATTCTTGTCATAGCATCGACTACGCTTCTCGGTTTTCGAAAAGGGGCTGATATAGAGGATACATGTAGGCAGTTACAGTACTTACAGAGACTTTTCTATCTTTTACAAAGTGAAATCCGATATGCCAGAACCTATCTGGGAGAAATATTTATACACCTGGGGAAGCAAAGCGAAGGAGCTTACCGAGAGTGGCTTCTTTCTCTCGGTGAAGAGATGGAGAAACGGACAGGGAAAACATTTGAAGAAATGTGGAGAGAGGAGATCAAGACCTATCTGACAGATCTTAATATTCCCTCGGGGGAACTGGAACGGCTGCTTGCCCTCGGTTCACAGCTTGGCAATATGGATACCGAGATGCAGGTTCGGACGTTGGACTTATATCAGGAACAACTGGCGCGGTCCATAGAAGAAATGCGGGAGGGAATGAAAGGGAAAGTGAGGCTTTGTCACAGTCTTGGGATCATGGGCGGTATGTTTCTTTCCATTTTATTTTTATAACAGAAGAAGGAGGAATCTATGGATGTAAATCTTATCTTTAAAATTGCGGCGGTAGGAATCTTGGTTTCGGTACTGAGTCAGGTGTTAAAACATAGCGGGAGAGAGGAGCAGGCGTTTCTCACGAGTCTGGCAGGGCTTCTTTTAGTGTTGTTTTGGATCGTTCCTTATATCTATGATTTGTTTGTGTCTATAAAGCAATTGTTTTCTCTGTGAGAGAAAGAATACCGGATAAAAGGGAGAAGGAGGGATAGGTATGGATGTTGTACAGATCGGTATTCTCGGAATTGCAGGCACACTTCTGGCAGTACAGTTTAAAAGCGGAAAGTCAGAATACGGAATCTATATCGGTGCAGCGCTTAGTCTGGCGATCTTCTTTTTTATTCTCGGGAAGCTGGAAGTGATGATAGAGGCAGTAAAAGCCATTGGGACTTATATCCAGATGGATAGTATCTACATCGGAACGCTGGTGAAAATGCTCGGAGTGACCTACATAGCGGAATTTTCTTCTAATATCTGTAAGGATGCCGGGTATCAGACCATTGCGAAGCAAATTGAAATCTTCGGAAAGCTGGCGATCCTTGTGATGAGTATGCCGATTTTGACAGCGCTTTTAGAAGCCATTGCGGGGTTCCTGTCATGAGGCGTATCCTATGCTTTGTTCTTTTATCGGGATTTCTGTTTTGGGGAGAAATGGGAAGTCTCGGAGCAGAGGCAAAGGAGATCAAGGCCGAAGAATCCGGGGATGCTCTTCAGGACTTAGAAGAGCTGGACAGCGTTATGGGGCAGTTTGATTTTGGGGAAATGGACAAGGCTATGAAGGAACTGTTTCCGGAGGAGAAGATGGGTTTTAAAGATACGTTGACGGCTGTGTTGTCCGGCGATATAGATTTGACCTTGGACTTGCTGGGGAGATTGGTGTCAGATCAACTTACCTATGCTTTTCGTGTAGGAAAGGAAAACCTCATACACATTCTGCTGATTGCGCTGATCGCAGCAGTGTTTCGGAATTTCTCGGATATTTTTGCGAACAGACAAATATCTGAAGCAGGTTTTTACATTTTGTACTTATTATTGATCGCGCTCTGTCTGGATACGTTCGGAGCGGCAGCAGATTGGGTAGGGGAAGGCATTGAAAACTTGACGTCCTTTATGGGGGTGTTTTGTCCGCTTTATTTTCTGGCGGTTTCAGTGGCGAAGGGAAGTATTACGGCAGTGGCGTTTTATAATCTGGTACTGCTTCTCATTTATCTGGTGGAAGTATTGATTGTAAATCTACTGCTTCCGGCGATCCACATATATATTATGGTGAAAGTATTGAACTTTCTGTCTGAAGAGGACCGTCTGAGTAAATTCGCGGAACTTCTGGAGGTTGTCATATCCTGGACGCTTAAGACTTTGCTGGCATGTATCATAGGGATGAATGTGATACAGGGGCTTATAAATCCAGCCATTGATACAGTGAAAAGAAGCATGCTGACAAGAGGGGCAGAAGCCATACCGGGGGTTGGAGATGCCATAGGCGGAGCGGCAGAGGTGGCGCTGGGGACAGCGGTGCTTGTGAAAAACGGAATCGGTATGACGGGGGCGGTCATCAGTCTGGCATTATGTGTGGTACCTCTTGTGGAGATCGGCTGTGTCGTCTTGTTATATAAACTGGCGGCAGCTCTTATCCAGCCGGTATCCGATAAGCGGATTGTAGGGTGTGTGGAGAGTGTAGGAGAGGGGGGAAGGCTTTTGATGCGTACCGTCTTTACAACGGGACTTTTATTTTTGCTTACCATTGTCATTGTGTCTGCGGTTACGTCCGGTGCGTAAGAAATGTGAGGGAGTGAGGAGAAAATGCTGGATTATATTTATGAGTGGATGCGAAACATCGCCTTTTATCTTGTGCTGATTACGGCAGTCGTTCATATGGTGCCGGACTCGGACTATAAAAAGTATATCCGTTTTTTTACCGGACTGGTGTTGATTTTATGGATCCTTACACCGGTATTGAAATTACTCGGTACGGACGATAAGCTTGCGGATATTTATAGAAACAAGGAATATATGGAACAGATCGAGAAGATGAAAGATTCCGCAGGATCCTTCAGAGAAGAAAAAGAAATAATGCCGGAGAAAGCAGAAGAACAGATGCCGCTTATAGAAGTGAAGGAGATTCGGATTGATGAATAAAAAGTTATGGAATGCTGAGATTTTAAAACGTATACCCATTGAGAATCTGAAAAAGGATAAACTTCTTATCTGCTTACTGGCAGGGATTTTGCTCCTTGTCATTGCCATACCTACCGGGAAGAAGAAAGAAGAAGCGCCTAAGAGGTATCAAGGCACAGAGGGCTCGGGTTCGGTCTCCGCTTTGACAGAAAGCGAATATGTTGCATATCTGGAAGGGCATTTGGAAGAGCTGTTCACACAGATAGAGGGCGCTGGGAAGGTATCGGTTATGGTTACGTTATCATCTTCGGCGGAAAAAATCGTAGAAAAGGACAGGGAGAGACAAAACGAGACGGTAACCGAGTCTGACAGTCAGGGGGGAGAGCGTACGACAAGCAGTTCTTCCGGGACAGAGACTACAGTGTATGAGGACAGTAAGACGGATGGAGGGAATCCTTATGTGAGCAAGGAGATGACGCCACGGGTGGAAGGCGTGGTGGTGGTTGCTTCCGGCGGAGACGACGCAAGAGTGGTGAAAAATATTACCGAGGCAGTGCAGGCATTATTTGGGATAGACACGCATAAGATTAGAATAATGAAGAAGAATTAAAAGAATATGGAAAATCAGGAGGGCAAAACACATTGAAACGAATTTTTAAAAAGAATCAGATGATCATTGCAGCGTTGGCTGTCATGATTGCGGCAGCAGGTTATCTTAATTATTCCGGAAGGCTGTTTCCGAATAAGGAGCAGGCGGTGGAAACAAATACGGAACTTGCAGGTAAGGAGCTTCTGGATATTTCCGAAGAGGATCTGTCGGTGGCGGGAGACATTGAAAGTCAGGACAGTGACGCAGATACCGGAAAAGACGGAAAGGTAGAAGGGACGCCGGGAGAGGCGGTGCTGACAAGCGGAGAGGCAAGCGCGGTAGTTGCGGAAGCAAAGGTTACAAGAGAGCAGGTACGGGCAAAGAACAAAGAGACTTTGCAGGAAATTATCGACAATGACAAATTAAGCGAATCCCAGAAGAAGGACGCGGTGGCGCAGATGGTATCTATGACGGAACTGACAGAAAAGGAAGCGGCGGCAGAAACCTTACTTGCTTCCAAGGGATTTTCCGAGGCGGTGGTCAGCCTGTCGGATGAATCGGCGGACGTTGTTGTAAATGCGAAAGAATTAAGTGATGCGAACCGCGCGCAGATTGAAGACATTGTCGCAAGGAAGACCGGAGTGGCAGCAGAGAATATTGTGATTACACCGATTCACGAGACACAGGGCGGTGGAACGGATAAAAAAGAAAAATAAAAGCAGTTACAGTCACAAAATATGAAAAGTGTAAGCGGGCTTGTCGGAAAACAGGAGCTACACTTTTCTTTTTTGTTGAAGAAGTCTTAGGATATGTGTTATACTGACTAGTAACGTGTTTAAAAGGATATAATATATTAGGAGTGTTGAAATATATGTCACAGTTAACAAATGAAATAAAAAAAGAAATTGAAAAACGCCGGACATTTGCGATCATTTCCCACCCGGATGCCGGGAAGACAACCTTGACGGAGAAGTTCCTCTTATACGGAGGCGCCATTAATCAGGCAGGAAGTGTAAAAGGAAAGGCAACTGCAAAACATGCGGTGTCCGACTGGATGGAGATTGAAAAAGAGAGAGGTATTTCTGTTACCTCCTCTGTTCTTCAGTTTAATTACGGCGGTTTTTGCATTAATATTTTGGATACACCGGGGCATCAGGATTTCTCCGAAGATACTTACCGTACGCTGATGGCGGCAGATTCTGCCGTGATGGTCATCGACGCGTCGAAAGGTGTGGAGGCGCAGACGAGAAAGCTTTTCAAGGTGTGTACCATGAGGCATATTCCAATTTTTACGTTCATCAATAAGATGGACCGTGAAGCGATGGATACATTTGAACTTTTGGATGATATTGAAAATGAACTGGGGATCGCCACCTGTCCGGTGAACTGGCCCATTGGTTCCGGTAAGGAGTTTAAAGGCGTATATGACAGAAGTACTAAGAAAGTGGAATTGTTTTCGGATACGAAAAAGGGTACGACTCTGGGAGAGGTGAGAAAGATTGCGATTACCGATCCGGAGATTGATACACTGATCTCCTCGGAACAAAAGAGTAAGTTAGAAGAAGAGATTGAGCTTCAGGACGGAGCAGGCGCAGAGTTTGACCAGGAGCTGGTGAGCAAAGGAGAGCTGTCACCGGTATTCTTTGGTTCTGCTCTGACCAATTTCGGTGTGGAAACATTTCTTCAACATTTCCTCCAGATGACATCTTCTCCGCTTCCGAGAATGTCGGATAAGGGTGCGATTGACCCTATGGAAGAGAAAGAGTTTTCTGCGTTCGTGTTCAAGATACAGGCAAATATGAATAAAGCGCATCGAGACCGTATTGCGTTTATGAGGATCTGCTCGGGAGAATTTGAAGCGGGCATGGATGTGTTCCATATACAGGGAGGAAAGAAAGTAAGGCTTTCCCAGCCGCAGCAGATGATGGCAAGCGAGCGGCATATGGTTCAGGAAGCGTATGGAGGAGACATTATCGGTGTGTTTGATCCGGGCATTTTCTCTATCGGAGATACACTGACCAATTCGCCGGAAAAGTTTGCCTATGAGGGAATCCCGACCTTTGCGCCGGAGCATTTTGCAAGGGTGCGTCAGGTAGATACCATGAAGCGTAAGCAGTTTATCAAAGGTATTAACCAGATCGCGCAGGAGGGAGCGATCCAGATCTTCCAAGAGTACAATACAGGTATGGAAGAGATCATTGTAGGCGTGGTGGGCGTTCTGCAGTTTGACGTTTTGAAGTACAGGCTGGAAAATGAATACAATGTGGAAATCCGCATGGACAGTCTTCCGTACGAATATATCCGGTGGATTGAAAACGAGGAGATTGATATGGACAAGCTGTCAGGAACTTCGGATATGAAGAAGATCAAAGATTTGAAAGACAGACCGCTTCTTCTTTTTGTCAACGAATGGAGTATCCGCATGACACAGGAGAGAAACGAAGGGCTGATTCTATCAGAGTTCGGGCGTTCTTAAATAGAAATACTTTGCAAAAAGCGATTAATTTGTTATAATAAAAAGAAGTGAAAACCAGACAGGAGGTTTATAGAATGGGAAAAGAAGAAAGAAATGCGTATACAATAAAAACAGACGAGAATATCGGAGAGGTAAAAATTGCAGATGAGGTTGTGGCGATCATTGCAGGACTTGCGGCGATGGAAGTTGACGGCGTTGCTTCTATGGCAGGAAATGCGACCAGAGAGCTGATTGGAAAGCTTGGCGTGAAATCCTTATCCAAAGGTGTGAAAGTAGATGTGCTGGAAGGAATCGTTACAGTATGTCTGGCGCTGAATTTAAAATATGGTTACAATATTAAGGATATTACCGGTAAAGTGCAGGAAAAAGTAAAAACTGCAATTGAGAACATGACAGGACTTGAGGTTGCAGATGTGAATATCCGTGTTGCCGGAGTGGAAGTGCCGGAGGAAGCATAAGTGAAAAGGTCAGAATTAAGAGAGCACATCTTTCGGATGGTGTTCGGACTGGAGTTTAATGAGAACGGTGATCTGCCGGAACAGATGAAACTTTATTTTGAACAGATGGAAGATGCAAAGGAAAAAGATTTGGAATACATCCGTACAAAATCGGAAAAGATTGTGGAAAAAAAAGAAGAGATTGACGCACTGCTCAATGAAAATGCAAAAGGATGGAAAACCAGCCGTATGAACAAGGTGGACTTGAGTATTTTAAGATTGGCAGTCTACGAGATGAAGTGGGACGATGATGTCCCGGTGGGTGTGGCGATTGACGAAGCGGTAGAGCTTGCGAAAAAGTACAGCAGCGGCGAAGGTCCTTCTTTTGTAAACGGTATACTTGCAAAGCTGGCAGATTAGTGAGAGGTGACAATGGCACAGAATATATATACGGTAAAACAAGTGAATGCTTATATTAAGAATATGTTTACTCAGGATTATATGCTTAGCCGTATTTATGTCAAAGGTGAAGTGTCAAATTGTAAGTATCATACATCAGGACATATATATTTTTCGTTAAAGGACGAGTCCGGAACGATTGCCTGCGTTATGTTTGCCGGGCAGCGAGGCGGGCTCGCTTTTCGTATGA
>CAUWLL010000030.1:0-32176 GCA_963559605.1 uncultured Lachnospiraceae bacterium
TCTATCGACATATTGCATCTACCTCCGCTATAATCTGTCTATTTGAGAATCCCTGTAAGTCCATGGCTCCCGACGGGCATGCTACCGTACATGCTCCACAGCCCTGACACAGTGCGTTGTTTACATTTGCCACACGGCGGACCTCACGGATACCGTGATCGTTTACTTCCTTCTCCTCGTAGGTGATCGCTCCGTAAGGACATACATTCTCACAGGTAGAACAGCCGTTGCAAAGAAGTTCGTCTGCCTGCGCCGTACAAGGGTTCGTAAGAAGCTTATCTTTCGCAAGAAGCCCGATCGCCTTCACCGCCGCTGCTCCTGCCTGGGCTACGGTCTCAGGAATATCCTTCGGTCCCTGACACACACCGGATAAGAAGATACCGGCTGTAGGCGACTCTACCGGACGAAGTTTTGCATGAGCTTCCGTTAAGAAATTATTCGTATCAATACTTGCAGTCAGCATGGTTGCGATCTTTCTCACATCCGGGTTCGGCTCGATCGCCGTTGCCAGTACGACCATATCCGCTTCTTTTAAAATCTGTTTATTATCCAATAGATCAGAAGCCTGGACCAGAAGTTTTCCGTCCGGCTGCGGAAGGACTTTTCCTACCTGTCCTTTGATATAATTTACACCGTACTGCTCCACGGCTCTTCGATAGAACTCGTCAAAATTCTTTCCCGGTGTACGAACATCGATATAAAATACCGTTACATTCACATCCGGGTATTTATCGCGGATCAACATGGCATGCTTCGCTGTATACATACAACAGATTTTTGAACAATACGGTTTTCCTCTGTCATCGGCACATCTGCTTCCTACACACTGGATGAATACCATCTCTTTCGGCGCCTTTCCGTCGGAAAGTCTCTCCAAATGTCCGTGTGTCGGTCCTGCGGCGTTCATGACACGCTCTAATTCCAAAGAAGTAATAACATCTGGGCTCTGGTTATACGCATATTCATCGTATTTATCCAGCTGAATGGTGTCAAATCCGGTTGCAACAACAATAGCTCCGTACTTCTCGGTTACAATCTCATCTTTCTGTTCGTAGTCGATAGCGCCTGCCTGACATACCTTTGCACAGATTCCGCATTTTCCTGTCTGGAATTTGATACAGTTGTCACAGTCAATGACCGGAACGTTTGGGATTGCCTGTGCAAACGGTGTGTAAATAGCGCTTCTTTTATTTAAGCCACGGTTAAACTCACTGGGCGCTTTCTTGGACGGACATTTCTCCTGACAAAGACCGCAGCCGGTACATTTGTCCATGTCTACATGTCTTGCCTTCTTTCGGATGTCTACGGTAAAATCTCCTACAAATCCGCTGACCTGCTCCACTTCACTATATGTATAAATGTTGATCTTCTCATGGGCTGACGCTTCCACCATCTTTGGTGTCAGAATACAGGCAGAACAATCCAGCGTCGGGAATGTCTTATCAAGCTGCGACATCCTTCCGCCGATACTTGGCGTCTTCTCTACGATGTCTACCTCGTAACCTGCGTCTGCAATGTCAAGAGCCGTCTGGATGCCTGCGATACCGCCGCCGATAACAAGCGCTCTTTTTGTTACACGGCTCTCTCCCGGCTTTAACGGTGCGTTCAGGTTCACTTTGGCAACAGCCGCCCGCATTAAGATCACTGCTTTTTTCGTTGCTTCTTCTATATCTTTATGAATCCAGGAGCAATGCTCACGGATATTGGCGATTTCCACCATATATGGATTTAAACCTGCTCTTTCCGCCGCGTTACGGAACGTCGTCTCGTGCATACGCGGGGAACAGGAACATACGACGATCCCTGTCAGATTCTTTTCATGAATGGCTTCTGCGATTTTCGCCTGTCCTGCCTCAGAACACATATACTGGTAATCCTCGGCATGGACAACGCCCGGCTCTAAAAGAGCCATCTCTGCTACTTTACTTACGTCTACCGTAGCTGCGATATTACTTCCGCAGTGGCAGACAAATACTCCGATCCTCTGCACGACGATCACCTCCTATATCTTCTGAATGCACTGACTAATAACTGCTGTGGAAGTTCTTCCTCTAAAAGCTCCGGTATTTCATCTGCTTTTAGATAATCCATTCCCTTTTCTCTCACTACAAGCTGTCTTGCGGCATCGATAAGTTTTCCCGGTTTTACATCTCTTGGACATCTCTCCACACAGGCAAAACAGGAAAGACATTTCCATAAGGATTTGGATGCTGTCAGACTCTCAATATCTTCGTTGATGACGTAGGATACAAACTGATGTGGTTTAATATCCATTTCGTTAAAGGACGGGCATGTAGCAGAACACTTTCCACATTTCATGCATTTTAATGGGTTTGTGCCGCTGATCTCTTTTATCTTTTCCGCCTGTTTTTTTTCCTGATCGGCTGCCATTATTCTGCCACCTCCTTATCACACGCTTCTTTTATCCCCAAAGCTTCTGCTAAAAGCTCTGTAAAATAATATACCGGAATCTTTTTCTGCGCATTTTTATTCAAATTGTATCTGCAAAGGGGACATGCGGTAATCATCATATCCGCACCAAAGCCCTCGGCGCTGTCTGTGATCTTCTTACACATCTCTTTTGCCATGTCTTTTTCCTTCAGAGAAATATATCCGCCGCAGCACTCGTTCCTATATGGATAAATGACCGGCTCTGCGCCAAGTGCACGGATAAAATCTTCCATAATAGTCGGATTCTCCGGGTCGTCAAACCCCATGATCTTACCCGGACGAAGAAGCAGGCATCCATAGTAGGCTCCGATCTTCTTTCCGGTCAGCGGATTTACTACTTTCTTTTTCAGCTCGTCAAATCCCACTCTGTCCCGGAGAACTTCCAGATAGTGAAGAACGGTTGTCTCCCCTGCATAAGGCTCTTTCAATTCCTTTTTCATATAATTATTAGCTTTCAAACGGATGTCCTCTACATGTTTCATGTCATCATTGACTCTCTTAATGACATGATGGCAGGCAGAACAGACAGTCACAAGATCTTGTTCTTTCTCTTTCGCCTGACCTAACACACGTACCGAAGAAAGTTTTGTGGCAATTTCATCTGATCCGAGAGGATATACGCCGCCGCAGCACTGCCAGTTTTCTACTTCTTCCAGTTCAAATCCCAGCGCTTTTGCAGAAGCTCTGGCATAAATGTCCAGCTCTACCGCTTTCGTTCTTAAAGTACATCCCGGATAGTAGCTATACTTCATAGTATCTCGTTCCTTCCTTTCTCTTCTTACAGTTCAATCTGTGCGATAACTGCTTTTAACGCATCTGCACTTGCTTTTAATTTCTCCACTTCCTCGTCGGTAAGTTTCATCTCCAGTTTGCCCTGGATCCCATTTGGTCCTACTAAAGTAAGAGTACTTAAGCACACGTCGTCGATTCCATACTCGCCGTGCATAAGTGAAGATACGGTTGTCACAGACTCTGACGCTGACAACAGGTATCCGCAAAGTCTTACCACGCCTCTTGTTACCGCATAGAACGTTGCTCCTTTGTTGGCGATCACCTGTCCGCCGGACTTCTGTACATAAGTAAGCATTGCTTCTTTATCCAGAGGCTTTAACTCTTTTCCGAACCTCTTTGCATCTTCATAATACTCATCCACGTTCATGCCTGCGATACGAGCTGCCGACCAAGGAATAAATGAAGTATCCCCGTGCTCTCCATACACGTATGCGTGAATATTTCTCTGAGACACCTCACAGTGCTCGGAAAGTCCGCAGCGAAGACGGGCAGAATCTAAAATAGTTCCCGAACCGATGATCTGATTCTCCGGCAAACCGGAAATCTTCGTAAACACATATGTCATAATATCCACCGGATTACTTACAATAATATAAAGCGCATGAGGAGCCGCTTTCACAATCTCCGGAGTGATTTCTTTCAAAATATTAACATTTGTCTGTGTCAGCTCAATCCTGGTCTGTCCCGGCTTACGTGCGATTCCTGATGTGATGATAACGATGTCTGAGTCTTTCGCGTCCTTGTATTCTCCAGCTTTGATAGAGATAGGGTCTCTGAAACAAGTTCCCTGTTCAATATCCATAACTTCACCACGGACTTTTTCCTTGTTAATATCAATCAAAACTAACTCTGATGCAAGGTCCTGACCGGCTAATGTATATGCGATTGTTGATCCTACACTTCCAGCTCCGATAATTGTGATTTTACTTCCCATGTTTTCTCTCCTTTTCTTGTCATTGTTTTAACAATCTAATTTCCAAAAAATGGAATCTGTGCTAGTGTTCTAGTATTCAGATTCCATCCACAACCTATATTATCATATTGTCAAATAATTAACAACTATTTTTGTTAAATTATTCACAGAAAAATTGTATTAAATTCAGTACAAAATATACTTGCATCTCTTAATATCCATATTTATTCTTGTATTTCATAAACATAATAAATGCCAAGGCTACTGCCAGCAATTCTGCTACCGGCGTTGCCAGCCATATTCCGGTAACCCCAAATACCAATGGCAAAACCAACAGACAAATAACCATAAATACAAAGGAGCGCGAAAAAGCAAGGATTGCCGAAACAATACCATTATTCAGCGCCGTAAACATTCCGCTGGAAAAAATATTGAATCCTATAAATAATAACGCAATACTGCAAATTCTATTCCCTATAACAGCAAGGTCAAAGACCGGATTATCAGGTCTTGCAAAAATAGCGACCAGAGGTTTTGTGATCGCCAATGACACCAATAACGATGCTATCGAAATAACAGCTGTTATTTTCAAACTTTTTCGGATCAATTTTTTTAGTTTTTCATGGTTCTGCTCTCCGTAATAGTAGCTGATCATCGGAGCAACACCATAAGAATAACCACTGAATAATGAACTTACAAACATAAGCACATACATAATGATCGTAATGGCGGCAACACCGTCTTCTCCCACATACTTAAGCATGGTCCAGTTGAAGATCAATGTCGTGATCCCTGTAACAAGCGCGGTCGCCATCTCTGAGCAGCCGTTAGACACTGCTTTTTTCAAGACGCCAAAGCAAATGCCCGGCTTTGTAAAATGCAGCAAATTCTTTCTGTTGCAAAAAACAAAAAAGCCTACAACTGCCGTAACGGAATACCCAAGCCCTGTAGCGATGGCAGCGCCGCTCGTTCCCATGCCGATCACCTTGATCAGCAGATAGTCTAAAACAATATTGACGATACCGCCTGCCACAGAGCAGATAAACGATACGGTTGATTTTCCGGCGGCAATAAGATAAAGGGAAAAGTTATTCATCAATAAAATAGGAATTGTAAACAATAAATAATGTCCCAAATAATCCTGCGAATGCTGTAAAACTTCTGCCGATACGTTCATTTTAGAAAAAATAAAATTCATACAGACATATCCTACAAGACACATGATGATGCCGACGATGATATTTACAATGATCAGAAACGTAAAATTCTCATTCGCCTCTCTTTCCTTTTTCTCTCCCATCTTCTTCATGATCACCACACTTCCGCCGGTTGCCAGCATGGTAGAGATTGCCGTTACCAAAGAAATAATAGGGGCGGATAAATTTACCGCAGATAACGCACTTGTTCCAATTAAATTCGATACAAACAATCCTCTGAGTTTCCATTCGATTCCTCCTTGATTTTTTTCTGTTCGGTGTGTATTATAAACTTTACAGTAACTGTAATGTCAAGAGGGAGATAAAAGAAAATGGAAATAAAAAAAGAATCCAAAAAACTGACAACTGCTCAATTTGCAAAACTACATGAAGTAAACCGAAGAACCTTACATTATTATGATGAAATCGGACTTTTTTATCCCCTTACAAAGGCTGATAACGGATACCGGTATTACGATATTTCACAAAGTATAGATTTTGAATATATCCGTATGTTAAAGGAATTAAACATGAGTATTGAAGAAATCGGAACCTATCGCGAAAACCCCACCCCTGCCGGATTTTTAAAGATTGCAGACGCCAAGGAAAAAGAACTGGAGAAAGAAATCCAAAAACTGAAAAACATGAAAACTATCCTAAAGAAAAAGAAGGAGCAGATCGTTTTTTGTGAAGCAATGCAGGAACAGGAAATCCGAATCGAAGCATGTAAGGCGGAAAGAATCTTAGTATACCCCTATGATTTTTCAGAAGGTGACATATCCGAAATCTTTTATCACATGAAAGATATGTGGGGAATCGAGCAAATCCGAATGGGCATCGGCAGTTTTATTTCTCTTGATCATGTATATGAGAAAAATTTTTCTAAATATGAAGGTATTTATACAACTGCCCTGAACAACAAAGCAGTTTCGAACAGTTTTATAAAAGAAAAGGGGAAATATCTATGTGGTTATCAGAAAGGTACGTGGGACAAACTACCGAACATGTATCAAAAAATGCTTGCTCACGCCGAAAAAAATAATTTAAAACTTACCGGATACGCTTACGAGGTTGGGCTTAATGATTTCGTAATTTCCAAAGCAGAGGATTATGTCACAAAGATTATGATCAAAATTAAAGAAAAAGCGCCGTAAACCTTCTGGTTTACAGCGCCTTTTCTTTTCATGCAATGCGGATGGCGGGACTTGAACCCGCACGAGCGTGAACCCGTCAGATTTTGAGTCTGATGCGTCTGCCATTCCGCCACATCCGCTTCTCTCGGCTTTCCTAAGCCGAGTATTATTCTATCACATTAGAGAAGAAATTACAATAGTTTTTTTCCAATCTCGAAACAATCGAAGGTTGCAAAATAATCCGACGGTTTCTCCGCCCTTCGGATAAGCTTAACACTTCCATCCTCTTTCAGAAGCAGCTCTGCGGATTTGAGTTTTCCGTTATAGCTGTAACCCATGGAAAATCCGTGGGCGCCTGTATCATGAATCACCAGCAGATCCCCTTTGTCCACCTTCGGAAGCATCCGGTCAATGGCGAATTTATCATTGTTCTCACACAGAGCGCCTACCACATCATATTTGTGATCGCAGGCTCTTTTCTCTTTCCCCATAACCGTAATGTGATGATAGGCACCATACATGGCAGGACGCATTAAATTCACTGCACAAGCATCCACACCTACATAATCCTTGTAAGTGTGCTTCTCATGAATGGCTCTTGTGACCAGACAGCCGTACGGCCCCATCATGAATCGTCCAAGTTCTGTGTATATAGCCACATCCCCCATTCCCGCCGGAGTCAGCACTTCCTCATATACCCTGCGAACCCCGTCTCCGATGACACGGATGTCGTTTGGCTCCTGATCTGGCGTGTACGGAATACCGATCCCGCCGGAAAGATTGATAAACTGGATATGTGCTCCGGTTTCTTTCTGAAGTTCCACTGCCAGTTCAAAAAGAATCTTTGCAAGCATCGGATAATATTCATTGGTCACTGTATTGCTTGCCAAGAATGCATGGATACCGAACTCTTTTGCTCCTTTTGATTTCAGAATCCGAAAAGCCTCAAACAGCTGATCCTTCGTCATCCCATACTTGGAATCCCCGGGATTATCCATAATATCATTACTGATCTTAAACAGTCCCCCCGGATTAAAACGACAGCTGATCGTCTCCGGGATATATCCAAGGGCTTCCTCTAAGAAGTCAATATGTGTAATATCATCCAGATTGATAATAGCTCCCAGTTTTTCTGCATATACATATTCCTCTGCTGGAGTTTCATTGGAAGAAAACATAATGTCCCGTCCGGTCACACCTACTGCTTCGGAAAGCATAAGCTCCGTATAAGAAGAACAGTCGCAGCCACAGCCGTATTCTTTCAAGATCTCCATTAAAAACGGATTTGGCGTTGCTTTTACCGCAAAATATTCTTTATATCCCTTATTCCAGGAAAATGCCTCCCGGAGTTTTCGGATATTCTCCCGGATCCCTCTTTCATCATATAAATGAAACGGCGTAGGATACGTTTTTATGATCTCTTCCAACTGTTCTTTTGTCACAAATGTCTCTTTTTTCATTATTGTTTGTTCTCCTTTGGCATGGCAAGTAATTTCATCTCATTAGAAAGAGCTGTTTTATAAAGGTTCACAAAATTTTTCTGACCGGAATACAGGCAGTTATTGGCGCTTCCCTCTCCGTATTCCCCGGCAATAACATATCTCGAATCTACGATCAGCCCCACCGTTGTACCTCTGGCGTTTCCCAGATACACTTTTGCCCCGTCCACACTGACCGGCTGGTCGGTAATGATCACAACCTTCTTGCGCATTTTGATCAACTGTTCCAATTCTTCCACCATAAGAAGCAGATAGTTTCTCGTGCAGGATAAAATTACCCGGTCTTTTGTACGATTCAGCAGGTTTCGCATCTTATCTAAAATGTTGTGGGCGCCTTCGATCGTGATATACCCTTCGGTATAATCCTTCTCTTCCGGCTTATGTTCACAGAGCCAGTTACGGTTCGCTTCCATTCTCCGAATACGGTTTTTACAAAATTCTTCCAGAGCCACCGGCACATATTTTCTTGTAGTGCCTTCCTCTACCAGATAAGCTGCTCCCTTCTCTGTCATACTGGCAAGAGAATTGTAAGCGTTAGACCTTGAGATTCCGATAAGCTTTGCCACTTCGTATCCGGTCGTCTTTCCCTCTCCCAACAGGCATTCATAAATCATCGCTTCCTGTCTGGTAAGCCCAAATTCCATCAGTTTTTCTGCAAACATCGTACTTTCCATTGCTTTATCTGCTCCCTTGTATTGTCGTAGTCCTGTTTAGAGCCACGCTCTGCTTATTCAATCACCGAAATCCGCATCATATTGCTGACGCCCGCCTGTCTTCCTCCGAATACCGGCGACGGAATCCCTGCGGTGAGAACTACAACATCACCTGTCTCTGCAATCTGTTTTGCACGGATCAGCTCGATCGCACTGCTGCAAATGTCCTCTGTTGTATGAACCTCGATCGACTTCATTGGTCTTACACCCCAGTAGATCTGCATTCTGCGAAGCGCCGCTTCACTTGGACTGATCCCGATGATCTCTGTCTGTGGTTTGAACTTAGACACAACTCTTGCCGTAGCGCCTGACATAGACGGAGCCACAATGCATTTTGCATGCAAGTTCATAGCCGTAGATACTGTGGCAAATCCAAGTGCACTGGACGTACTTTTCTTTCTGTGCTCTTCAGATTTGCGAAGGATCATCTCATAATCCAAATGCTCTTCTGTATTCTCTACAATATGTACCATCATCTGAAGCGCCTCTACCGGATACTTACCGTTGGCAGTCTCTCCAGAGAGCATCACAGCATCTGTTCCGTCATAAACAGCATTGGCAACGTCTGTAACCTCCGCCCTTGTAGGACGCGGATTACGGATCATGGAGTCCAGCATCTGCGTTGCCGTAATAACCGGCTTGAAGTTATCGTTACATTTCTGGATCAGCATTTTCTGTAAGTACGGAACCTCCTCTGCCGGGATCTCCACACCAAGGTCTCCACGGGCCACCATCACACCGTCTGCACAGCGGATGATCTCGTCAATATTCTGGATCCCTTCTGCATTTTCAATCTTGGCTATGATCGGAATATACGGAGCGTTCAGCTCTCTTAAATACGCCTTGATCTCCAAAATGCACTCTGCATTTCTTACAAACGAAGCTGCGATAAAGTCAATCTTCTGTTCCACACCAAATCTAATGTCCTCACGGTCTTTCTCTGTGATCGCCGGAAGCCTTACCGGGACATTCGGTACATTAACACCTTTTTTCTCTCCCAGTTCACCGCCGTTGATGATCTTACAGATGATCTCGTCACTTGTTTTCTTTTCAACCTCCAGACCGATAAGACCGTCGTCGATCAAAATCTTACTTCCGATCTGCACGTCATCCACCAGACCCCCATAAGTGATCGACACCTTCTGGTGGTCACCTTCGATCTCACGGGTAGTCAGGGTAAATGTCCCGCCCGCCTCGAGCGTTACCTTCTTTCCTCCCTTTAACACTCCGGTACGGATCTCCGGTCCTTTTGTATCCAGAAGGATCGCCACAGGAACCTTCTCCTCGTCGCGGATCTTTTTCAACATATCCATACGGCCTTTCTGCTCCTCGTGGTCGCCGTGCGAGAAATTAAATCTCGCAATATCCATGCCGTTTTTTACTAACTTTCTCATAACCTCGGGATCGTTGGTCACCGGTCCCATCGTACATATGATCTTCGTTTTTTTCATACTAAAGTCCTCTCTTTCATTGTGATTTTATCAAACATCGGAACTATTCCACATGGATATGTGTAAATAAATGTTCCTGACAATATTCATAATTTCCTTTACATTTCGAACAATACCGAAATTCCAGATTCGGATCGTCCAGTTCTGTCCGTCCGCAGACCGCACAGCGGTGTTTTGCCCCTCCGGCATAGGTCTGTTCCTGTCTCTGCGCCTGCCTTACATTCTTCTGATAATCCATCCTCCGCTTCATCTGCTTCGGGGAATATGGCTTCACATTTCTAGAACTCAGGAAGAAGATCAGGAAATTCAGCAGCGACACAAACGCTGCCAGAGCATTTGCCTTATAGTAAACGCCGTAGAAAGGATTGCCTCCGTAACTTGGGAGAAATGCCTGCAAAATCGTATACAGAAACAAAATCCCGTCCAGCCACGCCAGCCATTTTGCTTTTATAGGAACGACAAAATATACCAAAAACTGCATATCGGGATATAACGCCGCAAACACCAGAAACAGAGACAGGTTCAAATATCCCGTTCCCATCGGAAGCACGATCCCTGTCAGCACATAAGTCAGGATCGCCGCAATTACATGAAACAGTACTCCTGCAAAAAAGTATACATTAAACCGGAACGTTCCCCACGCCATCTCTAGCTGTCTGCCGATAAAATGATAAAGCATAATCGCAAAAAACACCCAAATAATGCTGTTGGACGGCGGCTGGATGATAAATGTGACCACTCTCCATACCTGTCCCCGCAAGATCGCGGAAGCATCCAGACTCAAAAACTCTGCATAAAAAGTGGGGTTGATCATATTCAGAACAAACCCTGCCACATAAAGAGCAATAATATAATTCATCAGATTCGGAATGGCATATCTGCCAAATTTACGTTCCATCTTATTCAACCAATTCATAAATCCTACGTCCTTTTCCTTGTATTGTCCATAACCTTTGTTACCTGTAACCGTTCCTTCTTACGTCCAAACAGTTACATCCATTCTACCTTTTCAACATATGTTTGTCAATTCTGGCAGAAAAGTTTTCTTTTTCGATTCAAAACTTTTCTTTTTTGTGAATTGTCATTTCACGAATTTTGTCGTATAATGTTACGGGTTGTAAAACAGAAACATACATTTAATAGGAAATAACACATAAATTTAGAGAGTAAGGAGTTCATATTATGAATCAAAAAGAAGTTTATACCTTGGGAATTGACATTGGTTCTACAACGGTAAAAATAGCGCTTTTGAATGACGATAATGACGTGGTTTTTTCCGATTATGAAAGGCATTATGCCAATATACAAGAAACTTTATCCGACCTTATCGGAAGAGCCATATACAAGACAGGACCTATCTTTGCATCTCCGGTAATTACCGGTTCCGGCGGGCTTACCCTTGCCAAGCATCTGGGCGTCCCTTTTGTGCAGGAGGTTATCGCGGTATCCACTGCACTTCAGGACTATGCTCCACAGACAGATGTTGCCATCGAGCTTGGCGGCGAGGATGCCAAGATCATCTATTTTGAAGGCGGGAATGTGGAGCAGCGTATGAACGGCGTATGTGCCGGAGGTACCGGTTCCTTTATCGATCAGATGGCTTCTCTTCTTCGGACAGATGCCTCCGGTCTGAATGAATATGCGAAAAATTATCACGCGCTCTATTCCATTGCCGCAAGATGTGGCGTGTTTGCCAAGTCCGACATTCAACCGCTGATCAACGAAGGAGCTTCCAAAGAAGATCTGGCGGCTTCTATTTTCCAAGCAGTCGTAAACCAGACCATCAGCGGACTTGCCTGCGGAAAGCCCATTCGC
The DNA here is from genome assembly GCA_963559605.1 of uncultured Lachnospiraceae bacterium. Taxonomy (GTDB): domain Bacteria; phylum Bacillota; class Clostridia; order Lachnospirales; family Lachnospiraceae; genus Dorea_D. The sequence goes on from CAUWLL010000030.1 coordinate 11,964, forward strand.
GGACATGTTGCGTTCTTGGGCGGTCCTCTCCACTTCCTGTCAGAATTAAAGGAAGCCTTTATCCGTACATTAAAATTAGACGACGAGCACATTATCGCGCCCATACATTCCCATCTGTTTGCCGCGATTGGCTCTGCCCTTAATTCCAAAAAGGAACTCCAAGTTTCTCTTCAGGAAATGCAGAACCGCTTAGATGGAAAGATCCAGATGGAATTTGAAGTGGACCGTATGGAACCACTGTTTGCAAGTGAGGCAGAATACCATTCCTTCAAAAACCGCCACGACAAACATCAAGTGCCTGTCAAAGATCTGGCAAGCTATAAAGGGAAGGCTTTCCTTGGCATTGACGCAGGTTCTACAACGACAAAAGCTGCGCTGGTGGGCGAAGACGGAACCCTTCTCTACTCTTTTTATCATAATAATGAGGGAGATCCGCTGGGAACAACCATTTCTGCCATCAAAGATATTTACCGTCGGCTTCCCGAAGAAGTTGAGATCGTCCACTCCTGCTCCACCGGATACGGAGAATCTCTGATCAAGGCTGCCCTTCTTTTGGACGAGGGGGAGGTAGAAACGGTATCTCACTACTATGCAGCCTCTTTTTTTGAACCGGAGGTGGACTGTATCTTAGACATCGGCGGACAGGATATGAAATGTATTAAGATCAAAAACCATACGGTAGACAGTGTGCAGCTAAATGAGGCATGTTCTTCCGGCTGTGGTTCTTTTATCGAAACTTTCGCCAAATCCCTCAATTATACAGTGGAAGACTTCGCACACGAGGCGCTCTTTGCCCATAATCCCATCGACCTTGGAACACGTTGTACGGTATTTATGAATTCCAAGGTAAAACAAGCGCAAAAAGAAGGGGCGGAGGTTTCCGACATTTCTGCCGGCCTTGCCTATTCTGTCATAAAAAACGCGCTGTTTAAAGTCATTAAAGTTTCCGATGCTTCCGAGCTTGGAAACCATATTGTCGTACAGGGAGGAACCTTCTATAATAATGCTGTTCTGAGAAGTTTTGAGAAAATCGCCGGCTGTGAGGCAATACGCCCGGACATTGCCGGAATTATGGGCGCTTTCGGCGCGGCTCTTATTGCCAGAGAACGTTACAGCGCGTGCAAAGGAACCACCATGCTCTCTATCGAAGACATTGAAGCCTTAGAGTACTCTACCACCATGACAAAATGTCGCGGATGTACCAACAACTGCCGACTCACCGTCAACCATTTCAGCGGAAACCGCCGTTTTATTACCGGAAACCGTTGTGAAAAGGGACTGGGCAAGGCAAAAACCGAAAACAAAATGCCGAACCTGTATGACTACAAGTTCCACCGCTATTTCGACTATGAACCGCTTCCGGCAGATACGGCAAAACGTGGAGTCATCGGTATTCCACGCGTCCTGAACATCTATGAAAACTACCCACTGTGGTTTACATTTTTCCACACTTTAGGCTTCTCGGTACTGCTCTCTCCCGCGTCTACGAGAAAGATTTACGAGCTGGGGATCGAGTCCATACCAAGCGAGTCTGAATGTTATCCGGCAAAACTTGCCCACGGTCATGTACAGTGGCTCATTGACAAAGGTGTCCGGCACATCTTCTATCCGAGTATTCCGTATGAGCGAAATGAGTTTGGGGATGCCAATAATCATTATAACTGCCCCATCGTCACCTCATATCCGGAAAATATTAAAAATAACATTGACGCGATCATCCATGGTGAGGTGGACTTTATCCACCCGTTCCTTTCTCTAAAAAGCGAAGAAACCATCTCCTACCGTTTGATCGATGAGCTTTCCGAAAAGTTCTCCATCCCCGCCCGGGAAATCAAAGCGGCAGTACATACTGCGTGGAAAGAGCTGGAAAAATGCCGGAACGATGTGCGTAAAAAAGGAGAAGAAACGCTGGCATTTCTTGAAAAAACAGGCAATCGCGGCATTGTGCTTGCAGGACGGCCTTACCACATAGACCCGGAGGTAAACCATGGAATCCCGGAACTGATCAACTCTTACGACATTGCCGTGCTGACCGAGGATTCTATCTCTCATCTACAGCCCATAGAACGTCCCTTAAACGTCATGGATCAATGGATGTATCATTCTCGTCTGTACGCGGCTGCCAACTATGTAAAAACCAGAGAGGATCTGGATCTGATCCAGCTTAACTCTTTCGGCTGCGGTCTGGATGCCGTCACTACCGATCAGGTAGCTGCAATATTAACGGATTCAGACAAGATTTACACTTCTTTGAAGATTGACGAAGTAAACAACTTAGGCGCTGCCAGAATCCGTATCCGTTCTCTCCTTGCGGCTATCCGTGTCAGAGAACAGCGAAAGGAACCGCGCACCATTGCTCCGTCCTCCATCGAGAAAACGCCTTTTACAAAGGAAATGCGCAAAGACTACACCATTCTCTGTCCGCAGATGTCACCTATGCATTTTGCATTTTTAGAGCCGGCATTTCGTTCCGAGGGCTATAAGCTTGAAATACTGTCAAATGACAATAAACGCTCGGTAGATGTGGGACTGAAATACGTAAATAACGATGCCTGCTATCCGTCTCTTATGGTCGTCGGTCAGATTATGGAGGCCATTCTCTCGGGCAAATACGACACGGATAAGATTGCTGTTGTCATTACCCAGACTGGAGGCGGATGCCGCGCATCAAACTACATTGGATTCATCCGAAGAGCGCTGAAAAAAGCCGGATATTCTCATATTCCGGTCATCTCAGTGAATTTAAGCGGACTGGAGGGGAATCCGGGATTCAAATTGACACCGTCTCTTGTTATCCGCTCCATGTACGCAATTGTGTTCGGAGACATTTTTATGAAATGTGTTTACCGCTTGCGTCCTTACGAGGCTGTCAAAGGCTCTGTAAACGCCATGCACGAAAAATGGCAGAAAGTATGTGTGGATTTTCTTTCTTCCAAACATACATCCAGACGGAAATTCAAACAGCTCTGCCGGGACATCATCGCGGACTTTGACCGTAATATTGAACTGACAGACGTGAAAAAACCACGCGTCGGCGTTGTGGGAGAGATTCTTGTAAAATTCCTTCCGGCAGCCAACAACTATCTGGTAGAACTGTTGGAAAGTGAGGGCGCGGAGGCAGTTGTTCCAGATCTTCTGGACTTCCTCCTCTACTGCTTCTACAACCAGAATTTTAAAGTTGAGAAATTAGGATTTAAAAAGTCCAAAGCCACGATTGCAAACATCGGAATCCGGGTATTAGAATGGCTACGCTCTCCAGCCACAAAAGCATTTGCACAGAGCAGACATTTTGATCCTCCGGCAAAGATCCAGCACCTTGGCAAAATGGCCGACGAGATTGTATCCCTTGGCAACCAGACCGGAGAGGGATGGTTCTTAACAGGTGAGATGTTAGAGCTTATCCACAGCGGCGCACCGAATATCGTATGTACCCAGCCTTTTGCCTGCCTGCCAAACCATGTGGTCGGAAAAGGCGTTATCAAGGAACTTCGCAGGCTGTATCCGCAGTCTAATATTGTCGCCATCGACTTCGATCCGGGCGCCAGCGAAGTAAACCAGTTAAACCGTATTAAACTGATGCTGTCTACGGCAAATAAAAATCTGGAAGCATCTCTGTAAGATTAGCACGATCCATATGAAAAACAGGAGGAGTTGTGAATCCTATCACAACTCCTCCTGCTTATTTCTTTCCCCTGGAAAAATCCCACAGCTTTTCCTCTCCGTCACATTTAAAAAGCGCCGGACACTCACCTCTCACATAGGCGTAAACCGGAGGTTTTCCCTCATATTCTGCGATCGCCTTATCCAGTTTTTCCAACATTTTCTCTTTATCCCGAGAAACCTTTCCTCTTGTACGTACTTCAATATAATCATGGAAACCGTCATACAACATGTCTCCCTTTAAAAGTTCAAGAAGAAGCCGCTCCTCCTTCAGACTTTCCAGCTCCGTTGCAGGAATATAACTCCCATCCTCGATATGATGATATAAAGGGACTTCCTCATGAAGAAACATAGAAAAATTCACCACATGCGCCGGTTTCGTCCGATTCAAAAACTCCGCTAACGCCCGGGCATTTTCTTCGCCTCTTCCTTTGCCCGCAACTCCCGTCATGATATGGGCATCATAAATAAGTCCTGCCCTGTGGATCCGTTCTATCGCATCATAAGCCTCGGCAAGATCATGGTCTTTCTCCATAAAGGCAAGCACATCGTCAAGACCGCTTTCAATTCCCAGATACAGATGACGTACCCCCTGTTCATAAAAACGCAAAAGTTCCGCATCTGATTTCTTTAACACACTGGTCACAGTAGCGTCCATATTGATACAATGACACGCCGGAAAATACGTATGGATCAGCTCCAGAATTTCAAATAACCGCTCTGTTTTCAGCCCAAACGCATTGCCATCTCCCAGAAATATTTTCTTTGGACTGCCTCCTGCATCTTTCACACGCCGAAGTTCTGCTTCTATGTCTTTCAACGGAAGTTCACGATAAGTCAAATGCCGGAACAGATTACAGAATTTACAGCGGTTATAGGAACATCCCACCATCACCGGAAGCATGAAAGAAGCTCGTTCCATGGGGGCACGACAAATCTGGCCTTCGTAGTCCATCACATCATCTCCTCCTATTCTAACCTTTCCATTACCATCTGTAACGCTTACAACAATGTCACTTTTATTATCCAAAACGCCAACAAATGTGCCGGATAGTAAATATAGAAAAACCATTTTGAAAACCTTCGTCCTCTGACAGCCTGCCGTCCGCTATAGAAGCAGGTGATCACTATGCCTGACACAAGGATTCCCGCACAGGAACAAACTGCCCGCAAAACCGCTTCTCCCACCGGATACACCGGCAAAAAAACGGACAGATTCATTCCTCCATAAATCACTGCCGAAATAAGAAATGCTTTTCCTGTCTTTCTCTTCTCTCCACTGCTCCCAGCAAACAGAATTGTAAACAACGGCGCCAATAGCGCCCAGTCTGAAAAAACGGTCACTGCACTCAATACAAACACCAGAATATGTTTCTCATTTTCACTGCGTTTACTGTTCAACACCTGCAAGATCCAAAAGCAGATATAAAGAGTAAAGAGCATATTCCATTGCCAGAAGGAAAGCGCCAGCGTATATGGAATTTGCGAAAGGATTCCGAAAATCAGCAATCGCCGACCGTATTTGTTCTTATCATGGGTATAATAATACCCCTCCACCAGAAAATAACACATGGTCACTGCCGTAAAGTAGCCAATATCTACAAGTACTTCATACACCAGTGTGTCCGGCTGTAGAAATATATGTGCAAAATGATTGCACGTCATAGCTGCGACAGCTATATATTTGATGGCGTCACGGTTTAGTTTTCTGTTCAAGACGCTGTGTATTCCCATTTTTTCTTGTCGGGATTATATCGCATCTCTCTTCCGTTCTTGTCCCAGTTCCGATATACCAATCCTTGATCCCAGGCGTGTTCAATATGGTCTTTCCAATCAGGATACTCTTTCTTACACCAAGGACATACTCCGTTATTCTTCTCCCATGCAACCGTACTCCACTCTGTACGACACCTTGGACAACTTACATAGGCACAGGCTTCCGGATCAAACTTCTTTCCTGCCCAAGTCTCTATGTCAAAAACTGCTAAGCGTTCTTCTCCCAGCTCTGTCTTTTCCACACGCTTAGTCTTCCCACAGTTCGAACAGTTATAGGTAGTAACGGTATCTACATCCTGTCTGTAAATCTCCGGTCCGTAGTGGTAAGTGCTATAGCTGTTAAAATGTGTCTCTGTCTCATCGCTGTTAGGATCCATAAGAAGTCCGCAGGAATTACAGATATTGTACACTTTCGCCCGCTTCACAACAGTTATATAAGTGTTGGTACCCATGCTAAATTGTTTTACCCATTTATGATCCGATTCCTTGATACATGCCGGATTCTTTACAGTTACTTTTTTCTTGGCAGATGTCTTTCCTTTATATTTCGCATAGATGTATGTGGTTCCGGCTTTTTTCGCATACACGCGTCCGGTTTTCCCCACTTTGGCTACGCTCTTTTTTGTAGAATACCACTTGCAGGATTTAGCGGATACCCTTTTCCCTCTGTACTTTACAGTAAACTGTGCATTTTTCCCTTTGACAATAGCGCTGCTTCCGGATATGGACGGGCGTACTGCTGTTTTTTTCACAACCACTTTTTTCTTGGCAGATTTCTTTCCCTTATATTTTACATATATATAAGTAGTTCCTGCCTTCTTCCCCGTCACTTTTCCGCTCTTGCTTACTGTAGCTACACTCTTTTTCGTGGAATACCACTTACAGGATTTGGCAGATATTCTTTTTCCTTTGTACTTTACAGTAAACTGTGCCTTCTTTCCTTTGGTGATGGTACTTTTTCCCGATACCGACGGCTTCACACTTTTTGCTTCCGCGTCCAACGGGACAGAAAACAGCATAGAAACCATCAGCACACATGTCATTGCAAATAAAGTTATGTGCTTACACAATTGCTTCATAACCAACACCTCCTGGCATTTATTTCACAAGTAAGCTCTTTCCTGTCATTTCTTTTGGCTGCTCCATACCCATCAGGTCAATGAGCGTCGGCGCAATATCCGCCAGACATCCTCCTTCTCTTAATTTATAAGAAGGGTCGGCGTTTACTAAGATAAACGGCACCGGATTGGTCGTATGTGCAGTAAACGGCTCTCCAGTCTCCTCGTCGATAAGCTGCTCTGCGTTTCCATGATCTGCACACACGAACATCTGGCCATCTACTTCTTTGACAGCCTCCACCGCTTTTCCGACACATTCGTCTACCGCCTCGATCGCTTTGACCGCCGCGTTCTCCACGCCCGTATGTCCTACCATATCCGGGTTGGCAAAATTAATGATGATCACATCATAGCTTTCGGATTTGATAGCTTCTACTAATTTATCACAAACCTCATACGCGCTCATCTCCGGTTTTAAATCGTAAGTCGCAACCTTCGGAGAATTTACAAGGATTCTCTCCTCTCCCTCGTTTGGTTCTTCCACACCGCCGTTGAAAAAGAAAGTTACGTGTGCGTATTTCTCTGTCTCGGCGATACGCGCCTGTTTTAATCCGTTTGCGGCAAGATACTCTCCAAATGTATTGGTAATCTCTTCTTTCACAAATGCAACCTGTTTATTTGGAATCGTCACATCATATTCTGTAAAGCATACGTAAGTCGTCTTTACTCTGTCTCCCCGGTCGAATCCTGTGAATCCATCGTCACAGAAAGCTCTTGTAATCTCTCTTGCACGGTCCGGGCGGAAGTTAAAGAAGATGATAGAATCGTTATCTTTGATCGTTGCCACCGGAGCGCCGTCCTTCATCACAACCGTAGGAAGTACAAATTCATCTGTCACGTCCTTATCATAAGAAGCCTGGATTCCCGCAGGAGCACTCTCGGCTTTCTCTCCCTCACCGAACACTAATGCGCGGTAAGCTTTCTCTACACGCTCCCAGCGGTTATCTCTGTCCATGACATAATAACGTCCGATGACAGAGGCAACCTGTCCGACACCGATCTCTTTCATTTTTTCTTCTAATTGTTCCACATATTCTTTTCCCGAAGCCGGAGGTGTATCACGACCGTCTAAGAAGCAATGTACATACACCTTTTCGATGCCCTGTCTCTTTGCAAGCTCTAACAGTCCGTAAATGTGTGAATTGTGGCTGTGAACGCCTCCGTCGGACACAAGTCCGTACAGGTGCAGTGCACTGTCATTTTTCTTTACATTTTCACAAGCTGCAAGAAGCGCCTTATTTTCAAAGAAATCTCCGTCCTGAATAGACTTTGTGATCTTTGTAAGGTCTTGGTATACGATACGTCCCGCACCCATATTCAAATGCCCCACTTCCGAGTTCCCCATCTGACCGTCCGGGAGCCCTACTGCCATTCCGCTTGCGTTTCCATGCACGAACGGATACTCTGCCATCAATTTATCCATAACCGGAGTCTTACCCTCTGCCACAGCATTTCCGGTAGTATTCTCATTTAATCCATAACCATCTAAAATCATTAATACGGTTGGTTTTTTACTCATTGTCTTTTCTCCTTTTTATTTCTCAAATAATTTTTTCAGCCAGATGTCCGCCAGTTCTATCCACTTCTGACATTCTGCCTGAACTCCTGTGCCGTCTGTACGCCGGACAGATTCCGACGCCAGGCTCATTCCATGCTCTCCTTTCGGAAATACATGAAGTTCTGCCGATACTCCGGCTTTTTTCAGCGCCGATACCAGTACAAAAGAATTTTCTACAGGTACCGTCCGATCCTCCAATGTATGCCACAAAAATACAGGCGGTGTATGACCGTTTACCTGCTTTTCTATGGACAATTTTTCTCTTAACTCTTCAAACCTGTCCCCCAGAAGATTTCGGAAGCTGGCAAGATGTCCGATCCCATCCTCGGAAGAAATCACCGGATAACTGAGTACCATTCCCATGGGCTTTAATACCCGGAAAGTCGTTTCCAGTTTCTCCAAGAGCCATTGTTTTTCATAAAATACTCCCAAGGACGCCGCAAGATGCGCGCCCGCCGAAAAGCCGGATAACACGATCTTGTCCGTATCTATCCCCCACTCTTCCGCGTGTTCATGGAGCAGTTTCATCACCGTGCCCAATTCCAAAAGCGCCGTCGGAAATCTTGCCGGAGCTACGGAATAACGAAGCACACAGGCATGATAGCCTTGATTCAAAAAATGCACGGCAATCGGTTCGCCCTCCCGGAAGCTCAGCTTTTCATACCCTCCCCCGGGACAGATGACAACCACAGGGCGTTTTTTTATTGCAATTTTTTCCACAGGTGTGTCCAAAATATAGGTTTCTAATCTCGCATAAGATTCAGAGTTTTCTGTCTGAATCGGTATTTCCATATATCTCATAGCAAGCTCCAAATCTCATTACTGTATCCTTTACACAGCAATCCTATCTGACAACAAAAAGCCACTCCAACTACTATATAACAATCAGAATGGTTATATAACAGTCAGAGCAGCAAGAAAAACTTATTTATAATTTACGATCTTTCCAAAATCTGCTTTCAGAGAAGCGCCTCCGACAAGACCTCCGTCAATGTCAGCCTGCGCGAATAACTCTGCCGCGTTTCCTGCATTTACAGAACCGCCGTACTGGATACGGATAGCTTCTGCTGTGGCATCATCATAGATCTCAGCGATACAAGCACGGATACCGGCACAAACCTCTTCTGCCTGCTCTGTGGTAGCTGTTTTTCCTGTTCCGATTGCCCAGATTGGCTCATAAGCGATCACTGCTGTCTTTGCCTGATCTGCCGTTACATTCTGGAATCCGACTTTCACTTGCTGACGGATGAAATCCATAGTCACGCCCTGCTCTCTCTGTTCCAGAGTCTCACCGCAGCACATGATCGGTGTGATCCCATGCTCAAAAGCTTTGAGGACTTTCTTATTTACAGTCTCATTTGTCTCTGCGAAATACTCTCTTCTCTCAGAGTGTCCGAGAACTACATATTCTACACCTGCATCTGTAAGCATTGCCGGAGAAATCTCTCCTGTATATGCCCCGCTCTCCTCAAAATACATATTCTCAGCGCCAACTTTGATGTTGCTTCCTTTACAAGCCTCCACAACCGGGATAATATCGATTGCAGGTACACAAAATACTACATCCACGTCCTCGCTTGCTACTAATGGTTTTAACTCCTCAACCAAAGCAACTGCTTCACTTGGAGTTTTATTCATTTTCCAGTTTCCCGCTACAATTTTTCTTCTTGCCATTTTACTCGTCTCCTTACATCATAGATAGTATGTTCACCTTGCGAAACTTGATAATACCTCACCAAGCTTTTTGCTTATCGGTTATTAGCTGCCGCTACTCCCGGCAATTCCTTTCCTTCTAAGAATTCCAGAGAAGCGCCGCCGCCGGTAGAAATGTGTGTCATCTTATCGCCGTATCCGAGCTGGTTTACTGCCGCCGCAGAATCGCCGCCGCCGATGATCGTTGTTGCATCCGTATCCGCAAGCGCCTTTGCAACCGCCTCTGTACCGTGCGCGAATTTCGGCATCTCGAAACATCCCATCGGTCCGTTCCATACAACGGTTTTTGCATCTGCAACTGCCTCACAGAAAATCTTCTCTGTCTCAGGTCCGATGTCCATACCTTCCCATCCGTCCGGGATTTCTCCTCTTTGTACTACCTGTGTATTGGCATCGTTAGAGAAATCGTCTCCGATCACGTTGTCTACAGGAAGTAATAATTTTACGCCTTTTTCTTCTGCTTTTTTCAGCATATCAAGAGCATACTGAAGATAATCATCCTCACAGAGAGAAAGTCCGATTTTTCCACCAAGTGCTTTGGAGAATGTGTAAGACATTCCACCGCCGATAATCAGAGTATCCACTTTGTCAAGCAGGTTCTCGATGACAGAAATCTTGCTGGAAACTTTAGCTCCGCCGAGGATTGCCACGAACGGTCTCTCCGGGTTGTTTACTGCATTTCCGAGGAAATCAATCTCTTTCTGCATTAAGTATCCAACGACTGCTGTATCTACAAACTGTGTCACACCTACGTTTGAGCAGTGTGCACGATGTGCTGTACCGAACGCATCATTTACAAAAATATCACAGAGAGATGCAAGCTCTTTGCTGAATGCTTCGCCATTCTTTGTCTCTTCTGCTCTATAACGTGTATTTTCAAGAAGAACAACATCTCCGTCGTTCATAGCCGCAACTGCCGCTTTGGCATTCTCACCTACGACTACTGCATCAGCGGCAAATTTTACTTCCTGTCCGAGAAGCTCTGTTAAACGTGCAGCCACAGGAGCTAAAGACATCTCCGGCTTCGGCTCTCCCTTTGGCTTTCCAAGATGAGAACAAAGAATAACCTTTCCGCCGTCAGCGATTAATTTTTTAATGGTAGGAAGCGCTGCCACAAGACGGTTCTCGTCTGTAATCTTTCCGTCGATAAGCGGAACATTAAAGTCACATCTTACCAGCACTCTTTTTCCTTTTACGTTAATATCATCCACAGATTTTTTATTGAGCATAGTCAAAATGCCTCCTTTTCATAATAAAAAGGTCCGGTCCTAAAGACCGGACCCTTTTTGAGTCTTGTTAATCAGAATGTAGTTCTTCGAAATTATGCTAACTCAGAGAAGTATTTGATTGTTCTTACCATCTGGCTTGTGTAAGAGTTCTCATTGTCATACCAAGATACAACCTGAACCTGTGTTGTTCCGTTGTCTAATGGAAGTACCATTGTCTGTGTAGCATCGAACAGAGAACCGTATCTCATACCGATCACGTCGCTGGACACGATTTCGTCTGTATTGTATCCGAAGGACTCTGTTGCTGCTGCTTTCATAGCTGCATTTACTTCGTCAACTGTTACATTTCCTTCAACTACTGCTGTAAGGATTGTTGTAGAACCTGTTGGAGTCGGAACACGCTGAGCTGCACCGATCAGCTTGCCGTTAAGCTCTGGAATAACAAGTCCGATAGCTTTTGCAGCACCTGTGCTGTTTGGAACGATATTCACTGCCGCAGCACGGGATCTTCTTAAATCGCCTTTTCTCTGTGGTCCGTCAAGAGTCATCTGATCTCCTGTATAAGCGTGGATCGTCTGCATGATACCAGATTTGATCGCAGCAAGGTCATTCAGAGCTTTTGCCATAGGTGCTAAACAGTTTGTTGTACAAGAAGCTGCAGAAATAACTGTATCTTCCGGTTTCAGTTCTGTATGGTTAACATTGTAAACGATTGTAGGAAGGTCGTTTCCTGCCGGTGCAGAAATAACAACTTTTCTAGCTCCTGCTTTAATATGAGCAGATGCTTTCTCTTTGGATGTATAGAATCCTGTACACTCAAGAACAACGTCTACGCCGATCTCTCCCCAAGGAAGCTCCTCAGCGTTAGCCTTTGCATAAATTTTGATCTCTTTTCCGTCAACGATGATAGAGTCCTCTGTTGCCTCTACTTTGTCGCATAAAGCATATCTTCCCTGAGAAGAATCATACTTTAATAAGTGAGCAAGCATTTTTGGAGATGTTAAGTCGTTAATCGCAACTACTTCATACCCCTCTGCTCCAAACATCTGTCTGAATGCAAGACGTCCAATACGTCCAAATCCATTAATCGCTACTTTTACTGCCATGATTAATTCCTCCTAAAAGTTTGATATTAACTGATTACACAGTCCTTTATAATGAACTCCTTAACATTGTTAAGAAATCATCAACTGGAATTATTGTACTAAATCTCGTACAAAAATTCAAGTACCTTTTCCATTTTTATATAAGTTGCTTAAAAACCGGTCTCCGCCCGGAAAATTCTGTATAATATTTGAATCCACAGGCTGTCAGAAGTTCTGTCGCCTTCTGGAATTCATAGGCGAGATGCTCCGGTCTGTGCCCGTCGGAACCTACTGTGATAATCTCTCCTCCAAGCTCCCGATACCGTTTTAATACATCCGGGTGTGGGTGGGCAAAAGGCAGTCCATACTTTATCCCTGCCATATTCAGCTCGATCCCTTTCCCTTTTTCCATCAGTGTTTTTAAAATCTCATCTATGATGCCTGCAAATTTCTGATACGAGTATGCTTTTTCTTTCTCTCTTCCGTATCTCGTCATATAGTCCAGATGTCCAAGCACGTCAAAATCTTCCGTTACCCTGACGTCCTCCAGCATCTCTTCCAGGATCAGCCGGTATACTTCTTCGTCTGAACGTCCCTCAAACAGTTCGCCGTGGGCAATGTCATATCCCCCTGCGGAATGTACCGAACCAATGACAAAGTCAAAAGGATAGGCTTTTGTAAATGCACGGTATTCCTCATTTAAGTGAGGCTGAAGTCCGATTTCCACACCGATCCGTACTGTGATCCGGTCTTTGTATTTTTCTCTCAATGGAGGAAGCACACGGAAATATTCCTCCGGTTCAAAAACGTCCTCGTCCCCCCACGCCACATTGTCTTTGTCAAAATGATCTGTAAAACAGATAACTTCCAGTTTTTTTTCAATGGCGCCTAAAATCATCTGCTCCGGAGTAAACTCCGAATCGTGGGAAAAATTAGAATGCATATGCACGTCTGCTCTCATCATTTTTACTCATCTCCTATAATCGTCCCGCCGCCGAGAACATATTCTCCGTCATACAATACAACTGCCTGCCCCGGAGTGATGGCTCTTTGTGGTTCTTCAAATGTGCAGAGTATTTCATCCTCTTTTGTCTTTTCCACCGTACACCATGCCCCCTTATGATTATATCGGATCTTTGCCCACACTCTCACAGGCTCTTTTAGATCCTCCACTCCCATGAAGTTTACAGCGTTCGCCCGCACATATCTGGACATAGACTCTTCATTGCTTCCTACCACCACCTCATTGGTGTCCGGGCGGATCTCCAAGACAAACACCGGGTGTCCGAGGGAAAGCCCCAGTCCTTTCCGCTGTCCTACGGTGTAGTGGATGATACCTTTGTGCTGTCCTACTATCGTTCCGTCAGACATGATAAAATTCCCCGGCTCTGTTTCTTTTCCTGTCGTTTCTTCGATAAAAGATGCATAATCACCGTCGGGTACAAAACAAATATCCTGGCTGTCCGGCTTATCCGCCACGCGAAGCCCGATGTTCTCTGCCATCCGGCGGATCTCCTCTTTCGTATATTCTCCCACCGGCATCAATGTTTTATGCAGCTGTTCCTGTGTCAGGTTATAAAGAGCGTAGGTCTGATCCTTCGCCCCCGTTGCCGATGTTTTTAGAGAATACCTGCCATTGGGAAGTTTATCGATTCTGGCATAGTGTCCGGTGGCAATATAATCTGCACCAATTTCAAGGCTTCTTGTCAGCAGTGACTCCCATTTCACATATCGATTACACGCAATACACGGGTTCGGGGTTCTTCCATTTAAATATTCCCGGACAAAATAATCAATGACATTTTCTTTAAACTCTTTCCGAAAATTCATCACATAATAAGGAATCCCAAGGGATGCCGCCACCCGCCTTGCATCTTCCACTGCGCTAAGGCCGCAGCAGCCCCCGTTTTCCTCCTGAATGATCTCCTCTTCCTCCTGCCAGATCTGCATGGTGACGCCGATCACATCATAACCTTGTTCTTTCAAAAGCCATGCCGCCACAGAAGAATCTACGCCGCCGGACATGCCGACTACTACTTTTTTCTTTTCCATCAGACTCTCCTAATATTCTTCGTCCTCTTCTTCATCCTCATGAATGTCGGACTTTGGTTTTTCCAGTCCTTCGATTTTAATATCATGTTTCTCGGCATAGTCCCAAAGCGCCGCATGGATCGCCTCTTCTGCCAGCAAAGAACAATGTACTTTTACCGGAGGAAGTCCGTCTAACGCTTCCATCACCGCCTTATTGGTCACCTGCATAGCCTCCTGAATGGTTTTGCCTTTCACAAGCTCTGTTGCCATACTGCTTGTTGCTACCGCAGCTCCACAGCCAAAGGTTTTGAATTTCACATCCTGGATCACCTGATGGTCGTCAATATCCAGGTAAATCCTCATAATATCTCCACATTTCGCATTGCCTACCGTTCCTACGCCGCTGGCATTTTCAATCTCACCTACATTTCTCGGATGCTCAAAATGATCCATTACTTTTTCTGAATACATAACTTGTCTTCTCCTCTTCTTTTTCCTTCTATATCGTAAAACACTGTTTTCCTACACTATTTCTGCTTCTTTACAAAATCTTCATAAAGCGGAGACATGCTTCTCAGTCTTTCCACAATCTGTTTCAAATTCTCCACCACGTAATCAATGTCTTCTTTCGTGATCTCCTCATTGATGGTAAGTCTCAGCGAACCATGGGCAATCTCGTGAGGAAGTCCGATGGCAAGAAGTACATGTGACGGATCCAGGGAACCGGACGTACATGCCGAGCCACTGGATGCACAGATTCCTTTATTATCCAGCATGATCAGCAAAGATTCGCCCTCTATAAAGCGAAAACTGAAATTCGCATTATTCGGAAGCCTGTCCGTTCTGTGTCCGTTTAATCTTGTATATGGAATCTCGGCCAACACACGCTCGATCAGATAGTCTCTGACTTCGGTCTCGATCTTCACTCTCGCCTCTCTCGTATCCGCCGCACGTTTCGCAGCCGCCCCCATACCAATGATCCCCGGTACATTTTCTGTTCCGGCGCGGCGTTTTCTCTCCTGCCCTCCGCCATGGATAAAGGAACGGATCTTTACCCCTTTACGGATATAAAGGAAACCGATCCCCTTCGGTCCGTTTAGCTTATGTCCGCTGGCGCTCAGCATGTCAATATTGCATGCGTCTACATCGATTGGAAGCTGTCCATACGCCTGTACCGCATCTGTATGGAATAAGATGCCGTGTTCTCTGGCAATGGCTCCGATCTCCCGGATTGGTTCGATCACACCGATTTCATTATTGGCAAACATCACAGAGATAAGAATGGTATCCGGACGAATGGCATTTTTCAAATCCTCCAGTCTTACCTTTCCATCCTCATCCACATCCAGATAGGTCACCTCAAAGCCTTGCCTCTCCAAATATTCTGCTGTGTGAAGGATGGCATGATGCTCGATCTTTGTTGTAATAATGTGCTTCCCTTTCTCCCGATAAGCCTCGGCGGTAGCTTTCAGCGCCCAGTTATCCGCCTCTGAGCCTCCGGCAGTAAAGTATATCTCGTTACTCTTTGCTCCGAGAGTTTCCGCAATTATATCTCTTTGTACGCTCACCGCCTCTTTGTTGCCCGCGGCAAAGCTGTATACGCTGGACGGATTTCCAAAATGCTCCGTAAAATACGGAAGCATTGCCTCCACAACCTCCGGCGCTGTTTTTGTCGTTGCTGCATTATCTAAATATAAAAATTTATCCATAAATGAATCCTCCGTTTCTAACAATTCCAAACCTATGCTTCGCATTCCTGCACTTCAGGCTCGCCGCATGGATTTAACTTTTTACTTTCTCGTACCAGTTCATCCAGCATCATATGATCCACCGTCTCGTTAATACTGTCGTTGATCTTCTGCCACACGTATTTGGTCACACAGCCGCCTGCCGACATACAGCCGTTATCCGAATAAAACGCCGCGCATTTCACCGGTTCCAGGCTCCCTTCCAGAGATCTTAATACATCCCCGACAGAAATCTCCCCGGCGCTTTTCGCCAGCACGTACCCTCCGGATGCACCGCGTATACTTTTGACTAACCCTGCTTTTTTCATCAAAGCCACAAGCTGCTCCAGATACCGTTCGGATATTCCCTGCCTTGCGGCAATATTGCTGATAGACACCGGCTCTTCCTCACTGTATCTAGCAAGATCGATCATGGCACGAAGTCCGTATCTTCCCTTGGTAGAAAGTTTCATATTTTCACCTTCTTTTTAATTCCCACTATTTTACTAGGATTTACATTTGTAGAATAGCACCGCTTTTTCGTTCTGTCAAGTGCCCCGCCTGAATATATTGTAAATAATATCTCTAAGGAGTGTGTCATGTCACGAAAACGCACGATTCTAAAAGGCACATTTATATTAACCCTCACCGGATTCACCACAAGGTTCATGGGTTTTTTCTACCGGATCTTCCTAAGCCATACCTTCGGAGAGGAGGGCGTCGGACTGTACCAGCTCATTTTCCCTATCTACGCCCTGGGATTTTCTCTCACTTGCGCAGGCGTTGAACTTGCCCTGTCACGAAGCGTTGCCAGATGTATGACAAAAGGGCAAAAAAAGGAAGCGCGGGAACTTCTGAATGCCGCTATGCTGCTTACCATATCCGCTTCCTTTGCCGTAACGCTGTTTTTACAAAAATATGCCGATGTCATTGCCCTTCGCTTTTTACACGACACAAGGTGTGCGCCTCTTCTTGTGATTTTATCTTATCTGTTTCCTTTTGCCGCAGTACATAGCTGTATCTGTGGATTTTATTTCGGACAGAAACAAACCAGGATCCCGGCTGTCTCCCATTTGATCGAACAGTTTATACGAATTGCAAGCGTGTGCCTCCTTTATATGTACGGACTTCGTCACGGAATTTCCTTTCACATCTCCATTGCAGTCGCAGGTCTTGTGGCGGGGGAAGCTGCCTCTTCCGTCTTTTGCTGCCGTTCTGTGCGCATAAAAACAAAAGAAAGAGCAGCGCTCCCCTCCTTCCTGCACAACTGCGCCGGACACATAAAGGAACTTCTCTTTCTGTCTCTGCCCTTGACCGGGAGCCGTGTGATGTTAAATATCCTGCAAAGCATCGAGGCTGTATCCATCCCCCTCAGGCTTCAGCTTTACGGCATGACCATAAAGGAATCCGTCAGTACCTATGGTGTGTTGACGGGAATGGCGCTTCCCTGCATTTTATTCCCTTCTGCCATCACCAATTCCGTCTCCACCATGCTTCTTCCCACTGTGGCAGAAATACAGACCATGAAGGACCACAAAAAACTTACCGAACTGGTTCGTAAGGTCACATGGTCTTGTATTCTTCTTGGAAGTGTTTGCTGCATCTTACTGCTCACCCTTGGAAACTGGATGGGAACAACTCTGTTCCACAGCCCGACAGCAGGTGATTTTATCGAAACCCTGGCATGGATGTGTCCGTTTTTGTATACCAACAACACGCTGCTCAGTACCATCAACGGCATCGGAAAAACCAATCTCTCTTTTCTAATCAACGCGGCAAGTCTTGGCATACGGATCGCCGGTGTATTTTTCTTAATTCCTGCGTTTGGTATTGCCGGATACTTATGGGGACTTCTCGCAAGCCAGCTCAGTGTATTTTTCTTCTGCTTTTTCTACTTGAAATACTATATTTCCAAACAAGAAGTCTGGTACTCTCCGTTCCTTTAAAAATCGCTGCAAGCATTTTGCTTACAGCGATTTCGGGAGCTCTTTCATAATACACCGATAAATAATTTCACAAGGACAGGATTCACATAGCATTCCAGCAGTATCCCCACTGCCATAAAAAGCGCCGTACACACGGTCTTTGTCAGATTCCATCTGTTCTTTGGATAACTGAATAAGTACCACAATAATATAGCATACCCGGCAATATAAAACAGAAAATGCGGACAGACCCCGACCAGACACAAAAGAATCCCTTTCATCCCCATCTGTAACACCGCCGCAGTCATGATCATTCCACTTAGTAGGCCCGTCCATGCCAAAAAGAACACTGCCACAGCCTTCTTAAAACGGCTGCAGCCTGCGATTCCAAGCAATAAAACCGGGCCGGTCCGAATCTGCAATAGATACCAAAAAAAGGAACCTGTGTCAATTTCCGCCTGCGCGTATTGCTGCAGAAAGAAATCATGAAAAATCCCCATACTTGCAATATAGTCTTTCGATATAAGATTGGCGAATAAGATCCCTGCCATAAATCCAATCATATAAAGTAACAGTAAATATTTTTTGTTCTCCTGTATTTTCACGGACAGCCTCCTCATGTCAAGATACTCTATTATATGTCCGCGTATAAAAAATAGAACCGGCGTTGATACCGGTTCTATCTTACATTTATCTTCTACTTGGCATAGTCTGTTACTCGTGATTCACGAATGACATTGACTTTAATCTGTCCGGGATACTCAAGCTCGAACTCAATCTGCTTCGCAATATCCCTTGCCATCAATACCATATCTGCATCAGATACCTGTTCTGGAACTACCATTACACGAATCTCTCTACCTGCTTGAATTGCAAAAGATTTATCAACACCCTTGAACTGGTTGGTGATATCTTCTAACTGTTTTAACCTGTTTGTATATGTTTCCAATGTTTCTCTTCTTGCACCCGGTCTTGCCGCAGAAATCGTATCTGCCGCCTGAACCACACATGCAATCAATGTTTCCGGCTCTACATCGCCGTGATGCGCTTCCACTGCATTAATAACCGTAGCAGACTCTTTGTATTTTCTACAAAGATCTACACCAATCTGAATATGAGAACCTTCCACATCATGGTCGATCGATTTGCCGACATCATGCAGAAGTCCGGCTCTTTTTGCCACTCTCACATCGAGACCGATCTCTCCGGCAAGAAGCCCTGCCAACTGAGCCACTTCCATAGAATGCTTTAAGGCATTCTGACCGTAGCTTGTACGGAATTTCATACGTCCGAGAAGTTTGATAAGTTCTGGATGAATGCCGTGAACGCCCACTTCAAGAGCGGCAGCCTCTCCTTCCTCACGTATCATAGCCTCTACTTCTTTTTGCGCTTTTTCTACCATTTCCTCAATTCTCGCCGGATGAATACGTCCGTCAACAATTAATTTTTCAAGCGCAATTCTGGCTACTTCTCTTCTTATTGGATCAAAACCGGATAATACAACGGCTTCCGGTGTATCGTCAATAATGAGTTCAACACCTGTCATTGTTTCCAGTGTACGGATATTACGTCCTTCTCTACCAATAATTCTGCCCTTCATCTCATCACTTGGAAGCTGTACAACGGAAATCGTCGTCTCCGCAACATGATCGGCAGCGCAGCGCTGAATGGCTGTAACAACACACTCCCTCGCTTTCTTATCTGCCTCTTCTTTTGCCTGTGCTTCCAGCTCTTTGATCATCTTGGCAGTATCATGTTTCACATCGTCTTCAACAGTTTTCAATAAATATTCTTTTGCTTGTTCGGAGGTAAGTCCTGAGATTCTTTCTAGTTCCTGTACTCTTTGCTTGCTCAGCTCATCCACTTTTGCTTCACGCTGTCTGAGCTGTTCTTCTTTTGCTGCAAATCCTGCTTCGCGCTTTTCGATAGCTTCGGACTTTTTGTCTAAAGTCTCTTCCTTGGAAAGAACACGTTTTTCATATCTTTGTAACTCTGCTCTGCGTTCCTTTGTCTCTTTTTCAAGTTCATTCTTGTTCTTGATAGACTCTTCTTTAATTTCCAAGAGAGACTCCTTCTTTTTCGCCTCAGCCGTTTTCACCGCGTCGTCAATAATCTGACGGGCTTTACTCTCTGCATTTCCAATCTTAGAATCCGCATTCTTTTTCAGATTAGAAACCGTAACAAAATGGCTGATGACCGCCGCTGCTATGGCAAGCACTATCGCTACAGCAATAGCTATTCCCATCGGCACAGGAGCACCTCCTTATTAAGTTTTCATTGTAAATATACAACAGTTAAATTTTATACTGTTTTAACAAATCTGTCAAGCATTCTACTCGGGAGTTTGACACATCAAAATTAAAAAGGATACTGCAAAGCCTTGAAACAGGC
>CAUWLL010000031.1:0-31192 GCA_963559605.1 uncultured Lachnospiraceae bacterium
TAGGGCGGATTAGGGACTTTCACCCATTAGCGACGTGCGCCGCAAGGCGCACCAACAAAAAAAGAACAGATAATTCTGTCCTTTTTCTTTACACAGTGTTCTATTTTTTATCCTTTGTCTCTTTCGCCGCCTCATCAAGAGCTTTCTGAAGATCGTTAAAAGCGTCGTAATCGATCTCTACTTCTTCTTTTTCTTTTCCTGAATCATAAGTATCATAAGCAGAGTATCCGATCCATCCGATTAGCAAAAGCCCCACAACTCCTACCAAGCATTTCCGAATAGCATTGCCGACTTTTTCCCGCTTCATTGCCTTTTTACGATTCGCTTTTTCTTCTTTGTATCTGTCTACCTTTTCCTGACTCATCTTATCTTCGACTCCTTCTGTACAATAACTAGAACTATTGTAGCACAGTCCCGGTGATTATACAACAACAATCACACCGCCGTCTGAAGCATACATACTGCTGATTCCCGCAGTGTCCAGTATAATGACGTCTTTTAAGGCAATTTTTTCCAAAAGCATCTCTTTTACCTGCTCTGCACGTTCCGGGCAATTGCAATGAGAAATTGCCAGAATCTTCTCGCCGGGATCTTTCACGTCATTAACTACGCTCTCTACCATTTTAACAAGGGCTTTCTTAACACCCCTTGCCTGACCAAGCTGGCAGATCGTTCCCTGAGGAGTCGCTCCCATCACAGGTTTGATGTTGAGTGCAGTTGCCATAACTGCCTTAATTCCTGTCAGCCTGCCGTTCTTTCTCAATGTATCTAAGGTTTCCAGCACAAAATATGTATTCTGCCCTTCTATATAAGATTCCACCGTTTCAACAGTCTCCCGGAAACTCATTCCCTGTTCTTCACATTCTGCGATTTTAAGTGCGATCAGAGTCTCTCCCACTGATGCGGATCTGGAATTAAATACATAAATATCTTTTTCTCCATGTTCCTCATGGTACAGATTCTTTCCAAGCACCGCACTATTGTAAGAACCGCTCAGTTCCGCCGACAGTGTCACGGCATACACCCGCTCGGCATCACAGCAATAAGCTTCCATATATCTCTCAGGAGAAGGACAGGAGGATTTTGGACACTCGGATGACTCCGCAACAATCTTCAAAAACTTCTCCTGATCGAAAGTTTCATCATCTACAATATGGTGATCTTCCACATCAATTTCCAGAGATGCCGTCTCATATATTCCTGACTCCTTCATCTCCTTTGTCAATTCTCCGCAACTGTCTACTACAATTCTATAATTCATAACTTCCTCCCTCATATCTGCATATCACGGTGTGATAATTATTCCCACACAATATAGTATCAAATACTACATCCACTATCCTATGATAGCATATCTATATCTGAAAGGGAAGCCTTTTATTCTTCAAATTTAATTTTCCTGGAAACTCCCAGGGCAATTCCCATCTCTATCATCAAAAATACAACTGACGAACCTCCATAACTGATAAACGGAAGCGTCACTCCCGTATTGGGTATAGTATTCGTCACAACTCCTACATTTAAAATGACCTGTAATGCAATGTGGGCAAAGATCCCGCTTACAACAAGTGAACCATACAGATCCGGTGCATTCTGTGCGATAAAGAGCAGACGGTAAAGCAGCATTCCAAACAGTACCAATACGACAATCGCTCCAAAAATACCCAGTTCCTCACAGATGACTGACAGAATCATATCGTTCTGCACTTCCGGGATCAGCATTTTCTGCGCGCTGTTTCCCAGACCTTTTCCGAAAAATCCGCCGGAACCGATAGCATATAACCCCTGCAATGTCTGATAAGCGCCTTGGTCCGCATACTGCTCCGGGTTGAGCCACGAGATAATTCTACGAAGCCGGAAGTCCTTGCTGGTTGCCATCGTATTTCCTATGATCAATACGGCTATAATGATTATGGACATTCCTCCCGTCACCAAAACAACAAAAGGAGCTGTCTTTGGATGCACCACAAAAACAAGGATACAGGTAATACCGAATATAATGATCGCCGTACTCAGGTTATCTGTCAGAATAAACACACATCCTGCGGCAAATAAACTCCAGACAAGCACTCTTTTGATCCCATGCAGCGAATACGCCTCTCTTCCCATCCGGCAGAGTAAAAGAGGGATAAATAAGATGATCGCGATCTTTACAACTTCCGCCGGCTGAAACTGGAATCCAAACGGAAGCCGGATCCATCTGGACGCTCCGTTTACATTCTTTCCCAAAGGCGTCCGTACAAGAGCCACCAAAAACAGCGAAAACATATAAAATAACTTCGCCACCTTCATATAATGGTGATAATCAAACCTTGATGCCGCATACATCGCACCCAGCCCCACCAAGCAAAAACCTATCTGCCGTTTAAAATAGTGCATACTGTCCCCATAATCTTCAAGGGCGCTGTAAGAGCTGGTACTGTATAACATGACAAGTCCAAAACAGACTAAAAAAATCAAAAGCGCCACAAGACTGTAGTCATAGTACCGAACAATATTTATACTTTTCCTTTTTTTATTTTTTTTCATACAATCTACACTCCCATCGTATCCATTATACTCAGATACGAAAACAAAAACAAGCCAAAAAATAGCGAAGGCTCCCTTCTCTGTCGGAAACCCCCGCCGTTTTTCTGTCACACCTTACATATGGTCATGAAACGTCCTTGAGATTACTTCTTTTTGCTGCTCCTTAGAAAGTTTAATAAAGTTTACGGCATAGCCGGATACACGAATGGTCAGATTCGGATACTTCTCCGGATTCTCATAAGCATCCATCAAAAGCTCCCGATTCAGCACATTGACATTCAGGTGATGCGCCATCTGCCCAAAATAACCGTCCAGCACCGCCGTCAGGTTCTCCAGTCTTTCTTCCTCCGTCTTTCCCGCCGCCTGCGGCACAATGGAAAATGTATTGGAAATACCGTCTTTGCAACAGTCATATGACAATTTTGCCACCGAATTTAAAGATGCAAGCGCACCGTTCTTATCTCTTCCATGCATCGGATTTGCCCCCGGTGCAAACGGTTCTCCGGCCTTTCTTCCATCCGGGGTAGCCCCTGTCTTTTTACCATATACTACATTGGACGTGATGGTAAGAATGGAAAGTGTAGGCTCTGCATCTTTATATAATTTTTGTTTCTTCAGTTCTTCGTAGAACAATCTCACCTGCCGGCGGGCAATATCATCCGCCCTGTCATCATCATTTCCGTATGCCGGATACTCTCCCTCCACCTCATAATCTTTGATGAGTCCCGTTTCCTCATCACGGATACATCTTACTTTCGCATATTTAATGGCGGATAAAGAATCTGCAAGTACGCTCATCCCTGCAATTCCAAACGCCATAAATCGATGTACGTCTGTATCGTGAAGCGCCATCTGTGTTTTTTCATAAGCGTATTTATCGTGCATATAATGAATGACGTTCATAGTATTTGCATACATTCTCGCAAGCCACGGACGATAAATATCAAGAAGTTCCATAACTTTATCGTACTCCAGATATTCTCCCTCGTAAGGTGCATGTTCCGGTCCTACCTGGATTCCTTGCTTCTCATCTTTTCCTCCATTTAACGCCATCAAAAGCATTTTCGCAAGATTGGCTCTCGCTCCGAAAAACTGCATCTGTTTTCCAATCTTCATCGCAGACACACAGCAGGCGATTCCATAGTCATCTCCGAACTGTGGGCGCATCAAATCGTCATTTTCGTATTGGATCGCATCCGTATCGCAAGACACCTTTATACAGTATTTCTTAAAATTCTCCGGCAGTTTCTGTGACCAGAGTACCGTAAGATTCGGTTCTGCGGAGGCTTTCAAATTATATAATGTATGAAGCATACGGAATGTATTCTTCGTGACCATATTCCTTCCGTCCTCTCCGATTCCACCGAGAGCTTCTGTGATCCACATAGGATCTCCTGCGAACAGTTCATTATATTCCGGTGTGCGAAGATGTCTTGCCATACGAAGCTTCATCACAAAATCATCCATGATCTCCTGCGCCTCTGACTCCGACAGAAGTCCGCGTTTTATGTCTCTCTCAAAATAAATGTCTAAGAATGTAGACGTTCTTCCAAGGCTCATAGCTGCTCCGTTTTGTTCCTTGATAGCGCCAAGGTATGCAAAGTAGAGCCACTGTACTGCTTCTCTGGCATTGGACGCTGGCCTGCTGATGTCATATCCATACATTTGCGCCATCTCTTTTAGCTTACCGAGGAAATTAATCTGCTGATACAACTCCTCCAACTGACGAATATGATCCACATCCATATCTTCCATGCTGATACGATCTTTATCCTTCTGCTTCTCTTCGATCAGAATATCCACTCCGTAAAGCGCTGCTCTTCTGTAATCGCCAATGATACGGCCTCTTCCATAGGCATCCGGAAGTCCTGTGATCAGTCCGCAATGTCTTGCCGCCTTTGTTTCCTTATTATAAACACGAAACACACCGTCGTTGTGGGTAGTTCTGTACTGAAATTCACTCTCCACCTTGTCGGACAACTCATAACCATATGCCTTACATGCATCTCTTGTCATACGAAGTCCGCCGAAGGGATTTACCCCACGCTTTAACGGACGGTCTGTCTGAAGCCCTACAATAATCTCCTCCTCTTTATCAAGGTATCCCGGCTTATAATTAAGAAGAGACGTTACCGTATGCGTATCTATATCCAACACCCCGCCGAACTCTCTCTCCAAAGCCAACAGATTTTCAAACTTATGCAGTAACTTTTTTGTCCTCTCCGTTGCAGGGGCAAGAAATTCTTCATTCCCATCATAAGGGGTATAGTTTTTCTGGATAAAATCACGTACATCGATAGTTTCCTGCCAATTTCCTCCTGTAAATCCTTCCCATTGTTCAAATATCATATCAGTGTTCCTCCTGTATTTTTTGTAACATCCTTTGGCTCCGAATGACCTGCCTTTTTCAAAACAAAAAAGACAGCAATCGATTCTCAAACGATGCTGCCCAGACGGTCGGCTGATTACGGAACTTCATTCCCTTGTGGTAACCCACCTTATCCGTCAGTAATGAAGTCCTTTTTGGTTTTTAACAATTGTAGTATAGCACGGCTCATGGAAGAAAGTCAACCGACAGTTCGCCACACAGACACCATTTGGAAATTCTTTCATACTATAGTATTGCAAATAAAATAGAAAGAAGGAAAAATTATGCCGAATTATCATTATAATTCTCCGGACTCCATGATGTACGGCAGACAGGGCTGTCCTGGTATGCAGCCAGCAAGACAGGGTTGCTCCGGTATGCAGCCAGCAAGACAACGGCAGGAACAGATGTGCACAGAACATCCGGCACACGGACACAGCCACTGCTGTGACGACAAAACCGATTATGATGAACTAAGCGGTATGCCTCTTGGAATGGCATACGTGCCATGGCAGGACTGGTGCGCTCTTTTGGAAGCTGAAAAAGGATTCCGATGCGGAACAATTTTCGAAAAACTGAACAAGCCGTTCATGGGAACCGGAGGTGTATTAAGATGACAGAGAAAAATTTATCCCGCAAAGAGCTGTTGGATTTTATCAATGTGGTAAGCTTTGCCGTCGATGACGCCAAGCTGTTTCTGGACACACACCCATGCAGCAAAGACGCGCTGGAATATTTTGAAGAATTTAAGAAGCAACGCGTACAGGCGCTTCGGGAATATGCCAGATGCTATAGCCCCCTGACTCTGGATACCGCAGCTTCTGACGTCGACCGTTGGAAATGGATCGATGAGCCATGGCCATGGCAGGAAGGAGGATGTTAACTTATGTGGAATTATGAAAAAAGATTACAATATCCTGTAAAAATCACACAGACCAACCCGAAGATTGCCCAGGTCATTATTTCTCAATTCGGAGGTCCGCAATGCTAAAACAGATAGCATTTTTCTTTATCAAAAGTATCAGCTTAATTAAATTGCCTTTGGAATGTTCATTTTGGTATTGCTGACATTCGTTTTTACGTTCTGTCAATAGTGCTTTAAGCATAGAAAAACCACCCCGGAACTTTGGCGAGTAATGAGGTGGTAATTCTATGTTATCTCTTTGTTATAAGGTCAACCCCTTGTGGGCGGTTGTTCTTTTATTTAATATAGCATATGTTTTCTATATAGTCAAATTTATTAATAAGCTAAAAATAAAACACTTTTTTAAAAACGGTTTTCTCTGAGGCTCTCTTCCTATAATCTCTTACAAAATTTACTGTGAATGCTCATCCATCCGGCGCCGCTTTTCAAACGTCCCCATGGAGTTTTTCCGTTGTATCTTGTTTCTGTGATCGTGTAGACTCCAATTGGCGCATTCATCACCTTTTTATATGTCATTCCCGGGCCTTTTCGTACTGCCATTTTTGCATTCGTCCGTATCTGAAACTCCTTGCTTACAGGTTTTGATGGTTTCTCAGGTTTTTCCTCTGCCGAAATGTTCTTATTAATAAGCCCTTCTGCGATTGCTTTTGCAATCCTGTTTGCTCCCAGCTTTTTATAGAGAATCGCATCGTCTTCATCATCCGCAAAGCATGTCTCAATAATCATTGCAGGGTTTTTGCTGTGTTTAAGAAAATAATAACTCTTCTTATACTTGACACCTCTGTTTTTGAACCCTAACTCTTCAAGATTTTCAAGAATCCTCTTTGCCGCCACTTCCGCTTTGGAATCCTTGCTGTACAGCCAGATTTCAGCTCCTTTGTTTTTCCCATCTTTTTTTGACTTCTTAATTCCATTAAGGTGGACAGACACATCCAGATCAACCGTATGCGCATTACATTTTTTACAGATATTTTTCAAGATACTTGTTTGCGTGCGTCCAGAATCATCCGTGCAGTTATAAGCTGTATGCCCCTCTTTTTTAATTAACGAGATAACCTCTTTCGCAATTTTTCTATCCTCCGTAACTTCATCAAGATAGCTGATGATACCAGGGACATTTCTGTTGTGACCTCCATGTACATTAATCTTCATAATCTTTCTCCTTTCCTGCGCGATGTCGCACAATGCATTTTATATTTTTCTTCTAAAAGAGGACGCTTGCACGTCCCCAAATTAGTCTTTCTTATATCGATTTCTATTCCACATTTTTACGACTTTCTCCCAACCACCAGTGGCTACAAGATAAACAATAAAAGCCGCAACTACAGCTCCAACAAGGTAATACCAAATTATCTGAATATTAAAGTAAATACACAGAATTACAACAGTCAAAGGACACAATACCAACGCAATCCCCAATGCAACTGCGTTGGTCTGAATGTTCTTCAATCCCGGCATTTCCTTAATCACCTGCGTAATAACACTGGTCAAAAATGCCAATACACCAATTGCCATAAGTAAATAAGTTACATACTGTAATAAAATTTCCATATTCATAATTCTCCTCCTTGATCATTGGTCGATAATACTTTCCAAAAGTTCATCTCTTATTTTTTTCATACTTTCAATCCCATTTCCTGTGATCTGATGATTCAGCATTGCGGCCAGACACTTTGACTGTTGTTTCTGCATTTCTTCAAGAGCTTTAATGCTCTTGTAATCCTTTTCGTTATACTCTTCTAGCTGTTCCACTCTTTTAGTCATACGAAATGCCGGCTTAATTACTTTCGCGACAACAGCCCCTGCTCCTCCTACAATGCTTACCGCCCCACACACACTTAAAAATGTCTGCACAAATTCCATCGTTTTTAGACCTCCTTTAAGGCTTCTTCTACGTCCTTCCTCCAGTGTTTTGGAACTTGTTCTATAGTTATAGTTCCATCGTTAATCTTCATAACATAAAAATCTACCATCCTATTCACCTCCTATCATTCCTGCCAGCTCCATAATACCTAAATCCTGCACTTGCTGGCCTTTTTTAATTGCAGATATTTCTTTTTCTATATCTGTCTTTTCCCTAAGCGAAAATGTAGCGTATACCTTTTCATTTTCTATGCGCACGTGGAACAGCGGTTCAACGAGTGCCAAATTCTCGTATACACCAAACACCGTATTATTTGTCTTAAATTTTACGCTATCTAAATTTTCTTCTTTTGTAAGAACGTCTGCGACTGTCTGGAGTTCTGCAAATGTGTCTACTACTGCGGTAACTCTGCTTAAGCTTGCACCCTCCAAAATCATTAATTCTGTGTTGTCTTTAAATTCTATTTTTTCCATTATTTTTTCCTTTCTGCCGGTCTCTGCCACCGGCGGGCAATCTATAATTTATAAGTTACGTTCTCGACTAACATTAAATAATATAATTTAATACGCCGTAAATGTAATTACTCTTTGGAAGTGTTACATAAGGATAAATTGTTAAAATACCATCTCTCCCCATCTCAAATAATATAGTGCTGTTTCTTTCTGAAATGCTCTTCAACAGCAAAGCTTCTGATGGTGCTATGTTGATATGCTTATTTGGGATAGCCCTTGCTTTAATTTTTACGCCCGCTTCTATCTCTCGTGCGGTTTGCAAAATAATACTAAGCATAACATTATGCCCGATAACTGTAGCCTTTACAGTCCCAGAAAAGTCTGCGCCACCCCAATGATCTTCAAGATTGAATTCTAATTTGCTAGTTAGCTCAGAAATTTTTTCATCCAACACTTTCCCCTGTCTTGCGTCCAACAAAAATCCCTCTTCCGTTGTCAGAAGGTTATTTGCGATTTTCATAAATGCCGCCGTTCCCAGATCCGCAAACCATTTTTTTACTTTTCCAAATATTCCAGAAAAATTTTCTCCAGAGTTGATATTCTCTCTTGCTTCTGCTTGTTCAAATTCAATTGTAATGGTATCGATGTTTTCTACTTGTCCGGTCTTTCCCTCTGGTATGACCATGTCCAAAACCGCGTTTTGCTTTGTTCCTCTGTTCGTTACACTTGCTTCTGTTCCTGGTTCTCCGGTTACCACATTTCCAATTTCAATTGTTCCTGTAAACTCTCCGTTTTCCACCATTTTATTCATTTTATTTTCAAATTCCGTTTGTCGCTGTTCGGTTTCTTCGCAAACATCATTCGCCGCTTTAATCCCGTCATGAATACTTTGTCTGACATCGCGCCCAAATGTTGCGCGTAATATATTATTTAGAGCTTCTTGTACTGTCATATTCTCCCTCCTGTGCTCCTGTTTTTGTCCAAGTATAACAAGTTATATATGGCTGCAAATTATTATGTGCTTGCCCTTCTCCCTGGCTTTTTATCCCGTGAAGGTGTTGCGTTGAATTTGTTGCAAGTGAACGTTCTTCAGCTCCGATTACATAACCAAGAACACTCTCTCCACCAAGCTCTGTCTCTCCACTGTGATCATGAGGCGGAAGTTCTGAAATCGTCAGGACATGTTCCTTTTCCCCTCCGGTTTTTCCTGATATTTGAAAACTTTCATCCTGTTCGTCCACACCTACAAGAACCCTTCCCTTAATACGTTCCCATCTCCCCCCTAAATGCATATTAGGGTCATAATTCTTTTCCATTATCTGGAGAATCGAACCTACCGGATAATATTTGTCAGCAAGTTCATTCATCTGCTCTTCAATCACCGTAACCTTTTCAACTGCCTTATCAGCAGATTTAAGCGCATAAGATACAGATTCAGATACCGCATTCACCTTCTCGGATGCAGATGTAGTTCCTGCCACTTGGGCTGTTAATGTGGAGATGGTCCGCCCAAGTGTGATTTTATTATTGGAAGGGTTATCCAGATTTAATTCGTATTTACTCACAAGGTAATAAGTAGATACGTCTCCCGGCGTGCTCAGCAGACCGTGCCGTTCAGAAATACATGGAACGAGGTCGCCTAACCGGATAGCATTTATATCTACATCGATCAAATGAAGATCCGCCGCTGTAAGTTCAATGGAGATTGCAAGATTGATCCGGGTCTTCAACTCCTCCTTGGCTCTCTTCAATAAAGTATCCGGGTCATTTACATCTGAAAAATCTACCTTTTCGTAAATCCAGCCATACATTTCTACCGCCGCAGGATCATATACATAGTCTGTTCCATTATGGCCATTTGCAGTTTTTATTGTTATGTTGTTTTTTCCAACAGGGATAATCGCGGTGACGATATTTTCAGCTTTGATATACCGCTTCAAGTCCAAAAGATTCTCTCCAAAACGAATCTCTTGGGCGCTTACTTTCCCGTACTGCTTCACATAATCCAGATAACGTTTATTCCCACTGTGCCGTACCCTGAGATACCCATCATATTTTCCGATAAAATTACTATTGAGGAAATCCCATGTTTTCTCATAATTGGTGGAAACACTTTTTACCTCCACGGGATCAATGTCGATAATCCCTAATTCAAACCGTTTTCCATCTTCTACTTGTTCATTGTGTACCTCCAGTAATTTTCTAAAAATATCTATATTTGTCTTTCCGTTTCCTGTCTGCGACCCATAAGACTTCGGACGCTGCACACTATCCAGCAGAAATGACAGTTCCCCTTCACACATTACCTGTCCCAGATTGTAAAAATCTGCTTCATCGTTAATAGGTCTGCCGGAATACAAAAGTTCCGATTCGTCATACACTTCAATAGAAGATTTCAGCCTTTCTATATTCCGTATACCAGGATGGGAGGGCAGGATCCCAAAATCAAGATTTCCTGTTTTGTTTAACTCCAGCGCCAGTTTTGGGGAAAGAAGCCGGAACTCTTCATCCCTCACGTCATGAATCGTCTTACCATTACAATATACTCTATACATCACAAACTTCCTCCCCGATAATCAACAGACACCACTCCGTTTCCGACAAAAGTCAACAGGTTATCTCCGGCGCCCAGCCATATGTCAAATACTTTGCTTTTTCCTGCCGGTAATGCGTACTGCTGCCCTTTATAAATCACTTTCATAGGCACAGAGCAATCAATGACCGGCACGATCCTTTTGCGAAGTCCGAAAATAGAAAGTTCATAAGTCCCATTTACTGCAAGGTCTTTGTACTCTCTGATAAGTCCTGTCTCAAAGTTGAACGTATCCCATACCCAGTCTTCCAGACTGGAATAAAGCTCATATTTATACGGGTCCAGACTTCCTGACAAAGTAATTGTACTTTTATCTTTATCCGTCTTTTCTGCATCCACCGTCAGCCTGCCAAAGTAAAAAAATGCCGGATCATTATCCAGAATAATCCTCATTCGCTGTCCGACAATATAATTTGCTATCTCTGACAACAGCATGCTCCATTCAAAGAAATCTCTATCAGGCGCTTCAAACTCCAACGACAACGGCCGTTCTTTATACTTCACATCCCCCGCCGTCATAGATTCTGTAAAATCCAATACTCCGTCTGCTCCCGGGATGTCCTGCTCATAAGTTTTTGCCTCTGGGAACCCAAGGGTGATCTTAGTCCAGTCAAGCCCCCAGTCTTTTAACGTGTGCTTTCCTCCGATCAGCACACCAAGTGTTCCATTTGCCATTACGCACCTCCTCTAAGTTTTCGTGTTACAATTTCATTTAAAAACTGATCCATGAACGGTACCGTTGTTCTCGCCACTTCCCGGCCATCCAATACGGAGATAACCTCTATTTTCTCCGGTCCTGTATATACTGTTTTCTGAGAAACTTCCCTTTCCGGTCTCTGCACCTTTATCTCAGGCAGCTTTACACTTGCTGTTATTCTGCCCATCTGCTTCAATACTGCGGACTCCATCTTTTCACGGATCCGCGGAAGATCTAGGGGCGCTTCTGCAAAACGCTGTGCCATAGTCATAGATAAACGGTCCATCTGTCTGTACAGGTCTTTCTCCTTATTTTCATGCCCCCTTTTTAACCCTCTAATATCCTGTTCCCCGATTCCTTCAAACACCTTAGACGGGGAATGGATGCCAAGGGTTTTCTTGGCTTTTTTAACCAGCTTATTACAAAGGCTTTTTACCGCCGAAGTTACTGTCCTGGTTTCAGACTTTATTCCGGCCGCAAGTCCTCTCGCAATATTCCCGCCGGCTTTGTTCATCTGTTTTTTCAGATGATCTGTAGCCGATTTAAGCTTTATCTGGTATTCTTTTTCAAGTTTCTTCAAATCATCTTCAAAAAATGATTTAGAAAAACTGTCGGCCATAGACTGCTGTTTGTTCCAGTTTGCGATATATGCATTTTGTTGTGCTGTAGTCATGGAGCGGAACCAGTCCATATAAGCGGTTGCTTCATCCACATTCATGCCTAAAATACGCTCCATCAAAGATTCCGGTATCTTTTTTTCAAGCGCTTTTAGATTGCTCTGGTATCTGGAAATATCGCGGATATTCTGCTCCAGATCATACACATTCCCCCAAGACTTCTGTTTGCTTGCAAGGCTGTCTCTCATAGCCGTAATGCTGTCATACTCTTTCTGATACGCTTCTGACAGTTCCTGGACCTTTTTCTGTGCAAGACCTGTCAAACGTTCCGCTTCCCTGTCAAAAGCAATGTTAAAGGCATTTGCCACCTTTTCACCTGCCTCTTTCAACAGCTTTTCTTCTTTGGCATTTGATTTTTTCAGCTTTGCAAGCCTTTTCTTAAGTTTTGTCTTTGTTTTCTTGCTCTTCGTTTTCTCGATCTTGGACTGTATTTTATTTTCTGCCTTTTCATTCGCCGTAACTACAGACTCATACTGTGTATTTAATGATTCCTGAAGCTTATTAGAGCTTCTCGTTTTTGATACGTTAATCGCCTTGCTAAGACCACTGATAAGTTCACTTCCTACCAGAGAATACTTCCCTGCTTTTGCAGAACTCTTTGCCGTAGTTAATGCCGCCGCCATCGTAGATTTCATCTCGCCGACAAGTTCTATCCTTGCGGCTTTCACACCGGAAGCAATACCGCGCGGGATATTTACCCCGATTGCCCTTTTATACTTTTTGGACGGAGAATGGATCTCCAGTTCATCTGCTGTTGCCTTAAAAGAAGCCTCCGCCATCTCACGTGAAGCCTCCTCTACCTCTTTTGTATTCTTACGTATACCGGAGGCCATACCGAGAGGAAGAAACTTTCCGACTTCTTTTTCAAATACTTTTGATGGTGAGTGAATATCAGCCTCCGCTTTTGCAGCGGCTTTCGCTTTTCTAACTGCGTCTGCTGCCGCAGAGGCGATTGATTTAACACCACCTCTTATACCTGCAGCGATACCGGAAGATATATTATTGCCTATACCGGTAAAGCCGGAAGTTTCCGACTCAGCTCCGGTTTTCGCACTTTCCACCACATTTTTTGCTGACTTCTGTGCTTCTCCTTTTGCAGAATCTACGCCTTTTGCAAACTCATTTCCACCGTCTTTTCCTGCCTTTCCCATCTCAGACTTGGCTTTGTTCCCCATAAGAGCGCTCATTTGTTTCACAGCTTCTACCGGCTTCATTTTCCCGGAGTTTACAGAAGAAACTAATTCCTTAACCGCTTTATCTCCTGCTTTTCCCGACTCTGTGATCATCTTGTCAAACCGGATGAGGGCTTCCATCTGTTTTACCGCTTCGGACGGTTTCGTTTTCCCGGATGCAATCCCCTGTGTTAAGTTCTGCGGGATCTTCGCGCCCGATTTCAAGGATTTACTTTGCAGGCTGTCAAAATTGATTAAAGCTTTCATCTCATCCACGCCGGATGGTATTGCATATTTCCCGGACTGCATTCCCTGTGATACTGCAATAGGGACTTTTACGCCTTCGGCTTTCGCTTTCTGTATCAGCCCATCAATCTTGATCAGGCTGTTTAATTCATCTCCTGTAGCCGGATTGCTATATGCCCCTTCTCGAATCCCTTCACTGACCGATGCCGGGATCTCCTGTGATTTAAGCTTTGCCTCCTCCTTAAGCCTGTCAATATCACCGAGGAACTCTGCGTAGTTTGTCTCCCCTATCTGGCGGCTGCTCATAGTATCAAGTTCGGCGTTTAAACTGTTCAAGGTTTTTTGATACTTTTTCACCTGTTCGTCTGCGGACTTATAAGCTGCGGTTGAATCATTAATCTCACCTGCCGCTATTTTATTTCCTTGAGCTGCCTGCTTTCCCCACTTTTCCTTTGCGGCATTCAGATTTTCTTCTGCTTTATTCCGTCTCTGTGTAGCATCTGCCAGTTTTTCCTCCGTCTTGATGACGTCTTTGCTGACACTCTCTACCTGTGCGCCGTAAGCTTTCGCCATGGCAAGTCTCTTCTGTGCTTCTATATTCTTCGCGATCGCTTCTGTGGACTGATTCAGTTTATCTTTTTCTTCATCATAAGCCAGCCCAAGATCCGGAAGGATACTGTTTAATTCTTCTACAATAGACTTGATCTGTGCTTTTTGCCCTGCACTCTTATTTTCCACAGACATAAGCCCATTCAGCTTATCGGCAAGCATATCCGCCTGTTTCCCTTCTACCTGCGCGGTGGCAATTGCTTCCTGCCTGCCTTTTTGATTCTCTTTTACCTCTTTTAGATACTCTTTCTGTTTCTCGGCTGATTTTTCTATGGACTGCATCAGCTTCTGTTCCCCGGACACCTGTTTCTCCTGTGTAAGCGTATATGCCGCCACCCCGGCAGCCAAAGCTCCGACCGCGACAACCGCAAGCCCCACAGGTCCTCCAAGGGCAGTGCAAGCTGTATTAAAAGCTCCTGTTGCTGCTGTTGCTAAAGAGATTTTTCCAGTAAAAAGACCAACTACAGTCTGTAAAGCTGTCAATCCTCCCGTCTGCGCCGTTGCTGTTAAAGTTCCGGCAGTCTGCATTGCATTTAAAACCCCTTGTGCACCTGCCAGCGTATTTAACGCCGTACTTGCCAGACCAAACACCTTATATCCTGCCATGGCACCAAAGTAAGCAGTCGTCAGCGGAACAACTACGTCTAAATTATCTGCAAGAAGACCTAAACTTTTAGACAGGATCTTTAATCCGCCTCCACCTGCTGCCTTTGCCACAGAACCAAGATTCTCCACCGTATGAACGGCTTCCTCCGGAATCACAGACTTGATACCGCCTTTGTCAATCTTACCCAAGAACTTGTCCAAATGTTTATTGGCACTCGCAAGTCCTTTTGCCATCGGCTTACTCAAATCTTCATACACAGATATTCCCATATCTTTCAGCTTATTTTTCGTTATTTTAAGCTGCGACTCCATTGTCCCGTAACGTGTCTCTGCCTCTTTTGTCAACGCTGTATTCTTATCCCACGCGTCACTTCCAAGTTCTACCGCCTTCGTAAACTGATCAGACGCACCGGCAGCACGTAAAAGCGCATCCCGCATACGTACATCAGACAGCCCCATATCATCTAAAATTTTGATGGCGCTCCCCCCGGACTGGTTTATCCGGTCAAGCCCCTGAATAAAGGCTATTACCGCCCTGGAAGCATCCTGCTCAAACGCTTTCTTAAATTCACCGGAACTCATCCCTGCTACTTCTGCAAAATTCTTAAGTCCCTCTCCGCCTTTTGTAGTAGCCAGGTTCATTTTAGAAAGTAATGTAGAAAACGCTGTACCTCCAGCCTCAGCTTCAATACCTACGGAACTTAATGCTCCGGAAAACGAAAGAATCTGTGACTCCGTCATTCCAACCTGAGCGCCTGCTCCGGCAATACGCATTGCCATGTCGACAATCTCTGCTTCTGTAGTCGCGAGATTGTTTCCAAGAGCCACCACCGTAGAACCAAGGCGGTCAAAATTCTTCTGTGACATACCCGTAATATTCGCAAATCTGGCAAGCGAAGTTGCCGCACTCTCAGAAGATAGATTGGTAGAATCCCCAAGCTGCACCATCGTCCTGGTAAAGCCCTTTATAGATTTGGTCTTAATTCCAAGCTGTCCGGCTGCTTCTGCTACCCCGGCGATTTCCTCTACAGATTCCGGCATTTCCTTTGCCATCCCACGAATATCAGCTTTTAAAGTCTTGAGTTCCTTATCTGTAGCATTTACAGTTTTCTTCACACCGGTAAATGCGCTTTCAAAACTGATTCCCGCTTTTACAGAAGCCACTACCCCCGTTCCAAGGGCAACTGCTGATGCCTTGGCAGCAATAGATGTAACCTTTTTTAATCTTCCCACCGCACCAGTCCAGTGTTTTCCCACATTTTCTGCACTCTGTTTAGATTGTTCTTCGGATTTCTTATAATGTTTTTCCGTTTCATCAAATGTTTTCTTTACATTTTTTGAGATGTCTTCTGATACTTTCTTAGCCGATTTATCAACTTCCTGTGCGATCTTTTCCGCCGACACTTTCACATCCTTTTTCAAATCGGATAAATCTTTTTCCACCTCCGAACTGTCCAGATCTGTCTCGATAACAATTTTTCCATCTGCCATAGTATCACCCCTCTTTCTACCTTTTAAATAAAATAATTATACAAAAACACCACCCATTTCTGAGTGGTGTCTGTCTGCATTATGCTGTTTTCTTTCTTCTGGCACGTTCTGCACGTTTGCCCTCAATATAGCCAAGTATGAATAAACTGTGTGCCATAGCTTTTGTTACACTTTGTGGATAAGCTCTCAGAAGTTCATCTACTCCTCTACATTCATAATAAGGGAGCTTTGACTGCTTCTCAATCATCTTTACAACGCCTGTCTCTTGAAATTCCATGTTCTTCACAATGACACTACCCATACTACGCCACCTCCCCAACCGAAATGCCATACTTGATTGCCATTTCTTTTATGATGGCTATGTATCCCTCAATCAGTTTCGGATCGTCTGCGATTACATCTAATTGATTCAGCTTATCCAGTTTAGATTTGCACATACCATTCAAGGCGTTTGTTTTCTTCTTATTTGCAAGCCGGGTATTCAATGCCACATGCATCCGTTCTTCCAGCGTTCTGTATGATTCTTCTCTGATCAACTTAATATGCTCATATCCACCTAACTTCTGTGCAATCTTGTTGATGATATTGCTGGACTCTTTACGCCATGCGTTCGGACGAAGGGCAACCACTTCTTTGATGGATTCCACCTTGTTATCCAGCACTTCCAGTTTCTGGTCATGCTCTTTCTGTTTCATCTCCATGTTGATAAGTAACTGGAGTTGTGGAGAAAGGTCTGCCAGACCTGATTTTGCACCTTTGTATTTCTTTTCTACTTGAATGAAATATCGACGTACCTGTTTGCCTTTCTCATTGCGCTCAAGCATTGCCATTTCTTTTGCAGTATCAAGTTTGATGATATAATCTACTGACGGACGCCCTTTTTCTATTTTTTTAGAAAAAGTCTGGAAATCCTCATTTTCCATAGCTTCACAGTCATTCAAACGATTTTTAATCCAATCAGCAAATTTGCTCTTCACTTCCAGAACCTCATACAGTTCTGTTCCGTATACAACTCTTTCTCCTGTACTGGTTTCGTATACTGGTACTAATTCATTTTCGATAATTTTTAAACTTTTCATGTAAAACTCCTTTCTGATTATCTGTTTAATACTTACACAGATAATATGTGATATTTTTCTTTACATAAGAAAAAAATCGTTATTGAAAGAAGTATCATCCTCTGATATGATAGATTTATCAGAAGGATACTTCTGGTTTCTTAGAAGTTCGTTTATCTTGGTAGGGTGGCGAACTTCTATTTTTTCAATTCCAAGTAGACTTTCTCAATACCTAATCGAATTATTTCTGACTCTGTTTTTCCCAACTGTTTACAACAAAATTGCAATTTCCCAACATCCTGTTCTGTCATTCGTGCTCTTTTCGTAATACTTTTTTGGGTTCCAGAAGTATAAGGTCTACCCATCTTTTTTTCTTTTTCTACTTTAATCACCTCTTGACCTTGCCTTTTTACCAACTAAATGTTATTATTTAATTGGTATCGAGCGGTGGCAAGTACCGCCCGATTTTTGTTTGTGGCTTTGCTTATTTATTAAGCAGAGCCTTTGTTTTTTCTTCCAGTTCTTCTAATGACTTACTTTCTTTAATCATCAAGAGAAATTTGTAAATCATTTTCTGCTCTGTTTCATCTCTTGAAACTTCTGCTTGGTTCATTTCTTCCATTGTTTTCTCCTTTCCGGCTACTTGCCTGCCTTACTCGTTAAGCTCTTCCTTAACTGTAATCTTATTATAATTTATGTAGCTACAAAAGTCAAGAGGTTTTTCAAAATTTTTCCATCCTACCTATGGAATTTTCCATTATCCGTTCTTCAACACCGCATCCACATCTCCTCCGTTCAGCAATGCCTCCCGGACCCTATTCTTTAATTCCTCTTCTTCCTTTGACATTTCACACTCTGGAAGTGCGTACAATTTCTGCATTTCCCGTACATGCTTCCGTTGTTCCTTGTCCAAATTCTTCAAATCCGTACCGCGATATGCCATAATTTCACGAATCTTACAGTCATCTTTAAGCGCGGAAAATAGACTTGTGAACTTCCACCAATGCAGAAATCCAATATCTAAAATATCCAGCTTGTAGTCCTGTAGAAATCCGGCGGCAATATAGTCAAAATCATGCTTATAGGAATACACCGTTTTACTTGATTTTTTTCCTCCGGTATCTTTGTCTTCTTTTCCGCATCCATAAAACCAGATCATCCGGTCAACTGCACCTTCCAGATCTTCCGGGATATTATCTTTGTAAAACAGCCGAAGCGCCTCTTGGCATTTTGCATTTTTACAGGCATCCTCGAAAGACAGTTCCGGGTTATAGCCCATAATCTCTTTTGCAAACGCTTCCTGCTCCGGCAGGGTATCTCTCCCCATCAACAGATGTTCCACCTCTATCATTGTGCGGAAATCTGCGTCCACGGCATAAGTTAAGCCCCCGACATCCACTGACATCGGAGGCTTCTGGATCCGCATCTTATTCATCAGCTGCGAACACAAGCTGGCTTAATTTTTCTACCCGCGCATTATGTTCATCCAACTGATTCTTTTTTAATCCATAAAGTTTCTTTAATGCTTTCGTCCGTTTTCCCAGATCATATCCTTTTCCAAACATCTTCGCCGCAGTATCCGTTCCGAACACTTCATCTACAAACACATCAATGATCTCACACTCTTTTTGGATACCGTCCGCATCAAGCATTCCTTCCTTTGTGTTCTCTTTCTCATACTCTGTCAATGTCCCCCAAAGTTTTTTATCTGCGGCATCGAACCTTTTCATCACATCTGCATCCAAAATATTGAACGGATACTTTTTTTCTTCCCATAAAAACATCATATCTTTTCCTCGTCTTTCTATACTTTTCTACTCTCCGCCTACGTCAGGTGACGCTCCTGCTTCTGTAAATGTTTTTGTTTTTGTGTTAAATTCACCCGGGGTAATGTCACCGCGTCCTAACAGATCCCCTTCCATCTGCATCTCACCATCGTTATCAGAGAAAGAAGTGATCGCCACAGTCACACCGATTTTTCTAGCGTAAAATGTATTCTCCTTAGATTTTATTGGTTTATTCAGATGTACGCTGATATGTTCTGTCTCACATTCTCCTCCGGTCTTTAAAAGCCGTCCAATCTCCGCCAGATAAGAAATTACCTCCTCATCCTCAATCAGATCTGCCACGATTGGCTTTGTCCATTCATAAGCCTTAACAG
The DNA here is from genome assembly GCA_963559605.1 of uncultured Lachnospiraceae bacterium. Classification (GTDB taxonomy): domain Bacteria; phylum Bacillota; class Clostridia; order Lachnospirales; family Lachnospiraceae; genus Dorea_D. The sequence goes on from CAUWLL010000031.1 coordinate 19,449, forward strand.
AGCCTGTAGCAGAAGCATTATTAATGTACTTTTTAGAATCCGTCTGCGCATTTACTTCTTCATTTGCCTCTGTAAATCCGGATCCCATAACTCCCCATGTCGGAGCCTCTGCTCCCGGTGTCGTATTTAAATACTCACCGATCATATGTCTTCCTGTAATTCCTGCCATAATTAAAATCCTCCTGTTCCTTTTTGAAAATAAATCAACTGACACTGTATTTGATACCGTGCCTTTGTTTCTGTCTGGTCATACACATAACCATTTGTTAATGCTTTGATATGCCTTGCTTCTTTTCCGTCCGAAAGTTCAGGCAGTATTCCTTCCCTTTCACATGCTTCCAGCCATTCGGAAAAATGCTCATAAAAACCCGCCACATCCATGTTTTCTACCGTATCGGCGCCCATATACTCGCGACTGGCAAACACAAAATTAAACTTTTTAATCTTATCTCCATTCACGTAACTTTTTACCACCGGTTTGTCCGTGACAGATGCCTCGATCATGTAAGACTTTGTGTCCTCCGGAAGATACTCCACGCCCACAATGACATCAAATTCATCCAAAAACGGGCATTGATTAATAAACGCCCGTACACACTCTATTACACTCACGCCCTTTTCCCTCCTACAAATGCCGCAACAGAGTCTACAACTGCGTCGCCATTATCCGCCCAGGCACGTTTATCCCACGTATGGCCACCTCGACCACCGTTATTCATACCTTCTATGCCATTTCCCTGATTCTCATAATACTGCCTTCTTGCATATGGGCTGTTATACTCTACTGAATCATCATGCACGATCGCAGATCTTCTCAAGCTCCCACTTCTCACAGGTACATACGGGTTCATAATGCGCTGCATTTCTGTAGAAAAGAATCTCTGAGCTTCACCATTCTTGTTCAAAGAACGTTTTAACAAGATTTTTTGTGTCGAATCGATCTTGAGCTTTACTCTGCTTCCCACCTCTAAGCACCTCCTATTCGAAAATGTGGGAATCCACCTCTGCGGTTATCAGAAAAGGACTGTACCTTCCCGGTGTACTGCTGTTTCAGGAAATCCGCTTCTTTCTCAAATTCCTCAAGCAGCCCTTTCCCAAACAAATCATCATTATCAATTGTCCAATGCTTTAATGCCTCTTCATCCGTCATCCTCTTATAGGATCCTGCGTCCACATACTGCTTATCCCCGGTGTCTGCATCTGCCGGAATACGGATCTTGTATATGTCCGCAGATACCACATCACCCTTTTCATTCACCCGGACCTTCTGGTCTGTGTAGAAGTTTACACCTTTAATTTGTGTACAAAAATACACCGGGCGGGCAGACATCTTATCCACCCGGCGCTTATTGAAAATTGTAAGATCTGCATTAGTGATCATGGCAGCCACCTACCTTTCTGCTCAAAAGCCCGGTCCCTAAAAGCCACTTCCTTAACGCTTGATACGCTTTTCGATCACGAACCTGCTCGGTAAGCTCTCCGACACTTCCTTCTGTTGCAAAAGACACCGAATAACCGTCATTATTCTCACTTTGAACAACTCTCCCTTGATAAGTACTGCCAATAAAATCTGCATATACATCCACCACTGAGCACATGGCGTACCTTACCTCATCTCCGCAAAACTGTTCTGAACGTCCGGCAGTAATGTAACGGATATATTGAGACGCCTGAATACTCAAAGACTCGAATTTATCTTTATCCAACCCTCCTCCGTATACCTTCGTATAAAATTCATAATCCGCATATATCAACATATCCGCACCTCTTACTCACCTTGAGCTTCTAAAAACTCCGTAACGATTTCAGACTTCGTAGTTTTCGTGATCGTATACCCTAACTTCCCAGCCAAATCTTTGATCTGATCCACGGTCATTGCATTCAATTCATCTTCCGTGAACTTTTTCACGCCGGTTGTAAGGATCGCAAATGGGAATCTGTCTTTCTCATCCGGTCTTAAACTGTTGATCGGATTTGGAATTTCCCACCCAAGACGCATAACAATACGAAGCGCCACCATATCCTGCTGTGCAAGAGCATATACAACCTGTTTCGTTGCGGGATCGATAATCGTTGCTTCTGTCAGGACCTTATAAGTAACATCCTGACGGATAGAATACACCAACTGGCTAAAGTCTCCGGTAACCATCAGCGCCTGTTCGCTGTCAAAAGCGCCGTTTCGTGGGAATGACATCGGGGAGCCGTCTAAGCTGTAAGAAGTTACTCCCTGCATATCTGATTTGAAAATAGGCTGACCGGTAGTATCTTTAAGTCCTCGTAGTTTAGAACGCATCGTAACATCCGCCACGTGACCGGAAGCAAAATAACCGGATTCCTCAACTTTTGCGATCACACCATTTTCTGCCATGATTTTATCGTATAGATTGTCCTCTTTTGCAAATGGAACAACATTCCCTGCCTTTGTAGCCCCTAATACAATGCCTTCTCTCCAGCTATCCGGTCTTTCAATATCGAAGATAACTGCACTGTCGATCTTCTTTCCGATAGCTTCGATCGCTCTTGGCTTCACTTCTCCCCAGATGTCATAATCCGCATCATCAAGAACCGCTTCCGGAATCGGAATGATGACTGCAAGCTCTTCCGCAACAATGTACTTGTTCTTCCACATCATCTTGGAAGTCTGCTTGAACCCGTTATCACCATTTACCCAATAGGCTACCGGCAGCATATCCAATACCGGCATTTTATATTTCTTACTTGTCATATTCGGAAGTTTCCGCCCCATGCTCAATACGACAGACTGTTCTGCAACGCCCTGGATGATCTCGTTCGCTACCTGATCATTAATAAGCGCTTCCGCACCGGTTCTGTCAATCATGTCTGTCACTGCATATTTTTGCAGATTCATTTTACCAATTAACTTACTGTTTCTATTCACTTGTCCTCTCCTTTCTAACGCCCTGCCGCGTTACGAATCATGTTGTTAATCTGTTCATTTTTTGATTCTGTTCCACTGCTGCCGTTTCCTCCGGTCACTCCGGTAGATACACGATAACCTTGACCTGCTCCGGTATATCTCGGATTTGCTTTCAAATACTCATCTGCGGCAGTCTTAAAATCTTTATCATCTGATACTAGCTGATTTACCTTGAACGCCACATAATCCAAGTCATCAGCTTTTACACCTTTTCCAGTCAGAAGCTTCTCATTTTCAAGTTGTGAAGCCCTTGCAAGCGCTTCGTCACGTTCCTTTTCAATTGCTTGTACATCCGGCTGATTTGCTTTCTGCTTCGCTTTGAAATCATGAATTGCCGTTGTGATGTCGTCCTCACTCATGCCTTTCCCACGCAGGTAATTGGCAATTGCCACACGCTCTGCCTTATTCGCACGGGCAGATGCCACCTCTTCTAACTGTTCATATGTGTATCCGGCACTTCCTCCCCGGCTGCCTCCGCCGTCCCCGGTTCCTTCACTCCCACCTCCTGAGCCGTCATCGCCACCGTCCGCGAATAACTGTAAATTCATCTTCTTCCATTTCTTCATATTCTTTACCTCCGTTTTACCCCGACGGGTTCCCGAGCTTTTTATGTCTTCACGTTTTGGACATAATAAAAACACCTGTCTTTCAAGGTGTTAATCTCACATACTGAGGATAACTTTCGATCACTCCTAGTATCCCAACAAAAAACGTATCAACAATCGCCTGACCTTTCTCTGACAATTCACCGAAGCCTATGGTCACCTGACCCTCTTTTTCTTCATACCTTAAGTTCTCCCCTGCAATTACCTCAAGCGCTTTCGTCAACGTGTATTCCAATGCCGATACTGCCGCGCATACAATGTCTTTTCCTTTTTCCGCGTAGTGCGCATGTCCTGATATGCGTATTTCATGCTTTTGGACAGTTACTTCAATCAAACTACACCACCTCTTTTCCTTAAAAATATGTACAAAAATACCACTCACTCCGAAGAATGGGTGGTATCTAATCAATCTGCAACTGATTACATATATCTTTCAGAGATTTCCCATGATAAAATGCATCATTCATAACCTCATCAATATTGTCATATGTCTTGACCTTTTCTCCATATCCTACCTCAATTTTTTGAATTATATGGGTTAATACAAGCATATTCTCCTTCAAACTCAAAAGTAACATCTTGTGTCAATGACAAAATCAAATTTTTCAAGTCTTCTAGTTTCATAAAATATCTCGGTTCTCCTTTCTCTCATTTTCATCTAATTCTCTGGTTGTTCGATTCATCATCTTCCTCCCAATATTTATCATCTAACTCTGGAAAATCCTCATCCAAAATAAATTCTATATCGTCTGGAAGAGACTCAATATCCAGATCGTCTGGCATTTCACTTATTTTAATTACCCTTTCTTTCAACACTTTATTCATATAGTTCGAATCCATATTCTATTCCAAACCTTTCTGCAAAAGTTCTATTAACTTCATCCTCAAACATTATGTGACGTTCTCTTTTACTTATCTTACCCTTATTATATAGTTCTTTATATTTCGGACGCAAGTCTTTCTTTATCTGTTCGTACACGTCTTTCATTTTATCCGATGAATTTATTTCTTTCGACCACATTTTAGGTTTTCTAATAAAATACACACCCTCAGGAGTTGATACTCGAAGTTCAGATATTGGCATATTCTTCAAAAATTTTAAATCAGTAAATGAAAATGAACTACCAGAAGGGTGATTATGAGTTACAACTGCATTTTTTAACTTAAAATAATCTGATAACGATAACTTAACACTATCAGCCTTTCCCCGCTTCGACATTATAAACTTTCCATCTGAGCTGTATATTTCCATTGTTTCAAGCATTCTTCCAGACAATGTCTTTTCAGATTGTAATAATTCTTTTAATGCTTCTTTTGCCCATTTATCTGTTGCGTCCGATAATTTCACATATTTTATGTTTGGAGCTACCCTACCATGCATATCATAGTATATCCGCTCTCTCTGCTGTGGAAGATTCATTTTCCTGCAAAATCTTGCGTATTCGTTAAGCTGTGCCTGATATTTGGCTTTTGCAAGCATGATCTCATCTGGATCCACACCACTTTTCTCTAAAAGCCGTACCTTTTCACGCTGTGCGCGCATTGCAGTTTCCATCTTCCTCTGCTTCTGTGTCTGGCCATACGCGTCATACTCTTTTCCATTCCAGCTTTTTGTCTGTGCTTCTTTGCGGTTCTGTTCTTCCAGCCATTCATCTGAATACATCCGCTTTGACGCCCCTGGCACGAAAGGAAAATATAAATGCCTGCAGTTAGCCCCACAGAGCCCGGTTACTGTATGTAAACCACAGACTGTTTCCAATTCTTTATAGCTGTAAACCTTTCCCTGCCAGACTCTATGCTCCGGTCTGGCTCCGGCATGCCAATCAACCTCAAAATACTCTGTCCCCAGAATTTCTGCATTCTTCTCATTTATTTTCCCGGTAATCTGAGAAATCCCAGTCATGATAGAGCGTCTCACAGCTACATCTACCCGGTTACTTTTTCCTGTGGCATAATCCACAACCCTTAATCCACTGTTGGTCATCTGCGTTACTGTCCGCCGAATAACCGTACTGTAATCAAAACTACCGCTTAATACATCCATAATCGCCGAATCAACATATTGCTGATAATACATGGAAAACGGTGTGAAGACTTTCTTATTCCCATATAATACGGAAAATCCATATGATCGAGCCAGATTACTAAGCTCATCCCTAGTCTGCTCTTGAATTGCAAAAGACACCTGCTTAAGCCATTCATTTTCTTCTGGAGGAATATAATGCCCGTTCACCTGCTCATATACATCCTTGTTTCTCACATACTGCCAATTCGAAACATTATCATAAAGCTCAAAGATTCCCGGATATGTAAGGTCAAGCGTTTCTTTCAAAATACGCTCAATCTCCTCTGTTGATCTCCCCATCTCGATCAATCGGTTTATCTGGTAATCGGCTGTGGACGTTATCTTCCCGGTCTTTTTTATTCTTCGGATAATATCTGTCATAATACGTTCTTCTGCCATCTTCCAAATATTTTCCATCCGAAGTGTAACGCTATCAATATCCGGTCTTTTCATCCCATCACTCCATTACTCTATTTTGTTCTGGAAGGTTCCGTTTTGCAGTTTCTTCATCCTCATGGTACCACTTTGACCGATACTCCCAATGCGGCATGATTCCGGCACTCACATCCTGCATATCCTGCATACGTTCAGACTGTTTATCCTCTATGATAGAATCATCAAAATCAATCTTTATTTCTACGTTTTCTGATATTCCCGGTACTCCTGTATAAATTCCGAGACGTATAATAATCCTAATAAGTTCCTTTATGGCATCGTCCAATATAAGCTCGTGTTTCTGGAGTGTTCGATACATATCAGAGTTTTCACTGATCACCTGCGTAGCTGTCGTAACAGTCCCTTTCTCAAATTTATATCTTTCCGTACCAAAACCACACTTGAAAGACAAAAAATTAATATCATCATTCAGCGCTTTACTATGTGCTTCGGCGCGTAATTCCATGTTTACCTCTACGATCGGTTTCTCTCCTGTGAGTGTAGCTTCCGGAAGTTTATAAAATATCAAATCGTTTTCATCAAAAGTAGGATTCCCGCTTTCGTCTTCCAGCATTTCCGGTGACACAAAAATCCGTTTACGCCCAAGAGAAAACTCGTTCATGTAAGAATCATACTCGTTATCAATTTTCTCCAATACATCTATCGAATTTGCAAAGATTGCCATTCCCATGGGGTTCGTATCATCTTCATCTGTATTATTCACAATATTCAATGTATCAATGACGAACTGCGGCTTGTCTGAACCGGTTTTAATTTCTGCTGCCAAGTTCCCTAAACCAAGCTCCTTCCATTTATCAGACAATACCTCCTTCCCGGCTCCTGCGCTGCATTGCACCACGTTGTTTTTGATCACGTACTCTTTTACCCCCTCTACATCCTGTAGACGATGTAATTGTATGATTGCATATTTCTTACGGTTTATCGTCTTAGGGAAAAGAAATGCCACTTCCTTCACACTTCCGTTTTCCCATGAAATCGGAAAGATATTTTTTGCTTGTACATACTTAATCTTAACTTGTCCACCTTCAAGGTTTCCCTGCTCATTTACCGTTGCATCTTCTACATGTACCACATAAGCAACTGTACCGGCATACGCCTTTATCTCCTGATATTGGTTTCCCTTGGTGAAAAATTTATTGTTTTTCAGCACACTCTCTACAAAATCAGACGTTGTCCCAGAATTTCCAACCGTAATTTTCACCCGCTCATTAAGCAGTAAATCAGCCATATCTTCACTGACTTTTTTTGCCATTCCTAAACTCAGTCTCTTACACCGTATAGTGTTTCTGCCATTGTACACTTTATAGTTATGAAATTTTTGCACATTGCCCTTGTACCATGACTCCCATAACCGGATCTGTGTATAAAACGAACTGTCTATCGTATCAATATTATGATTCTTAAACCATGTGAATACGTTCAACCTTCCTCACCCCTCTCTACTTTTGGTAAATAATATTTCAACTTTTTCCATAATCCCATGACCAAATACCTCAGCGCATCAACGCAATGATCATCCATCTTTACCGGAATTTCTTTTCCCCGTTCTAACGCTTTCTTGTCATACTCATAAGTCCCAAATTCCCGGACAAGATTTTTCTGCTCCGGAGAAACTTTTAAAACATCAAATACTAATAACTTCTGTACTCTGGATATTCCTAATGCCACATCATTCTCTGCTGATTTCACTATGACTTGATACGTTTTTTTCTTCACGACACGCTTTACCTCTTCTGCTAAACCTGCTGCCGAAGGATCTATATACACATAAAAAAGACTGCACATATAATCTTCGTGCAATTCGTCCAGCATATCTCCTAAGTCCTTGGCATAATCAGACGGACTTTTCTGTGTCCCGCTTTCTCTCCCGGAGTGATAATACTCTCTCAGTCCGTCCAGCCTGCCTATATCCATGTTTAAACCGCCAGCCTGATATGTTGTAGCGTTCTGCTGCCCATAATCAACACCGATACCGATAATCTTATACTTCCGACGATCTGTTCTCTGTCTATGGCGTTCTGAAAACATGTAGTAAACCAGTTCATCTACTCCTGTAGGTTCACCAAGCCACACCCATCGATACATCTTTTCATCTGATCTCTTCATTGCTTCAGCAGAATCTATCAAATCTTGCCCCAGCCAGCTCTCCGGTACATCTCTGTAGTCTGTGTGTATATGTATGCAGTCCTCTCTCTGCTCCATTTTCTTACACCATTGATTGATTGGAGCATTCGGATTTTTAGGCGGATTATACAGATAAATCATCTGGAAACCACCACTGTTTCCTCTGACAAATGTAGCTTCAATATTAAAAAGCTCCTCTTCTCCTTCCCCATCATCAAAGAACTCTGTAGCCTCGTCTATAATAACCAGTTTGATCGGCTTTTCCTCGTCAATAATACCTTTCGTATCATCAATACCGTCTGAACCGGAAAAATAGATTGTGGTCCCATATTTTTTATAGGTGATCTCCATCGGAGATTTTGTAATATGAAATCTGCTCTTTTGGATCTGGAGTCGGTTAATTCCCCGGAGCATCTCCTTATATACCGTTTTGCGCAGCTTATTATGATGTTTTCTCAAAACTACCACCGAGCCATGTGGATCAGACACAATCTGGAAGTCACTCCTGATTGCCGCATAACTGGACTTTGTTCCGGCACGTCCGGAAGTCAATATAATGTGCTTCACAGATTTATTATTGAATATTTGTAGATACTTCGGTATCACAATCTCCGATATTCTCACCTGTTTCTTTCGGTGCGTCATTTATAATTTCAATCCCTTCTTCTTCGTCTATGACGATCCCTGATTTAATCTGCTCTGTCTTCGCTTTCATTTGTTCGATGCGGGCTTTCTGCTCATCTGTTGCAAGATTCCAATTTTTATGCAGCAGTTCATCATACTGCTTAATCATGTTCCGCAATTCCGCCTGTGCTTTCGCCTGTGCCGTCAGGAATGCGCCTTGTTTATCCCATGCTTGCTGTACCTCCCACTTTTCAGAGAAAACATCACCGGAGCTTTCAGCAACTTTCTCAATGGTCTTATCTTCCTTACCGTCCACAAACATAATCTGCTGTGCCCGGATGATGGCTGCGTAGGCTACTTTTATCTGATCCCATAAAAGGTCAAGCGGTTTTTCTTCATCAAGGGTATTAAAAAGCTCCAGTGTATCTTGAGGAAGATACCTGGAGAATAATCCATGTTTTCTTGCATTTTGGTTCCCTTTCGGCGCGCCATGACCGACAGCGTTTTGATTGCCTGGCTGAGCGCCGTGTTTTCGTTTAGTAACGTTACTATTCGGATTGGTAACGTTACCATTCCATTTATCTTGGTTTTTCCACTTGCGGATTTGTGTTTCTGATACTTCCAACTCCACAGCTATATCTTTTAATTTCTTAGTTCCCTCTGAGTCAAGCCATATCTGATATGCCTGTTCTCGTTTCGGGCTTCTTGCTCTTGGCATCTCACCACCTTCCAATCTGTCAAATTCTTACTATGGATACCGCAAGACTTGAACCTGCGACCGCCCGGTTATGAGCCGGATGCTCTCACCAACTAAGCTATGTATCCGTATTTTTGCATTAGAAAAGCACCCCGGAGGGTGCCTCTATCAAATTTATAACTAGAGAATTAGTTAACATGTTCTTGTTATTCCAAGCGCTTTCACAATTGCATCTTGTAAAAGTTTAGAATAATTAATACCAACTTTTTCAGCTTCTACACTCATCCAATATGGAATTGTGCAGTTTTTCTTTACCGCCTTGTTGTCTACCTTCTTTCTGTATTCAACAAAATCAACATCTACTAATGTTATAATATCTCCTTCTTTTGCATCAAACTTCACGCTATTAGGTTCTGGTATTCGTTTTCCATCGTCCATCAAATCAATTCCCATCAATCCAATAGCATCTCTTGCCATTTCCATCGCATCTACTATATCTTCTCCTTGTGTTGCAATATCGAAATCTGGAATTTCTACATAAAAAAAACCATCATCCTCTTTTGCTATTACGATTGGATACGCTCTCCTTTCTTTCATGACTGTCCCTCCTTGATTTCTTTTTACTAATCATTGCACTTAACGATGCCTCTCAAGTCCTTGGGGCTATTTGAGCCCCAGTTTCTTGATGATGTGTCTTGCAAGTCGCTCGTTAATCTCTGGATGCCTAGGAATAGGTTCTATCCTTTTTCCATCTGTATATATGTCATGGTTTCCACCATTCCTTTTTATATACCATCCATTCGCTTCGAGCAACTTAACTAATTCTCTATTTTTCATTAAGTGCTCCTTTCTCGTTTATACGTATATTATACGCGTGAATTCATTGTTTGTCAATAATTTATACGTATTTTATACGCATTTTAAATTGTAATCAAAGAGAATAGACACCGGGGAAACGACGTCTCTCTTTTGCGACTTTTCGGTAGGAATTAACAAAGTAATTCGTATCTCTTCAAAGAAGATCCTTTTAATATCCCAATCATTCTAGAATAATTATAGCATATCTAAAAGTTTAATGTGTTTAATCTTTTATAATTTTGGAAATTAGTTGGGAGACTCTCCCCTTAGTATACCCTAATGCATCTGCGACCTCTGTCTGATTCATTCCCTCCAAGTACACCATCTCCATAATCTGCTTGTCTATCCCTTTCGGAAGCCCGGCAATGAACTTTTCCGCTTCCGAAATCTCTTTCGTCAACTCCTCTTGCCGTTTCTCCTTCTCCCGAATCTTGACCTTAATCACTGTGGCTTCCTCTGGCTCTTTCATCCGTACTGTTATGTGTTCTTCTATGTACGGGAAATCATCAGAGGACTTCGTAACCTTTCCCGAAACTTCCGGAACTCTCTCCAGTCTATCTTTTAATCGGTCAATCTGCTCTGTAATCAGATCCCGTTCCCTCTTATTTGGCTTATACCGGTTCAATGCTTCCCTGTTCACTCTTTCAACTCCCTTTTGATGTTGTATTTTCTAGCCAGGTACTCTGTCACATTATAAGTTACCACCTTTTTATTTTGTGATTCAGGAGGTCCACTTTCTGCAACATCTGCTCTGGATGCACATTCTCCTTTGCTATTCAATTTGTCCCCTCCTTCGTTTGTTCTGTACTTTAATTATTTATCCCTCCAGAAATCTTCCAGTTCCTGTTGGGTGTTCTTATGTTTCTTTTCTGCTCTTTCCGGTCTGTACGGTTCAGGAAGCGGCTGCCATGCAACACATCTCGCTTGTGTTCCGCTCACATCACCGCTCCAATGTTCATCAAGTTGCCAACCGATACCATATGTTTCAAACATGCAATTGCACTCTCCATAGCGGAAGTATTCATACCACACTAAAACCTCTTCTAAATCTTCCGGCAATCTCTCTTCTACCGGAATCCAGCCACCATTATCTCGTGACGATCTCGTGATTTTCATATCTTTTTCGCAAGATAAGTCGTCCATGTGAGAGCGGATAATTTCTTCTACTTTTTCAATTCTTATGCTTTCCCAACGCATATTTCCTAATTTAGCATTGTCTCTTATCTCTTCTAAAATCATTTCAAGTACGTTCATTACTCCTCCAACAACTCCTAATCTGTTTTTCTTACATCCCAAATAGTTATCAAAATCTCAGTTTAATTACCATTCAGGCTTTTCATCTGGTTCGATAGCATCGTCACACTCTGTTTCCGTGTC
>CAUWLL010000032.1:0-30169 GCA_963559605.1 uncultured Lachnospiraceae bacterium
GGATAGAAAATTTCGTGAAGAATTTTGCGAAGTCCTATTACACATGGAATAACAGTAAAGAAGCGATTGAATCAAGGACGCAGGCAATCAACGGTTATCTGACAAAGGAATTGGGTTGTTTAATATTACTGGAAAAATAAATTAGGAGTGAACTCTATGATAGGACTAAAAAAACGAGATATTAAAAAAGCCTTGAAAGCTGGTGCAAAAGCTGGCGGTGTGTCATTGGCTGATGTTCGTGCAAATATTGAAGCGACGATTGATGAAGCTATGAATAGCAATGACCCAGAAGTGCAGGCAAATTTCAAAAAGTATTTTAGAAATAAACGCCCTACACCAGAAGAATATATTTATATAATTACAAAGAAAACAGTTAAAGGACTGAAAGTATGAAAATAGAACGTCTGATAGGAATAATCTTTTATTTAATAAATAGAGAGTGTGTAACAACAAATGAATTAGCACAAAAGTTTGAGGTATCTCGCAGAACGATTTTACGAGATATTGATACACTAACTCTTGCCGGTATTCCGATTTATTCTGAGTTAGGTGTAAATGGTGGATATATCATAAATAAAGATTTTAAGGTTGATGAAAAAATTATTGACAACAATAATAAAGAATATATTTTGCTTGCTTTAAATAGTCTAAGAACTGTTTACGGAAATAAAAAAGTCATTGAAACTTACGAAAAAGTGAAGCATCTCTATAATGATGTAAATATCAATGCACTTCCAGATGTTGATTTCTCAGTTGTAACGGAAAGTCCACAAATTATGGGGTGTGTAGACTTAATCAATAAAGCAACAAAAGAACAGAGAACTATAAAATTTACATATACTAATTCCGCAGGAAATACAAAAAAAGTTTTTTTAAACCCATTACATACATATTATAAGTGGTATTCTTGGTATGTTTTTGGATATGATACTTCTAAAAATGATTATCGTATGTTCAAAGTAGTAAGAATGAAAAATATTTCTTTAACAAAAGAGCTTTTTCAATCCAATGCTAATATAGCTGACCTTTTATCTGATTTTGAAAAAAGGCGCAACCAGACAAATATTACTGTTGTTCTATCTTACAAAAAAGAAATAGATACTTTAGTTAATGAATACTTTAAAGGAGAAATTGTTGAAACTGTTAATGAATGTTTTATAAGAGAAATTCAGATTAAAGAAAATGATTTTATAACATTCTCAATCCTTTTGGGTTTTTGCGATAAAGTAAAAATATTATCCCCTCAAAAATACAAAGAAAAAGTATTAGCTCATATCAGCGAAATAAAGAAAAATTTCACTGAATAGTGACATACATTTGTCACTATTCCTTCTATATAATTTTCTCATATCGAAAATATGAGGAGATGTGAAAATGAAAAAAGTATATGTATATTTATTAGACGACATGGCAGAATGCGAAATTGGTTATATTTTACAAGCATTCAGTATGGAAAAATTATTAAAAAATGGAACTAAAGAATTTGAAGTAAAGACAGTTGGTTTTAATAAAGAACCCGTCTTAACTTTAGGTGGATTAACAATTGTTCCAGATTATACTATATCAGAAGTTGATTTCAACGCTAGTACAGCTCTACTTTTACCAGGTTCTTCTACTTGGGAAAGTAAAGAAAATCAAGAAATATTGGAAAAAGCACAACAATGTTTAAACAAAAATATTTTAGTAGGTGCTATTTGTGGGGCAACACTCGCACTTGCTGATTATGGTATATTAGATAAATTTAAACACACAAGTAATTCTTTGGAGTATCTAAATTTCTTTTCAAAAAACTATGCAGGACAGAGCTCGTATGTTTGTTCTAATTCCGTTTTGGACAGAAACTTAGTGACAGCAAGTTCGGCAGGCTCATTAGAATGGACGAAAAATATCCTAAAGAGCCTTAATGTATATTCTGACAAGAAAATTACTGCTTTTTACAATTATTACTCGACAGGAAACGTAAAATACTATGATGAACTTTTAAAATAAAAGGTGGTGTTTCAATGGAAATGCAGTCATGGGTATTATGTCCCATTTGCAATAATAAGACACGAACTAAAGTGCGAGAAGATACGGAACTGGTAAATTTTCCTTTGTTCTGTCCGAAGTGCAAAGCTGAAACTTTAATCAATATAAAGTATGGAAAAGTAACTATTATCAAAGAGCCAGACGCTAAGACGCAGAGCCGATAATTTGTAGGTTATTATAACTTATAGATTGTCGGCTCTTATTTGTTACCTGCGGAGCAGATCAGCAAATAAAAGTATCAAAGAAAACAAGAAGCTGATTACTTCTTGCTTTCCCTGCTGTTCAAGATACCGTCAATCGTACCTTGAATGATTTTTAATTCGTTATCACTCAATAAATCAAGAGAGGTTTCTATCTGACGGCGAGCTGTACTTTTTGCTACTTTCTCCGCTGGATAGAAATATTCATCAACTGATATATTGAACATGGTAACTAAATCATGGAATAATTGAAAACTTGGGTGTGAACCAACATTTTCAATATCTGCGATATGGCGTTCCCCATAGAATACCTTATCGCCTAAATCATTACGAGAAAGTCCCGCTCTCTCACGGGCTTCTCTGATTGCCAGCCCTAGCGGTCTGAAATCAAAAGTATGTGTTTCTTTTGTTTTTCTCATTTTAAATCACCTAGCATGAGTTTATACTTCATGTTGTAAATTTAGAATGTGTTAAAATTGCATATAGTATGCAGTAATAATTCAAAAGCTGTTATCGTGTGCGGTAAATAAAAAAAACCGTTCTTAGATAATATACTTTTGTGCGTTTTGAGAAATAACGGGACGGTTTTGGATATAACCAGAACTGTCCTTTTTTGTAAGTACAAGGTATGGCTCTGGTTAAAGGGGGCTTATACCATGATTGCATACGGAAGAACGTTCTGTTGTTCTCCATTTGATAAATATTTTACCCTAGTATTACAATCATCATACCCTTTACTAGAATTAAAATTTCATATCAATAGAATTTATAAAACAGTCTGTTTGTGTATTTATACACTCACGGGCTGTTTTTGCTTTATTAAAAAGTTTTTTCAACTTTTTTGTAAATTTAGTCAGCAAATCACACCTGCCATTCCCTATATGGTGCGGAAAGAGGGATAAATGCTTTTCATGTCATAACGGGAAAGGGGGTGAGATTGATGAAACCGTCTGACTTCCAAAAAACTGTTCAATGCCGTTTTGAAAGTTGTTTGAAGAAAGTTGTCTGTCATGTTGTAAAGGACTACCAGCAAGGATTGAAACGACGAAAAGATAAAGAAATTCCATTCTGTGAACTTCCAGAAATCGTTGTGGAAAAACTGGCTGTCTGGGACGAATACGAAACAGACTATACGATTTTCAATGTATGCGGTAATGATATTCGTGTTTATGATGATGAGCTGGCAGAAGCATTGAAGAAACTTCCAGAAAGAAAACGAGATAACGTTTTAATGTACTATTTCTTGGAATTAAGCGACACAAAAATAGCAGACATCTTAAACATTACAAGAAGTGGAGCATTTAGAAGTAGATACCATGCTTTAGAAGCTCTGAAAAAATCACTCAAGGAGGAAAAGTAGAAAATGAAACAAACATTTAAGAAGCCGTCCTACTATTTGCTTTCGCAGGCAATGGACGAGGACGAAAAAGCGATTGAAAAGATACTGGCATTTTATGACCCATACATATCAAAGTGCTGTCTGCGTCCGCTTTATGATGAATACGGAAATGTTTATATTGTCGTAGATATGGAGTTAAAAGGGCTTATCAGAGAAGCACTTATCAAAATGATTTTAGGGTTTGATATTGCCTTAGAAATCGAAGAAGAATAACAAGCAGTAACCGCAGAGCATGATTTGTTCAATCCCCTCTTTCCTGCTCTGCCCCTGCTTTTACATGAAAGCAACACGCTTTCGCCACAGCTCTTTGACAACTGAATAAAGCAGACAGATACGTTTGTGAGATAGCGAGCCACGGGGACTGTACGCCACGACCTTTTCAAAAGAAAGCGAGCGACCCACGCAGTGATCCGAGAGCGACTGTTGGAAAAGTCGTTTTGCCACGACCTATCTTCACAGAATAATGATACGTCCGCATGGTGCGGTTCTGCCCACAAGAATGGGAATAGTTGAGATACTAACGGAGCTTTCCAAAGCCGTCTGTCTGCTTCTGTAACATTGTGAAAAATACGCATATTGGATAAGCCTATGTGCGTATGTTGAGAATAGATAGCTGGTTAAGGGGGTTGATAACTTGGCTAAAAAAGAACCTGCACAATATATCGTGGAACGGGAATTTTTAGGTAAATTTTCCGTAGAAGAATTACTTGTCCGTATCGTGAAATCTCATGTAAAAAAAGGAATATCAAGAGGGTAAAACCTTTGAAAACAATGGAAAGAAGCCGTACTTTATGGTATAATATTATCATAGGTACGGCAGTTGAATAGGTGGAAAAATGATTTATCAAAAAGGTTCAAACTTATTTAACGTGGCTATTTATATCAGATTATCACGAGAGGACGGAGATAAGGAAGAAAGCGATAGTGTAGGAAATCAGAGAAAACTTTTAACAGAATATGTGAACAAGCATGATGAATTTATCTTATATGATGTTTACATTGATGACGGATTTACGGGAACGAATTTCAATAGACCAGATTTTCATAGAATGATTTCTGATATTGAAGATAACAAGGTAAATTGCGTTGTTGTAAAAGACCTTTCCCGTTTCGGACGAGATTACATTGATACGGGGCGATATTTGGAAAGAATATTTCCAGAGCTTAATGTTCGTTTTATTTCTGTAACAGATAATATTGATAGTATGAAGCAGGCATACGATATGTTACTTCCTATTAAAAATATATTCAACGAACAGTATGCCAGAGATATTTCTAATAAAGTTCAAGCGACTGTAAAATCAAAGCAGAAAGCAGGAGAATTTATCGGAGCTTTTACAAGCTATGGTTATAAGAAATCTCCTGCAAATAAAAATAAACTTGTGATTGATGAATATGCGTCCGAAGTTGTAAAAAGAGTATTTACTATGTATGCACAAGGAATAGGGAAACAAAGCATTGCAAAAATACTAAATGCAGAGGGTATCCTTTGTCCGTCGGAATATAAAAAGCTCAACGGCGAAAATTACAAAAATTGCAACCGTTTAGAGAAAACTTCTTATTGGACGTATTCCACAATTAAAGTGATGTTGCAAAATGAGATTTATATTGGAAACATGGTACAAGGAAAGAAACATCAACGTATGAGAAGCAAACAGCGTCTAGTTGAGAAAGAAAACTGGATAAGGGTTGAAAATACACATGAACCGATTATAGACCGTCAACTGTGGGATAAGGTACAAAAACTGCTGACAAAAAAGCATAGGGATATTGATTTAGAAACAAATAAAAATATCTTTGCAGGTTTTATCAAGTGTGGCGATTGTGGTCGGGCAATGATGAAAAATTTCTGGCGACGTGCTGACGGAAGTAAGTCCTATTCATTCTATTGTGGAACTTACAAAAGAAGCGGAAAAGATTATTGCACTCCGCACACGCTCCCGTTTCAAGTATTGAATGATATTGTGCTGGGAGATTTAAAGCAGATTATCCGCAATGTAGAGAACTTGCAGGAACTTGTAAAATCACAATCTTTCACAGCAACAAAAATCAGAAAATCAACAGACATAGAACTGATAAAGTTAAAAGCAGAGCTTGAAAGAGTGAAGAAGTTGAAAAAGTCAATTTATGAAGATTACAAAGACGAACTGATTTCTAAAGAAGAATTTCTTTCTTATCGAGAGGACTATCAACAAAAAGAAACGCTTTACTCCAAACAGATTGAAACGCTGGAAGAAAAGAAAAAGGAAAGTGTAACAGAAGATGTTTTTGAAACACCGTGGTTAAGGCGGTTGTTGGAACTGAAAGACATTGAAGAATTAGACAGAGATATTATTGTGGAAATGATAGACCAGATAACAGTTTATGAAAACCGCAAACTTAAAATCTCATACAACTTCGGAAATGAACTGGAACATTTATTTTCAAGCGTTTACTGTGAGGACTTGGAGAAAAAGGCTATCTAATCTCAATACATTTCTAACTCCCCATATATACTGGGGAATACATATCACAATTTGCGTAAACTACAATCAGCACATGGGGGAAGTGATCCGGGCGCGGTATACCAAGGGCGTAAAGAGGCGGATGATACGCTGCGCTTAACTTTGACTGTGGGAGAAATATTACAGAACAACGGACTTGACGTAGAGTATACGAGAACAACGGATGTATATGAGACGCCGTATCAGAAAGCGATGGAGGCGAATAATGCAGGGGTAGATTTTTTTGTATCCATTCATCGAAACTCCTTCCCGACAGATAACCGGGTGTCCGGAGTGGAGTCACTGGTGTATGACTTGTCAGGAATTAAATACGAGATGGCGCAAAATATCAATGGGCAGTTAGAGACAGTCGGGTTTGTTGATCTGGGAGTGAAGGCGAGACCGAATCTGGTGGTGTTAAAGCGGACAAAGATGCCGGCGGTATTGGTAGAAGTGGGATTTATTAATTCAGATGTTGACAATCAGATATTTGATATTAATTTTGAAGATATTGCCCGGGCGATTGCAGATGGAATATTAGAGACTTTAAATGTGGGCGATTCAGAATTTCCATATTATAGAGTACAGGTGGCTCTTTTTAGAAATTGGAATTATGCACAGAGAATGCTGGAGGAACTGACCGCGCAGGGATTTCCGGCATTTTTGGACGATTCGGGACCGTTTATCAGTGTACAGGTAGGCGGATATGATAATTTAGATGCTGCAACACAGATGGAGCAGAGACTGCGACAGGCAGGATATGATACATTAATTGTAAGTTAAGAAAAAAGAGACTCTTCTCGTTAAGAGGGAGTCTCTGAATCTTTATTCCTCGGAATCTTCGTTTTCGTCCGTTGGTTCAGGCAGATATGCATGAACGCTTTCGATTCGGTTTTTATCCAGTTTTTCAACAACAAGACGAATGCCGTCTTCAGTAGTAACGGAATCACCTGCTTCCGGCAGTCTGTCCAGATGCTCGATGATAAATCCGCCAAGGGAATCATAATCTTCGGATTCTAATGTCAGATCCAGACGGTCATTTAAGTCATCCAGGTTCATGGAACCTTCGATAATATATTCTCTTTCGCCGATTTCTTTGACGAAATCTTCTTCATTTTCATCATACTCATCGTGGATTTCACCGACGATTTCCTCAAGAATATCTTCCAGCGTGATCAGTCCTGCGGTTTCACCGTACTCATCCAGTACGATGGCGATATTGAAGGAGGCGTCCCTCATCTCTACTAAGAGTTCTGAGATGTTTTTGTATTCATAGGTAAAATATGCCTCACGAAGAATATCGCGGACATGAAATTCCCTATCGTTGTTGAATAACAGAAGGTCTTTCATATTGATCGTACCGATGACATTGTCGGTGGTTTCTTCAAAAACCGGAAGTCGTGTGAATTTATCTTCCCGGAAAATTTCGATCAGTTCTTCGTAAGTAGATTCCACATCCGCGAATGTTACATGGACACGCGGAACCATGACGTCTTTGGCTTTGGCGTCGCCTAAGTCAAACACGTTATATATCATTTCTTTTTCATCAGATTCAATGACACCGTCTTCGTGACTTACGTCTACGATAGTGCGAAGTTCGGTCTCAGTCATAGCCTGATTTTTTGCATTCGGATCAATTCGCAGAAGGAACAATACACCTGTAGATAATCCGTTGATAATGAAAATAACAGGCGTCATAATTTTCATAAACAAGCTGATGATAGGCGCATAAATAAGAGACATTTTGTCAGCGTGTATGGTAGCCGTTGTCTTTGGTGTGATTTCACCAAAGAGAAGGATAGCTACTGTAACAATTGCGGTAGCGACTGCGACCATAGAACCACCGAATTTGTACGCAAGGGTGGTTGTTATGGAAGATGCGGATAAGTTGACAATATTATTGCCGATCAAGATGGCGCTTAACATTTTCCCGGAATCGTCCGTAATCCTTAAGACAGTTTTCGCTCTTTTGCTGCCGTCATCGGCAAGACTGCGTATACGGATTTTATTTACTGTGGTCAAGGCTGTTTCTGCTGATGAAAAGAAAGCAGAAAGCAATAGTAAAATAATAAGAATTATTAGCTGCGAGACGTCACTCGAGTCCAATGATTGATCACTCCTTTTCTTGTAACTGTTACAAACAGTTGTTTAAAATATTAATATAGTTATACGTAAATAATATAACGCATTTTCGATTGTTTTGCAAGTGTACGTTGAATTTGGGGAATATTTATTGTATGATGAGTAATAAACCTTATGCATTGTACTGGTTTTGTGTTTCATATGAAATATATAATACTTCAGATATTTGAATGAATAGGTAAGGAGAATTTTGAGGACTATGGATCAGATGTTTTATGATGAATTATTAAAGGTGTTACCGGCAGAACAGATAAAGGTACAGGAGCCGATGAAAAATCATGTCACATTCCGGGTGGGAGGACCGGCGGACTTTTTTGTAATGCCGCGGACAAAGGCGGAATTAAAAGCAGTGATAACCTGCTGTAAAGAACAGGAGATGCCTTTTTATATAATAGGAAATGGAAGCAATCTTTTAGTATCGGATGAGGGATACAGAGGGGTTGTGATCCAGATTTTCAAGTCTATGAACGAGATAGTCTGTGACGGAACTGTCATTCGGGCGCAGGCAGGAGCGCTGTTATCGGCAGTTGCAAACAAAGCGCTGGAAGAAGGGCTTACGGGATTTGAGTTTGCCGCAGGGATTCCGGGAACGCTTGGCGGTGCGTGCGTGATGAATGCAGGAGCGTATGGCGGTGAGATGAAGGATGTGTTAAAAGAAGTAAACGTAATGACCCGGGACGGGGAACTTAAGACATTAAAAGACTATGAATTGGAACTGGGTTATCGGACCAGCGTGATCGCAAAGAAAAATTATATTGTTCTGGATGCAGAGATTGCATTGCAGCCGGGAGATAAAAAGGTTATCAAGGAGCGTATGGACGAACTGAAAGAACGCAGGATCACGAAGCAGCCGTTGGAATATCCGAGTGCAGGAAGTACCTTTAAAAGGCCAGAGGGGTATTTTGCCGGAAAATTAATTGAGGACACGGGGCTTCGCGGTTTTCAGGTCGGTGGAGCGCAGGTTTCCGAGAAGCATTGTGGATTTGTGATCAATAAGGATCATGCCACGGCGGCGGAAATTGCAGAGCTTATGAAACAGGTATCGGAGAAGGTGGAGAGTAAATTCGGAGTTGCATTAGAGGCGGAAGTAAAGAGACTGGGAGAATTTTAAGATGAGATTTGTAATTGTGACAGGGATGTCAGGAGCCGGAAAGACAACGGCGCTCAAAATGTTAGAAGATATGGGATATTTTTGTGTGGATAACCTCCCGGTGCCGTTGATTCCCATACTGGCAGATTCTGTGCACACACCCGGAGCGGAAATGAATAAGCTGGCTCTGGGGGTAGACATCAGAAGCGGTCAGAGCTTTGAGGCGCTTGAGAAGGTGTTGGAGGGGCTGGATGAGCAGGAGACGGAATATGAGATTTTGTTTCTGGAATCCAGTGACAACGTACTTGTAAAACGGTATAAGGAGACAAGAAGATTTCACCCGTTGTCGGGAAATAGTGAGCGCGTGGATAAAGGTATCGAAAAAGAGAGAAAACAACTCCGGTTTTTAAAGGGAAAAGCGGACTATATTCTGGATACCAGCCATATGCTTACAAGAGAGCTGAAGAAAGAACTGAATAAAATATTTGTAGAAAACAAAGAGTATAAGAACTTATATATTACCGTATTGTCTTTTGGATTTAAATATGGAATACCAAGTGACGCGGATCTTGTTTTTGACGTGCGCTTTCTTCCCAATCCCTACTATATAGAAGAACTCCGTTCCAAAAGTGGAAATGACGAAGAAGTGAGAGACTATGTCATGGCGAATAAGAAAGCGGGCGAGTTCTTGGAAAAATTGTGTGACATGGTGCAGTTCTTACTTCCCAATTATATTGCGGAGGGAAAGACGCAGCTTGTCATTGCAGTTGGATGTACCGGAGGAAAACATCGCTCTGTAACCCTTGCAAATGCGCTATATAAAAGACTGGAGGGGGCAGAAAATTATGGGATACGGATTGAACACCGGGATATTGAAAAAGATGCAGTCACAAAGGCGAAGTAGGGGGGCGGCATGTCATTTTCGGGTGAGATAAAACAAGAATTATACGGTCATTACGCAAAAGCGAGGCATTGCAGTCTGGCGGAGCTGGCAGGGATTGTTCACATGTGCGGAGAATTTTTTGAGGATTCTCGGGGAACTTGTATCCTACAGTTACACACGGAAAATTTTCCAGTTGCGAGAAAATGCTTTACATTGATGACAAAAACGTTTAATATAGATACGAATATCGTAATTCGTAAAAATTCAGCGAAAAATAGCTGGAATTACTCCCTGATATTCAAGGGAGAGGAACTTTTAGCGGTGAAAAATGTCATTGTGCAGGCAGTATGCTGCAAGAGGGCTTATATAAGAGGAGCGTTTATTGCAGCCGGTTCTATGAGTGATCCTAGGAAATCTTATCATTTTGAGATTGTATGTGACTCTAAGGACAAGGCAGAGCATTTGAAGGCGATCATCAATAGCTTTGATATGGCAGCTAAGATCGTACAGCGTAAGAAAACATATGTTGTATACCTCAAAGAAGGAGCTCAGATTGTAGACATGCTCAATGTGATGGAAGCGCATGTGTCCTTGATGGAACTGGAAAATGTGAGAATTGAGAAAGAGATGCGCAACGCCGTAAATCGCAAAGTTAATTGTGAGACAGCTAATATCAATAAGACGGTGTCCGCCGCTGTGCGGCAGATGGAGGATATTATATATATCCGGGACAGAGTCGGATTTGAGAAATTACCGGAAAGTTTAAAAGACGTTGCCCTTACGCGGCTTGCTTATCCGGACGTGGCGCTGAAAGAGCTGGGAGAACTTCTGGAGCATCCGGTGGGAAAATCAGGAGTAAATCACAGACTGCGAAAGTTAAGTGAAATGGCAGAAAAGTTAAGGGAAGAGTAAGGAGGATATGTATTATGGTAAAAAGGCCCGTTACGATTCGAACCAGCATGGATATGGAAAATCGTCCGATCGCACATCTGGTGCAGGAAGCAAGCCAGTACAAAAGCCGGGTGTTTATTGAGATGGAAGATAAGAAGATCAATGCAAAAAGTATTATGGGGATGATGAGTCTTAACTTGTCTAAGGGCACAAATCTTACAGTAGTGACAGAGGGAGAGGATGAAAATTCGGCAGCAGATGGTGTTGAGACATTTTTGATCAGTCAGTAAGTAAAATTTTATAAATAAAATTTTGTACATATAAACAAAACGTATGGGGAATTTTAAGAGGGCATATCTCATGCCCTCTTTGTGTATAGAAGTTATGGGAGGAAGAGCCTATGAAGAGATTGTTATTTATTTATAATCCGCATGCAGGAAAGGGATTGCTGAAATCTAAAGTCTCAGATATTGTAGACATGTTTGTAAAAGCAGAATATGAGGTGGTGATTTATCCGACGCAATGTTATCAGGACGCTTACCGTAAAGTCAAACAGTATGATGCGAAAGCATATGATATGGTAGTGTGTGGTGGCGGAGACGGAACCTTGGACGAAGTAGTGACCGGAATGATGCAGAGGGAAGAACGAGATCCTATCGGCTATATTCCTACCGGAACAGTTAACGATTTCGCCAATAGTCTGCATATTCCGAGAGATATTATGAAAGCGGCGGATAATGTGGTGAACGGTACGGTGTTTTCCTGTGATGTCGGAAGATTTAATGAAGACGTATTCGTGTATATTGCGGCGTTTGGAGTATTTACGGATGTGGCATATCAGACGAACCAGCAGATGAAAAATATACTCGGACATTTGGCATATCTTTTAGAGGGGACAAAGCGCCTTTTCAATGTGCCCTCTTATAAAATCAAAGTGACGCATGACGGAGAAGTTATCGAAGATGAGTTCATTCTGGGGATGGTAACGAATTCCAGGTCTGTGGGAGGTTTCCGAAATATGATCGGGAAAAATGTTGTGTTCGATGACGGGCTTTTTGAGGTAACGTTAATTAAGACGCCGAAGAATCCGATCGCGTTGCAGGAGATTATAGCGGCTCTTCTTATAGAGCAAATAGATACCAAGCATATGTATACATTTAAGACAAAGGAGATACGGTTTGAATCATTGGTAGAAATTCCGTGGACGCTGGATGGAGAATTTGGCGGTGAGCATGATGAAGTATTTATCAAAAATGAACAAAAGAAGCTCCAGATCATGGTGTCAGAAAAGACGAAAGAAATGCTGATGGAAAATCCGGAAGAGAAGTAAAATAAAAAATAAAAAAATAAAAAAAAATAAAAAAATATGAAAAAAGTACTTGCCTTTTTGCTGTTTGTTTGCTATACTAGGCAAGTACGAAACAAGAAGTACATTATATGGCTCCCTGGTCAAGCGGTCAAGACGCTAGCCTCTCACGCTGGAATCAGGGGTTCGATTCCCCTGGGAGTCACTTTTGCAAAATGCTGAAAACCTTGAAAATACATGGGTTTTCAGCATTTTTTATTTTTTGAAAAAACAAAAGGTAATCAAAAAGGTAATCAAAAAGCTAAAAGAAAGGAAAGAGAAGAATATGGGGTATCTGAGAAAGATAATTTACGAGATCTATTCAGTACAGAAGAACTGGAAAAGGTACAGTCCGTTGAAATGA
This sequence comes from uncultured Lachnospiraceae bacterium, assembly GCA_963559605.1. Taxonomy (GTDB): domain Bacteria; phylum Bacillota; class Clostridia; order Lachnospirales; family Lachnospiraceae; genus Dorea_D. The sequence continues at coordinate 12,826 of CAUWLL010000032.1, forward strand.
TCGTGAGTGGTCTTGTAAATTGCGGATGGGGATATAGTGAAATTAAAGATTTTATATTGAATGGCACAAGAAAATTGCTTGCCGCATAAGAAGAGTTAGCTTAGCTACTTCTTTCTTTTTTCCCGTTTTTGTGATAGAATATAAATATCATATAAATGGGAGGGCGTTAGTGTATGAAGAAAAGAGTATTGAGATGTTTTATTGTTTTACCAATTTTTCTTTTTGCATTTAGTATGTTGTTTTCAATAAATTCAGAAGCTGCATCTATAAGCAAAAAGAGAACAACGTTAGTGACGAAACAAAGTGTGCAGTTAAAAGTGAAAGGAACGTCAAAAAAAGCTAAATGGAAATCGACTAACAATAAAATAGCTACTGTAAATAAAAAGGGAAAAGTTATTGCGAAGAAGAAAGGTACTTGCAAAATATACGCAAAAATAGGGAAGAAAAAGTATATTTGTGTAGTTAAAGTGGAGTCTCCTAAGTTAAATAAAACAAAATTAACTCTTAACAAAGGAAAGACGTATGTTTTAAAATTAAATGGGAATACGCAAAAAATTAAATGGAGATCAACGAATAAAAAGGTAGCGGTGGTGTCATCTAAAGGAAAAGTAAAAGCACTGAAATCTGGAAAATGCAATGTATACGCTAAAATAGGTACAAAAAAATATGTTTGTAGCGTCAAGGTGGTTACACCACAAAATACCGTTAAACCTAAACCGCCGACACAGCAGAAGCCGGAAGCGCCACAATTAGGCTCAAGAGAAAATCCTCGTTCTGGATACACTGCATTCGTTACAGACATGTATGATTTTGGTGATTGTATAGGTAGATTTAGAATTCAATTATTAGATTACAAAGACGGGCAAGACGCTTTGAATTTGGTTATGAAAAATGGATATACGGACATGCCCTCTGAGACACAAGAATACATCTATTTTAAATTTAAAATAGACTATATATCGGGAAACGAACAAGTGAGTGCCTCTGATATATTTAATTATCATTCCAATATTTTCAATTCTGAAAGAAATTATAAAATAAATAATATTGGTTGGGCACATGGATACGATGATGTAGAAGACATCGATGATGTATCTTTATACCCGGGAGGAAGCGCTGTGTGTTCGACAGCTATCCTTATAAAAAAAGGACATACTCCTGTTACGTATCGGTTGGAAACTGGTTATGATGAAAAAATCGGAGATATATATACTTGGTTTAAAACAAAATAATTGAAGTAAATATAATATTCTGTAGAGAAGTGGGACATTACCCCCAATATGCACTTGACACTGTAAGTTATTTCTGAGAACTCGGAGAAATGGCAGACGATATTCTTGATAAATTGGATCATTAAAAAGGAAAGCCTATCGACCTTTGTGGTTGACGGGCTTTTCGTTGTACGGGAACAATAATTATTTTACAATGTGCGAAGAACAATCGTGTTACAGGGTGGCTGACCTCTACTCCTACATAGAAAGGGGGGGCTTTTGTTTAATATAACATATGTTTTTTATATAGTTAAATGAGTTAAAATACATTGCAATATTTTTTGTTTTCTTACTTTCTCCTCTTTTAAAGAATTTTATATATTTTATAGACTTCTGTTTTCAAATATGAGACAATCTCATTGGAAGAACGAATCCAAAAGTAATCAATGAATGAAATATTTAGAATGACATTTCTGATAGAATTATCAGTGATCGCGGTAACTGACATCCGTGAAAAAAAGATCTCTAATCGGTCTGTTATTTTCCTCTGTCTGACGGCAGCAGGATTTGTGCTGTTATATCGTAAGACGGATGTTATGTCCCATCTTCTTGGAGCAGTGTGCGTAAGCGTTCCGTTGCTCGTAACGGCTATTGTAGTTCCGGGAGCGTTTGGAATGGGAGATGTTAAATTTATGGCGGCAGGGGGGCTGTTTCTCGGATGGGAACGCACCGTACTTTCAGTGATTATTGCGTGTGCAGCTTGCAGTCTGTATATTCTGATCGTTTGGATATTCCAAACAATATATCAAAAAAGAATTACCGGAAAAGGGATTGGCAGAAAAGTTTTGCATAGAAAGACAGAGCTTGCCTTTGGCGCATTTTTGGCTGTGGGTATGGCAGTCAGCTTATTGTGGGGAGAGCAGCTTATAAATTGGTACCAAAATTCCCCGTTTTATTAGATCTCTGAGAAATGTGTCAGAAAGACATTCACAATGATAATAATTATAACAGAAGGAGAGAGAAACAATATGGTTTTATTTGTAGAATATCCAAAATGTACAACGTGTCAGAAAGCAAAAAAGTGGTTAGAGGAAAGAAACATAGAATATACCGACCGCCACATTAAAGAAGAAAATCCTACAGTAGAAGAGTTGAAAACTTGGCATCAGAAAAGCGGATTGCCGCTCAAGAAATTTTTTAACACCAGCGGAATGCTTTATAAGAGTATGCAGTTAAAGGACAAACTTCCCAATATGAGCGAAGAAGAGCAGTACGAGCTTCTTTCAACGGACGGTATGCTGGTAAAACGTCCGATCCTTGTGGGGGCAGATTTTGTATTGACGGGATTCCGCGAGAAGGAGTGGGAAAAGGTACTGTAAGTCCTTTGTTTCGAATGGTTTTCCTTGTCTTTTTCAGGAAAGTGTTCTATAATGAAAAAAGTGATATTATTTTATGTTGGTGAAGTGTCAAAGTACACAGAACCGGCAGAAAGAATTGGAGGAACAGAAGTTATGATGGTATCAGCAAAAGAGATGCTGCAGAAAGCAGTAGCAGGTCACTATGCAGTAGGTCAGTTTAACATTAACAACCTTGAGTGGACAAAAGCAATTCTTCAGGCAGCACAGGAGTGCAATTCTCCGGTTATCTTAGGAGTATCTGAGGGTGCCGGAAAGTACATGACAGGCTTTAAGACAGTAGAAGACATGGTAGAGGCTATGGTAGAAGAGATGGGAATTACAGTTCCTGTTGCTACACACCTTGACCACGGAAGTTACGAAGGATGTATGAAATGTATTGACGCAGGATTTACATCTATCATGTTTGACGGTTCTAAATATCCAATTGAGGAGAATGTAGCTAAGACAAAAGAGCTTATCGCTATCTGCAAAGAGAAAGGAATGTCTCTTGAAGCAGAAGTTGGATCTATCGGCGGCGAAGAAGACGGTGTTATCGGACAGGGTGAGTGTGCAGATCCTCAGGAATGTAAGATGATCGCTGACCTTGGTGTAGATATGCTTGCAGCAGGAATCGGTAATATTCACGGAAAATATCCTGAGAACTGGGCAGGACTCAGCTTTGAGACACTTGATGCTATCCAGCAGCTGACAGGAGATATGCCGTTAGTTCTCCATGGTGGAACAGGTATTCCAGATGATATGATTAAAAAAGCGATCGATCTCGGAGTTGCTAAGATCAATGTAAATACAGAGTGTCAGCTTGTATTTGCAGAGGCTACACGTAAATACATTGAAGCAGGAAAAGATTTAGAGGGGAAAGGATTCGATCCTCGTAAATTATTGAAACCGGGCTTTGAAGCTATTGTGGAAAAAGTAAAAGAGAAAATGGAACTGTTTGGTTCAGTTGGAAAAGCTGAGTAATCTGACAGGTAATGAATAAAGATAAAGGCATTTTGATCTGAGTCAGAGTGCCTTTTTCTGATTAAATAAGACTTTAAGAGAATGTATTGACACATAGGAAGAAGAAAGGAAGCAGAGAGGACATGAGCGAAATACTCAACGTAGCGGAGATTTTCGGGGAGGATGTATTCAACGATACGGTTATGCAGGAACGTCTGCCGAAAAAGATATACAAAGATTTGAAAAAAATAATTGAAGAGGGAAAAGAGCTGGATCTTGCCACGGCAGATGTCATTGCCCACGAGATGAAGGAATGGGCGATTGAAAAAGGAGCAACCCATTATACGCACTGGTTCCAGCCTCTTACCGGAGCTACGGCTGAGAAACACGACTCCTTCATCTCGGCGCCTCTTCCCAGTGGGAAAGTGTTGATGACATTTTCGGGAAAAGAACTGATCAAAGGAGAGTCCGACGCGTCATCTTTCCCTTCCGGCGGACTTCGTGCTACATTCGAGGCGCGAGGCTATACGGCGTGGGATTGTACGTCTCCGGCATTTGTGAGACATGATGCTGCCGGGGCGACTCTTTGTATTCCTACGGCGTTTTGTTCCTACACCGGAGAAGCGCTGGATCAAAAAACCCCGCTCCTTCGTTCCATGGAGGCCATCAATGAACAGTCTTTAAGATTGATCCGTCTGTTTGGCAATGAGACGTCTAAGAAAGTGACGCCATCTGTGGGAGCGGAGCAGGAGTATTTTCTGATCGATGCGAAGAAGTTCAGGGAGAGAAAAGATCTAGTCTATACAGGGCGTACATTGTTTGGTGCAATGCCGCCGAAAGGACAGGAGCTGGATGACCATTATTTTGGAACGATCCGGCAAAGAATTGCAGGATTTATGAAGGATGTCAATGTGGAGCTTTGGAAAGTGGGAGTGTCTGCAAAGACACAGCATAACGAAGTGGCTCCGGCACAGCATGAGCTGGCGCCCATTTATGCGGTGGCAAATGTTGCGGTAGACCATAATCATCTGGTGATGCAGACGTTAAAAAGAGTGGCGCACGAACATGGACTTAAGTGCCTGCTTCATGAGAAGCCTTTTGCGGGAGTAAACGGTTCCGGGAAACACGACAACTGGTCACTCATTACGGATGATGGAAAGAATTTATTAGAGCCGGGGAAAACGCCTCATGAAAACGTACAATTTTTATTGGTGCTTACTTGTATTATGAGAGCGGTGGACAGACACGCGGATCTCTTGCGGGAATCTGCGGCTGATCCGGGGAATGACCATCGGCTTGGAGCGGATGAAGCTCCTCCGGCAATTATTTCTATTTTTCTGGGAGAACAGTTGGAAGACGTCATCGATCAGCTTGTAGATACCGGAAAAGCTACCCACAGTATTGCAGGAAAACCGTTGGAGACAGGTGTGAAGACGCTTCCTGATTTTGTGAAAGACGCTACAGACCGAAACAGAACGTCTCCGCTTGCATTTACGGGAAATAAATTCGAGTTTCGTATGGTTGGTTCCAGAGACTCTGTGGCAGGGCCGAATGTGGTACTTAATACGATTGTTGCAGAGGCTTTTAAAGAGGCGTGTGATGAACTGGAACGTGTGGTGGATAAGGCGCGGAATGCAAAGCTGGGAGAAGATCATGTAGAGCGAGAGTTCCATCATGCCCTTGATGATCTGATAAAAAGATATGCGACAGATCATCAGAGGATCATTTTCAGTGGAAACGGTTATGCGGAAGAATGGGTGGAGGAAGCGAAGAGACGCGGACTGCCGAATATTCGTTCAATGGTGGAGTCTATTCCTGCACTTACAACAGAGCAGACGATTTCTATGTTTGAGAGTTTTAAAGTATTTACAGAGACGGAACTTCGTTCTCGAGCAGAAATTAAATATGAAAATTATGCAAAGGCGATTAATATTGAAGCGCGTACTATGATAGATATGGCAAGTAAGCAGATTATTCCGGCAGTCATTAAGTATACCAAGTCTTTAGCGGATACCGTGGTGAGTGTAAGAGAAGCAGGTGTGGAATGCTCGGTGCAGACGGAGCTTCTTGTCCGGGTTGGAGGCTTTCTGGCGGAGACGAAAGAGGCGCTGGAAAAACTTATAGAGGTAACAGAGAAGGCTTCCGAAATGGAGACCGGAAGGGTAAGAGCAGAGTATTATTACTATGATGTGACTCCGGCGATGGAGCGTCTCAGGAAGCCGGTGGATGCGCTGGAAATGATTGTGGACAAAGAAGTATGGCCAATGCCGTCTTATGGCGATTTGATTTTTGAAGTATAAGTTTTTGACGAGGGATATTATGACTAAATTCGAATTTTTAGAAAGATTGCAAAAAGAGTTAGAAGGCGGCATGCGTACGGGGGCAGTTCAGGAGCAACTTGATTATTATCGCCGTTATATTGAAGATGAGGTGAGAAGCGGAAGAGACGAGACAGAAGTGGTCTCAGAACTTGGCGATCCTTGGGCGATTGCAAAGACTATTTTGGATACGTCTGAAAATGAAGATTTTGCAAAAGAAAATCTAACAGGACGGACGGAACAAAATAGTCGGACAAATGGCCGTGTTTTTAATTTGAGTGGGAAGTGGGTGGTGATCCTCCTGCTATTGGGAGTCCTCGGTATCCTCATGCTGAGTGTTGCGGTCATTGGCGGGATCATTCGCCTTCTTGCGCCGATTTTATTGCCGATTCTGGTGATTGTATTTGTGATTCGTGTTCTGAATAAAAGACGATAGAAAAAGTGGGCAGAAAAGAAAATTCTGTCCGCTTTTTCTATATTCTTCTTAAAGTAAGAATAAAGTAAAAGACCGATGGGGGAGCCATCGGTCTTTTGAGGGGAGTATAAATAATTAATAAGGGGTTGTAGAAAATGTATAATCTTTTCTACAAAACTAAGTATAATATAGGGGGGCTTAAAAAGCAAGTTAAAAATTAAAAAAATCTTAATATATTTCAAATACATTTTTTGTGTAAAAAGTACATAAAAAGATGTCATACGGACATAATACTTTTGTACACTGAGGAGAACCTCATGACAAAAATAGTTTTAGGAGGAATTAACAATGGCTAAAAACAGTAATTCATCTAACAAAAACACATCCAACATGAATTCATCCAACAAAAATGCAGCTACTCAGAGCTCTACAAACAAAAATGCATCTAACATGAATTCATCAAATAGAAACGCTTCTGACAGAAACGATTCTAAGACAAACAGCACAAATAACAATTACTAAGTAACGCTGGGATGGTATAGAGAAAGCATGTGGAATGATCACATGCTTTCTCTATGCTTGTATTTAACGAAAAATAGGTTCCTTAGAATCAAAGCTATGATGAAAACACTTGACAAAATAAGTATTCCCCTATATAGTTAACAATGTTAATTATATAAAAAGGGTGGGGGAGACATGAAAGAATACACATGGATGGATATGATGGAGATCATGCAGGATATACGATTATTTTCCTCGTTACATATTAGGCATTCGAGAAAAGAAGGGATTACAACAGCACAGGAAATGGATCTACTTTCCAGAATCGTATTCGCGAAGATGCCGTTGACACCCCATGAACTGGCGATGCAGATGGGACTTTGTAAACCCGCTGTCAGTCGTCTGATCGAACATTTGAAGGAAAAAGGTTTTTTGGAAAAACAGAAAAGTGAACAGGACAAGCGTAGTTATGTACTTCTTATCACAGAAAAAGGAAATCAGGAGTTGGATCGGACCTACCGGTACTATCTGGAGCCGGTGTATCATTTGAAGAAGGTGATGGGTGAAGTGGATTTTACGCGATTGACGGAACAGATCAAACTTGCAAACCAATTATCACAATCGGAAGAAGTGCTGTGAACAGGCGTAATGTTTGCCGCATAATAAAATTATCCAATGTAATTATATTAGAACAGTAGGAGAAGATGTATGACATTTTATCAAGAATTACAATTAGATCAGGCAGGATCAAAGGCGTATATCAGAAGCCTGAAAGAGCCAAAGGAAAAGAAAAAACATAGTCTTATTTATTTGTTTAAAATTTTATTGACAGTAGCGTTTTGTGTTGCCTTTGTAACGATTTTTACAAAAGTATTCGGAGAGAATAACAGTATTGTAGGTGTTGTTGTACTGTTGTCTGTTATGGTGTTCCGTTATGCGGATATGGGGATTCAAAACAGGCATGGGGTCATCAGTTTGCTTCTGATTTTTGCAATTCTCGCGTTTGGCCCGAGACTGACCAATATGGTATCTCCGGGCATTGCGTTTTTTATCAATATATCCTGCATTTTTGTGCTGATGCTTTTGGGATGTCATAATGTGATCATGTCAAATCATTCGACCTTTGTGCTGGCATATCTGCTTTTACAGGGATATGATGTGAATGGACACGATTATACACTGCGTCTGATGGCGCTCGCGCTCGGCGCAGCAGTAACAGCCGCAGTGTTGTATCGGAATCACAAAAAAACGACATACAAAAGAAGCTTCCGGCATTTGCTTGAAGAGTTTGATCTGACCTCTGTCCGGACCAGATGGCAGATCCGTTTGACATTGGGGGTATCCAGTGTAATGCTTCTTGCATCTTTGCTGGGAATCCCACGTGTCATGTGGATTGGGATTGCAGCCATGTCCGTGCTGCTTCCGTTTCACAGCGATATGGTACAGCGTGTAAAATTCCGCGCGCCCGGAAATATTCTTGGGGCGGGACTGTTTTTGATTTTGTATACGATGCTGCCGGAAAGTTGTTACGGTTATATCGGAATGATCGGAGGGATCGGCGTTGGTCTGTCTGCAACGTATGGCTGGCAGGCAGTATTCAATTCTTTTGGTGCGCTGGCGATCGCAGCTCCGATCTTCGGACTTGGAAATGCAATATTTCTGCGTATTTTTAACAATGCAGTGGGTTCTTTATATGGTTATGTGTTTGACACCGCATTGTCAAAAATTTATAGATGGACTCAACGCAGAAAAGAAACAACATTATCTAATACTTTTTGATTTAAGCGCTCAACGGCCTGCTTTGTCATGCCGGATGAGCGTTTTTGACAAAATACGTTTTTGCGTTCGAGTAAAGAATCTTCGCCCAGCCCCATCAGGGTGTCACAGAAATACCATGTATTCTTTTTGTCCAGCCAGTGTTCCAGAGCACTCTGCTCAAAGCAAGGACTCAGAGCGGTGTTGAATAAAATTTTATTTTCACCCATCAGAGCAAATTCGTCCTCATACAGAAGTGTTACATTTTTGCTCAGACAACTACAGATGATATTGCATTCTTGTAACAGAGGATGCAACTCCTGATAATGATATTCCATAGTTGTTTCGATTTCCGGTTTTCTTGTTCTGCTGTAATAGCGAATATCTGCGCCCATCATTTTTAATGCGCGGGCAACGGCCTGTGCGCTGGCGCCCAGTCCGAGCAGTCCGATTTTGGCGCCTGATAATTCTGAAATTTCTCCGAGAAGCGGTGTGAATCCGTCTTCTCCGTGAAGACGGCGGATGACATTCATCAGCACATACTCAGCAACTCCTTCGTCTCCGTAATCCCGAATTCCGGTAACGGTGATCCCATGTTCTCTGGCATAGGCAATATCGACATTTGAGCTCGCTTCGGAGTAAAGACTACAACACATTCCGATGTATGTTAGATTCGGACATTTGGATAAGATTTCACGGCCGATGGTGTGGGTATAGCTTACAAAAATGGCGTCCGCATTTTCAATCCGTGCGATAATTTCTTCTGCGCTTTCCGGTTGTGTGTCATAAAAAATGATTTCATCACAATATTGCTCTAATTGATGTCTGCTTTCTTCTAATAAAGATACCGGCTGAATAGCCACAAGTTTTTTGAATGTTTTCATAAGAATTCATCTCCTGTTCGTTATTTCAATATATACAATTATATCAAATGGGAGAAGGTGTAGCAATCGAGAACAGGGGAAAGTGTGAGGTTGGAGAACAGACGGTGGTTATTTTACACAATGCGATAATAGATGGGATATGAGGATTTGCCTGAAGGGGCATGGAGAAAAGAGAGTTTTTGTTGAGTGTGAAAATAAAAAATAGACAAAACTAGCTGCGAAGAAAGCCGCCACACCATAGATGTGAAAGCATTAATGGTGCAACGGCTTTCTTTTGAATCTAATCGGTTTGATACGAATTATAGAAAATGTACAAGGTTTGTTTTGGATTGGAATAACAATAGCGGATAAATGAAGAGGGGAAAATAATTATGAGATATGTGAAGGGAAATCGCTCTATTATGAATAAAGAGGCATGGGGATTGTTGCGATTAGCAGATCCAACAATTAAAAGAATATTGAAAGATATAATTAATTGAGAACTTCTGATTAAGAAGAAAGAAAATGTAATTAGCTTACGATAATCCAAACAAAAAGTAAATAAAAATTAGTAGAGAAATAGTCAAGAATAGATATTAAAATGTGAGGTACAGTGAATATTTTGCATACGCGTTACCTTCCTCTGCATACATTGTAAAAACAAACTATGCAGGGGTTATCTATGAAAGAATATATTGAGGAAAGAGCGGTTGAAATAGCATATTATATTATTGAGCATAAAGCAACGGTTCGGCAGACTGCAAAGAAGTTCGGTGTGTCAAAGAGTACCATACATATAGATGTAATAAAAGAGGTGTTTTTGTAAAAGTTATTTATGAGGTGAGGTAAGGATAGGAAAAAGTATGAGAAAGGTCGCAGAAATGCGGTCTTTTTCTTTGGGGTGATTTTATTGTGCTATAGGGGAAAATCGGTTAAAATAGAATATAGATAGATTGCACTAGGAACGGTTGGGGGATAAAGTAAATGAAACCATGGAAAGATTTGTTTCGTACACATATATTGGAACGTGGACTGAATTATTATGAGGAAGGTTATGTTACTTCATTGGAACAGACTTCGACAGGATATACAGCAGTAGTAGAAGGAACAGAGGATTATGATGTAGAGATAGAGCTTAGGGATGATTGGGTTTATGATATGACATGTACATGCCCATATGCAGCAGAAGGAAATTATTGCAAACATATGGCGGCAGTTCTGTATAAAATAGAAGAGGGGGAGCCTGATACAAAAATGCCAGTAAATTATCTTCAAAAGGTGCAGGATCAAAAGAAAGAATTACGAGAGATTATTGCCGAAATTCCAATAGAAGATTTGCAGGAAATTGTATTTTCTCTGGCAGCTTCTGATAGTTTTCTTCATAACAAGATTATGACAAAGTATGCACCGATAACGTCATGTCATATAGCTAGATTGAAGAAACAGGTGGATGATATTGGTTACCATTATTCCGACAGAGGCGGATTTGTAGACTATTATCATGCAACAGATTATATAGAGGCGTTGAATAATTTCCTGGATGAAAATATTCCCCTGTTACTGGAGAAAAATTGCAGAATGGAAGCATTTGATTTAGTCAATTGTGTCTTTTATGAGATTGGAAATCGGGATATGGATGATTCGGACGGAGGCACATCATTTGTAGCGGATAATTGTTACGAATATTGGCAAACAATATTGCATGAATGTAATGATGAAGAAAAAGAAAATATGTTTCAGTGGTTTCGACATCATCAAGAAAATTATGTAATTGATTATATGGAAGAGTATATTAGTGACTTTTTGCTGGATGAGTTTCATGATGAAGGAATACTTAGGGAGAAACTTCATATGTTAGATGAAAAAATCGATAAGGTTCAAAAAGAAAATTACAGCGGTGATTCGTATTCTGCGTATTATGGTATGGTCAATAACATAACTGCACGGATTCGTCTGATGGAGGAATTAAATTATTCTAAGCAGGAAATAAGGGCTTATCGCCAGAAATATAGGAATTTTTCTGAAATTCGGAAGATGGAAATATGGGAATGTTTATCGGGAAGAAAGTATGAGGAAGCTGTTGCAGTATTGAAAGAAAGTAAAATTTTGGATGCTGATAAAGCCGGATTGGTGGCAGAATATAGCCGGCAATTAATTGAAATTTACGAAATAAGAAGTATGCAGAAAGAATATGCACAGGAACTGCAATATCAGGTGTTTGAATGTATGCAACGTGATTTGGAATACATTGTCAGATTGAAAAAACTGTGTAGTGAAACGGAATGGGAGGAGCAAAGAGAAAAATTTTTACAGGGGAAAACTTCTTATTGGATACGATATGAATTTCTAGTGGAAGAAAAATTATTTGAAAGACTGCTTCAGGAAATTCAAAAGAACCAGTCTGTTCATGTATTGGATCAATATGAAAAAGTACTGAAAAAACATTTGCCGAATGAAGTAAGAGATATGTATGTGCAATATGTGAAAAAGGAATCAACTCGAACATCAGATAGAAAGGTATATAAATACTTAATGTCTTATCTGAAAAAGATTACAAAATATCCGGATGGTAAAAAAATAGCACGGGATATTGCAGATTGCTGGAAGCAGGAGTACAAAAGAAGAACGGCTATGATGGATGAGCTTCGAAAAGCCGGATTTTAATGTGTGTGGAGGAAATAAAAGATGAATAGATTTTCAGAAAAGGATTGGAAGTTGTTTCGGAGTAAGATTGTTGATTGGCAAGAAGCTTATATGGAAAAGTTGAATAGGGAATATATAAAATTATTGAGCGGAAAAGGGTATGCTTCAGAAAAATTTTGGGCATTGGAAAAGAGAATTCGTCAAGACAAGAAGGATTGTGGAGTTCAGTGTGAAATGAGGCGATCAAATCAATTCTATATTATGCTGTCACTATTGAATGAAGGAGCAATTACATTAGATGATTTAAGTGATTTTAGTGAGGAGCTTCAAGAAATAATAAAGCATTTCTATAAATTGGAGAGCTAGATAAAGTGAAAAGAAAATTTTAAAGGAGGCATAGTGGTATGGGAAAATGGAGAAATGTAACAAATACTTTTTCAGAAGAAAGAAGGTATTATTCGAATACATATTTAGAAATATGCGAGGTATATGACGAAGCTGTAGAAGTGAGCGTATTTTCAGCAGTTGATAATCCGTATGAAATTTACGTGTCATATGGAATCATGTATGGAATTATTTACTGTGATAAAGAAGAAGCTTATGAGAAGTTTGAAGAAATTAAGCAGGTTTTACAGAAGGATTATGAAGAAAATCAAGAACCATCAGGTGAATTTATAAATATGTTTGCAGATACTTATGGACTATGCTTACCGAATGATGTACTTTTTGATATGTCATCGCTGTTTGAATTATTTTAGAGAGATGAGTAAACAGATGATAATATGGCATTATTATTTCGTCAGTATGAAAATGAAATCATTGATTTTAAAACTTTTGCGAAAGGTAGGAAAATAATATGGGCAAGCAGGAACAATTAATAGAATATATCATTCAGGATATTGTTGATATGTTTTCTTCAGATCAGAATACGGCAATAAGACTGGCTGGGAAGGTGGCAAAGTATATCCCAATGGAACTTGTATATTGAGAATTGTAGGTGGCGGTATGAATATAGAAGCATATGATGCGGAAGCTTTGAGAAAGATTGTTCGATTACTTGAATATGAGAACAGGTTATTAAAAGATAAATTGAAAAAAGAAAATATTCCATATGATGAGATCAATCCTTTTGAAGAGACAATAGAAAATGCGGAAGAGTATGATCTCGACCAAGGAGCGCGTATTGTTCATCCTCAATTTATTACAGAGAAGATGGCAATACGCTTCTTTTCTATGTTTTGGGGCAGAGAGGATGTCTATGCCAAGCGTGGTAAGAATGGCGGATATTATCCACAATGTGATAACAGATGGAATGATAGACTTTGCCCAAAGCAGCGAGGAGAGAAAGTATTTTGTGACGAGTGCGAAAATAAAAAATGGATTAAGTTGGATGTGAAGAAAATTGTAGCACATCTGCTGGGATATAACGAGGATGGTTTAGATGTAATCGGGGTATATCCATTGTTACCGGATGGAACGTGCAGATTTATCGTGTTTGATTTTGATAATCACGAAAAAGGTGCAGAAGCAACAGATTTTGCCAATGTGGATACTGAGTGGCATAAAGAAGTAGATGCGCTTAGAAAAATGTGCGAGATTAATGGAATTAAACCTCTGATTGAACGTTCTCGTTCCGGGAAGGGTGCTCATATATGGATATTCTTTCAAAAAGCAATACCGGCTTCGTTAGCCAGAAATTTCGGGTTTTTATTGCTGGATAAAGGTTCTGAATCTATTAATATGAAATCTTTTCATTATTATGATCGTATGTATCCGTCTCAAGACGTGGCAAGTAGTGTTGGCAATCTGATTGCGCTGCCACTGCAAGGGCAGGCACTTAAAAAGGGGAATAGTGCATTTGTAGACAAGAATTGGAATGCATACTCGGATCAATGGGAGATTTTACTCAATAAGACACAAAAACTTAGTATAGAAGATATTGAAAAATATATGGCAAAATGGCAGGCAGAATTAGCGGAAAGCCGAGGAAAGCTTGCAGGTGCTGATATGAGCAACAGACCGAAACCATGGAAAAAGAAATGTGAGTTTGTGAAAACAGATGTTGTCGGAAAAGTTCATATGGTGCTCAGTAATGGCGTCTATGTCGATACGCTGAATCTTATGCCGAGAATACAAAATCAAATTCGGAGTCTGGCGGCTTTTGATAATCCGGAATTCTACAAAAACAAAAGATTAGGCTATTCGAATTATTATAAATTCAGCGCTGTGTATTTAGGAAAAGATATTGATGGCTATATTCAAGTACCAAGGGGATTCAGGGAACGAATTTCTGAGGAATGTACGAAAGCAGGAATTCCGGTTGAGATATCTGACCAAAGGGAAACAGGTCGACCAATCAGAGTCTCATTTAGCGGAGACTTGCGATTGCGGCAAGAACTCGCGGCAGAGCAATTGTTAAGACATTCGGATGGTGTGTTAGAAGCCGCAACCGCATTTGGAAAAACAGTTGTATGTAGTTATTTGATTGCGGAACGAAAAGTGAATACATTGATTTTGTTGCAAAGCAAGGATTTGCTTAGTCAATGGGTGGATGAACTGAATAAGTTTCTCAATATCAGGGAAGAACCGCCGGAGTATGAAACGAAGACGGGAAGAAAGAAAAAGAGAGACAGCGTGATTGGTATTCTGCATGGAAGTAAGAATACTCTGACGGGAATTGTAGATATTGCAATGGTTGGTTCTATGTACAGTAAAGGAAAGTTTCAAAATTTAAAACATGCTTATGGAATGGTAATTGTGGATGAATGTCATCATGTAGCATCACATATGTATATGGAAGTATTACAGAAAATCAATGCAAAATATGTATATGGAGTTTCTGCTACGCCCAAACGTGGTGATCATCTGGATAAAATTATCTATATGATGCTGGGGCCATTAAGGCATCGCTTCACAGCATTGGAAAGAGCCGAAGAGCAGGGAATAGGACATTATTTTGTTCCAAGATATACAAGAGTGATCGATACTGTGGATAGTAGGAATGATATCAATAAAGCCTATAGTTTAATCAGCACTAGCAAAGTACGAAATGAAATGATTGCAAATGATGTAAAACAAAGTATTTCACAGAATCAGACTCCGGTTATATTAACTCGATACAAAGAACATGCAAAAATCCTGTATGATATGTTAAAAGATGAAGCAGACCATGTATTTCTCTTGTATGGAGATAATTCGGATAAGGAAAATGCAGAAATACGGATACGATTAAAAAAGGTTCCACGTACAGAAAGTCTTATATTGATTGCAACTGGTCAAAAGATAGGAGAAGGATTTGATTTCCCTAGATTGGATGTACTGATGCTTGCGGCACCGGTATCTTTTGAAGGGCGTTTGGAACAGTATATAGGAAGACTGAATCGTGATTACGAGGGAAAAGAAGCGGTTTATGTGTATGACTATATTGATGCACATATGAAGAAATTTAACACAATGTATGGAAAACGACTTAGAACCTATAAGAAAACAGGTTTTTCTGTTTGGACAGGAGAACAGCAAGATAAACAGGTTGTTCATGCGATATTTGATTCGGGAAATTATACGGAAAAATTTGAACAGGACTTGGTAGAAGCAGAAAAATCAATCGTGATTTCCAGTCCCAATATCCGGCAGAAGAAGATTAACAGATTGATTGCTCTGGTGAAAGAACGTCAGGAACATGGTGTGAGTGTTACAGTCATTACAACGGATCCGGAGAAGGTTCTATATGGCAATGCGGAGATGTGTTACGAGTTGATACGAGAGATGCAGGAGGTAGCTATCAGCGTTGTGATAAAAGAAGAAGTTGAAGAACGATTTGCAGTCATAGATGAGGAATTGGTGTGGCATGGAGGTATGAATCTGCTGGGGAAGGAAGATGTGTGGGATAACTTGATGCGGATTAAAAATCATCAGGTGGCTGCGGAGTTGTTGGAGATTGTAATGGGGATTAAAGAGGGGATATAAGGATCGGTGCTTTTATTGTGCTATGGTTGGAAATCGGTTAGAATAGAGTACAGAAAGTAGTTTGAAACATGAAGTTTTGCCTGATTCATGGATGTTTGTTAGACTAAGACACATCGGAGAAATTGTTGGTGGTGGAACTCCCAAAACCAATATTAGTGAATACTGGGACGGAATTATTCCATGGCTGACGCCTGCTGATTTTAGTGGGTATGAAAAAATGTATGTTGCTTCTGGTGCCAGAATGATCACGGAAATTGGACTGAAATCTTCTTCTGTTCAAATGCTGCCCGCCAATTCGGTACTATATTCAAGTCGTGCACCCATAGGCTATATTGCAATTGCAGAAAACTCTGTTTCTACGAATCAAGGCTTTAAGTCTGTAGTACCTTACGATTTTACCATGAGCCCATATTTGTATTACTGCCTTAAAGCCAGAACAGACGATATTATTCAGCGAGCAGCGGGTACAACATTCAAAGAAATCTCGGGTTCTGAAATGGCAAAAACAATTATTCCGTTACCACCAATCACAGAGCAAAAGCGGATTTTTGAGAAGGCAACACAGCTTCTACATGTTATTGTTACGATAGAAAAGAGTCTCAGTTGAGGCTCTTTTCTACACTCTCAAGCAAAGAAAATACGGGCTGTAGTTTAGCGCATATTATTCGCTGCTCTTCGAGATGTGGGACAGGATATAGCCAATTTTCAATGTTATCTTTGCTTATGGACGGAGAATTATCGCCTTTCATGTACTGATTTAGACCACCTACCACATAACCTGAAATCATCAAAAAGAACATAAATTCTGGCAAAAATACTCCGTTTGAATTGCAGACATAAAATCCGGTGGAAGCTATGCAATGGCTATGTTTCTCTTCAATCAGCGCAATATTTTCAAGGTATGGTCTAACCAAAGAAAACAATACACTTCCGCTCTTTATTGCTCTGCTTGGCGCATCAGAAACAGGAAGATGTTTCGGTTCTTTGATTTTGTGATTATAATTATCAATTGAATCAATATCTATATAATCAAAAAAATCACCAATAGGTTTTTTACTTTCCATTCCTGCGAAACAAGTGTATCCTCTGCACCATTCCCACGTTTCGGGTATTTCAAAAGGGATTTCCTCATCAATACAATGAACTTCGCTTCCAATCTTCTCATAATAAGAGTTATCCGCACCTTTGAATATGATAGATTCCTTCTTATCACGCTTGATTTTGCCTTGCTTGATTAGCTCTTCTTTTTCCGCTCTGATGCGTTCCAGAAGAACAGAAGCAGGCTCATCATCTGGGTTCTGAGGAACAAGCTGGC
>CAUWLL010000033.1:0-28104 GCA_963559605.1 uncultured Lachnospiraceae bacterium
GAACCGTGTCAGGTCGGGAACGAAGCAGCACTAAGCAGAATCTTCCGGGTGCCGTGAGGGCGCCGGATCTGAGCCAACTGTCAAGGTAACGTCTGTGAGATTGTGTTCGACGCGCAATGCACGTAAAATAAGCAGATATTAAGTCGTTTTTTTCTTTTTTGCTTCTCTTAATTCTTGAAAGAACTCTTTCATCATCCGACTACATTCTTCTCCGAGAACCCCGATTTCAAGCTCTACCTGATGATTAAACTCCGACATCTGAAGAAGATTCAAAACAGAGCCTGCGCATCCCGCTTTTGGATTCATGCAGCCGATCACCACCCGATCCATCCGAGACTGTACGATTGCACCGGAACACATTTGACAGGGCTCCAAAGTTACATACATAGTACACCCTTCTAAACGCCAGTCGTCCATTTTTTTACTGGCTTTTTTTATTGCGATCATCTCCGCATGTGCCAACGTATTTTTATCAATGGTTCTCCGATTATACCCTCTTCCGATAATCTTATCTTCATGTACAATAACGCAGCCAATCGGTACCTCCCCCAGTGCATACGCTTTCTTCGCCTGACGGATTGCCTCTCTCATATATTTTTCCTCTGTATTTTTCATGGCTCATCCTGCTTTCTTCCTGTTTATCCTTTTCTAATATCCATTTCCCGTTTTCAATAAAAAGGATGTCTCACCTGTCGGCACCAATACCCGAACTCTTCTTGCTCGTCACATTCATCTGCCGTCAAGGAAACATCTAATTCTTTCATCGGCACAAAATCCGGGAAGCCACATACACTTGCCGCCTGCGCCTCTTTCTCGTGATATATGCCCGGGACTCCAAGATACATCATCTGCCCGTTTTCAATGAACACCAGATGATGATAATTATAGTATCCGTGCAAAAGGAACTGATTATTCGCCAGACGCCATTCACACCTTGGCAGACGCGCCAGCTCTTTCCTCTGCACCTTGGTTACTTTACAGCCGACACGAGAGGACGTACACTTTTGATTTTCTTCCCGACGATCTGCCTCCTCCGAAATTTGAAATTCCCCTTTCCATTCCGGTTCTTTGCTTTCCGCAAGGTCTTCTTCCCGACGACTTTCCGGTTCCTCTGCTTCTTCTCGGAGGTTTTCCAACTCCTCAGCTTCCTCTTCCCGGAGGTTTTCCAACTCCTCAGCTTCCTCTTCCCGGAGGTTTTCCATCTCCTCAGCTTCCTCTTCCCGGCGATTTTCCGGCTCCGGTTTTTCCGTCCACAGCCTCATTCGATCCACATCTGCTTCTATCGTATCATCCCATACGGAAGCATATTTACGCCCGCTCCCGTTACTCATGATCACACCGTTGATCCTCGGAAAATTCTCAGCCTCTCCCACATCTTCTCTCGTATAATGAAGACGGCAGTTCACCGCAGGATTGATATTATCGATCTCTCCCTGCCGAATGCCCACACACATGCCGTCTTCCTCATAAAAAAGGTATAAGCCCAGCTTTTCTCCGTTCATACGCAGACCTTTTCCATGTACATGTACCGTACATTCATAATCATCCTGCTCTACTTTAACAAACCCTACATTTCTTGTTCTTTTCCCCTGTTCGTACTCATACAAATATCGAATAAATCGTTTCAAACCGCCACTCCTGACTCTGTTTATTTACCACAATCTATTCGCTTCCGCCGTAAAAAATTCCTCTATTACACGATTGCTTTTAATTCCTGATACAACCGTTTGGCATAACTGTCCGTCATGCCACAGATATAATCCGTAACAAGCAAAAGTCTCAGATATAATTTCTCTGCATCTGACTTCCCTTTTGCATGAAAATGATATGCATTCTTATAATTGCTGGAAATAAACGAAACCATCCTGGCGTCAATAGTTTCCAGTTTCTGCGACTTGTCGTCATACTTTATAACTGCCGTCACAAACTTATCCATAAGAAAATCAATCATGGCGCTCTCTGCCACTTCCATCCGGTAAATCTGATCAGACGTAAATACTTCACGAAATGCAAGGTCACCCAATAAATCCATTAATTTTTCCGCAAATGTATGATGGAATAAGTCATAGGCATATTCTCCCGCCATAATAGCGCTGTAATTAGATGTAAATCCATAGGTAGCACAATTGATCAAAAATCCCTGTATTCGGATGATCCAGTTTTTAATGGCATATTCCTCCGGCTTCTCCACATGTCGCTCTTTGCCCCTCAAATACAAATCCTCCAGCACTTTCACCGGATTAAACGCATTATCTTCCTGGCCATAGGTCGCCTGCAGCTCGATCAGTTCTTCCAGAAGTTTATGATAACTTATGAACCCTTTTATAAATGCATCCTCAATATCCGCGGTCTTATAGGCAATGTCATCTGCCGCCTCAAGAATAAATGTCAATGGATGTCGTTTCCCGTCGGTTCCTGTCTCTTTTTGTATCTCCCGGAAAATCTCCTCGTCCGCAAGATAGTACCCCATCTTTTTGTCCTTGATATTGCCGGATTTTTTATTGATTCCCGTGGACGGCACCGGATATTTTACAATAGTATTTAGAAGCGCGTACGTGAGATTCATCCCATTTTCATCCACAAGAAAATGAAGCTTGCTCACCAGTCGGAGAGCCTGCGCATTTCCTTCAAAATGATAAAAATCTTCGCACATCTGCGCGGATACTTCTGTAAGCGCTTCTTCTACAGATTTCCCATGAAACTGCAATACCGGAAGCTTCCTCTCAAACCATTCCCGAATTGCCGTTTCTCCAAAATGTCCGAAAGGCGGATTCCCAATATCATGTATCAGTCCCGCACACTGTAAAATACTGCAAATATCCTCTTTCATCCCCGGCGTAAAGCCCGGATCTCTTTTGTATGCCAGTATATTTTCTCCAATATTCTGTCCCAGAGACTTTGCAAACGACGATACTTCCAGCGAATGCGTCAGCCTTGTACGGATAAAATCACTTTTGTCAAGAGGAAACACCTGCGTCTTATCCTGAAGTCTTCGAAAAGATGCACTCCCGATAATACGGTGGTAATCTTTTTCAAACTCACTGCGAAGATCCGAACTTTTCGCATATTTCGTTTTATTTGCAGAACCTCTGCTTCGTTTTGTGGATAATAGCTGCTCCCAGTTCATGTACTTTCTCTCTTTCTATTCCTATTTAATCCAGATAGATCGGAGGTTCATAATCCTTCCCCAGCAGAGCTTTCTTTCTCTCCTGATACCCCAAAAATGCCCATTCCGTCATATCTGTCCATTTATGCTCACGGCGGTCATATACCTGCACATATCCGATACGCTTCGGATGCATACGCACACTGTTGGACTTATACTCATGTCCCGTATACGGATTCACATCTCCGTTTTCCGTATCCTCCGGCTCTTCCTCCGCCCTTCTCATGATCGCTTCCTCTATTTGATCCGCGATCTGTTCGATCACGGGCTCTCTCACAGGCTCTTGCACAGGTTCCTGCACATCCTCTGCCCAGACTGCTTCCTCCGCCTCTTCTGTGAAATCTTCCAGCTCCTCGCCGTCCTCAAGATAGATCATCTCTGTCGGAAATTCATCTACAGATAATTCTTCTTCGTCATCCACTGTTTTTTTCTTACGTCTCTGTAAATAAGATCTCCAGCTCCTCGGCTTCTTCTCGGATTCTTCCTCTTTCCTTTCCTCTTCCGCGGCAGAACTTTTCCCCCGGCTTTCCACTTCAAATGCTTCCAGCTCCGCAAGAATTTCCTCTACGGATTCCTCCGGCTCTTCTGTAGAAATATCTTGATACAGACCTTCCTCTTCTTCCCCGGCGGCGCCATACAGTTCTTCTTCTGTAGCATAAACAGCGCCCGCCTCTTCTGTTGCCGGCACTTCCTGTTCTTTTATATAAAATTCCGTCTTATTTTTTGTAAAATTTGTCTCAGTAGAAACACTGTCATCCAGAATATTCAGATGAAAAGGACAACCTAATATTCCTGCAATCATACGCATATCCTGCTCCTGAAAATTATCCCGTCCCAGTCTCTGTGTAAGATTCTGTCGTGACATTTTCTTTCCGGTACGCTCTTCTATGCTCTCAGCAAGTTCTTTAATCGTCATACCTTTTCTGCTTAAGATAATTTTGACTTGTTCACCAAATGTCAAATCCATTACGCTTGTCCTCCTTATTTAATGAAACTATACTCTCCCTAAAGAATTCCTCTTTTGTACCCTCTTTGTAAACTCATTTATTTCTTGATAAATTCTTACTTTTCCATTTTTTATTTTAGCAAATTGGCTTGAGTGCGTCAACATACAATCCGCTATATTGAAGGACACTCCCCATCTTCCGTTATATTGGGGACAGCCTCTTTCTTACGCCGGTACTCGGCTTTTCCATGTACCATGCTCATACAGAAACTGTCCCCTTGGGATGTTTTATGTCGCTATTGAAATATTTTACGCTGCTGCCCAGCTAACTTCCACTCTTATTACTATATTAATGGATATTTCTTGGTCAGGTCTGCCACTAGTTCTTTGGCTTTTGCTACGTTAGCTTCATCCGCAATAACAAGCGCGATAGCCTCTGCAATGACCTCCATATCTTCTTCTTTCATGCCTCGAGTAGTGACTGCCGGAGTTCCGAGCCGCACACCGCTTGTCTGGAACGGCGGACGTGGATCGTTTGGAATGGCATTTTTATTACAGGTAATATGCGCACTGTCCAGACGTTTCTCTAATTCCTTTCCGGTCACCTCTTTGTCACTGACGTCCACCAGCATCAGATGGTTGTCCGTTCCGTCAGACACCAGTTTAATCCCCCTGTCCATCAAACCTTTCGCGAGCGCCTGTGCATTTGCCACGATCTGTTTCTGGTAATCTTTGAACTCCGGTGACAATGCTTCCTTGAAGCAGACCGCCTTTCCTGCAATGACATGTTCTAACGGCCCTCCTTGCGTTCCCGGGAAGATAGCTTTATCAAAATTAAACTTTTCGTTTGCCGCTTCATTCCAGAGGATCATACCGCCTCTTGGTCCTCGGAGCGTTTTGTGTGTAGTTGTCGTCACCACATCTGCATACGGAATCGGACTTGGATGTAAGCCTGCTGCCACAAGCCCTGCAATATGCGCCATATCTACCATGAGATAAGCGCCCGCTTCATCTGCAATCTCGCGGAACTTTTTGAAGTCAATAATTCTCGCATAAGCGCTTGCCCCGGCAATGATAAGCTTTGGTTTTTCACGAAGTGCAGTTTCGCGCACAACGTCGTAGTCGATCACCCCGTTGTCATTTACTCCATAAAACGAGGTTTCAAAATATTTCCCTGAAAGATTCACCGGAGAACCGTGTGTCAGATGTCCGCCGTGATCCAGATTCATTCCCAGAATCTTGTCCCCGGGATTCAGAATCGCAAAAAACACCGCCAGATTCGCCTGAGCGCCGGAATGTGGCTGTACATTTACATAATCACACCCAAACAATTCTTTTGCTCTGTCTCTTGCCAGATTCTCTACAACGTCCACACACTGACATCCGCCATAATATCGTTTTGCCGGATAACCTTCTGCGTACTTATTCGTCAACGGACTTCCCATCGCCGCCATCACCGCTTTACTTACCCAGTTCTCAGAAGCGATCAGCTCGATGTGCGAATTTTGCCGCTCCATCTCATCTGTTATCGCCCGTGCAATTTCCGGGTCTGCTCTTAAAATATCATCATATGAATACATACCTGTCCCTCCTTCTATCCGTGTAATTTCTTAAACGTCTTCTCTTTCTGACTATAGCTTATCCCATTTTTTCTGTTTATTCAATAGTTTTCATCTTATATTTCCGAATTTTCTATTCAATTATTCCTCGTAAAAAATCTTACCCCTAAAACTATATGGACAGATATTTTTAATTGTGTTACATTATAATAGACAGCACATATGCAGTGGGAATCAGGTGCAAATCCTGAACGATGAGGTCACTGTGAGGAATTATATCCGTAGTCAGATTACCTGCTATGTGTAGAATGGGGCTTCCATTCAAAGCGAAACATTCTATCTATAATGAATCCCGAGATATTTTGTAGGTCTCCGGGATATTATCGGTATGATGTTGAAATCCGTTTGGAATATTACCCAAACGGATTTTTTATGATACGGAAGATTTCTTTTCCGATCATAAAAGCTAAATACAAGCCTACAAAAACGAAAGAGGGAAACATCATGGAAAAGAAACAAAACAAGAAACTAATTGTTGCCATCGTGGTAGTCGTAATCGCTGCGCTCGCCATGTTCGGCATCTACAAGACCTTTCTGCCAAAGGCAAAGGCCGGAGACAAAGAGATTACCGTTGTCGTTGTACACGGTGACAAATCAGAAAAAGAGTTCAAATACTCTACGGATGAGGAGTATCTCGCTCCTGTTATCCTCGAAAATAAACTGGCAGAGGGTGAGGACGGTGAATTCGGCTTATTTATCACCACTGTAGACGGTGAAACTGCAGACGACAGCAAGCAGCAATGGTGGTGCATTACAGAAGGCGGAAAAGCCGTAACAACTTCTGCCAGCGAGCTGGTCATCGAGGACGGCGATCAATTCGAGCTGACACTGACTGAGGGCTACTAAAACATGGAAAACACTGCGGATAGAAAACGTATGGTCAGCACAAGGGAACTGGTCATATTGGCATTTCTCGGCGCTATCCTTCTGGTCAGCCAGATCGCGTTAGCTCCGCTTCCCAATATAGAGATCGTCTCACTTCTTATCTACATATACACGCAGATTTACGGTAAAAAAGTTTTTTTGCCTATCTATACTTTTGTCTTTTTAGAAGGCTGTGTCTATGGGTTTGGTGTCTGGTGGTTTGGTTATCTGTATGTGTGGAGTATTCTTGCGATCATCGTACTGCTTATCAAAGATGAAAGCCTGAAAAAATCCCTGCCGTTCAGTTGTGTGGTTCTGGGCGCTTACGGATTATCCTACGGTTTTCTTTTTGCTATTCCGTACTTCGTCGTACTTGGTGCGAAAGCCGGAATGGCATACTGGGTATCGGGTATTCCGTTTGACCTTGTACACGCTGCCGGAAATGCTGCGGTGACGTTGATACTGTATCGTCCGCTGAGACATCTGCTGGAACGCCTGAACCGACTTAATGCCTAAAGGAAATAAGAGAGATACCTTAAAATGTTACTTCCATCCGACAGATAACGTATGGACATTCTGGTATCTCTCGTTTTTTACTTTTCACGAGATATTCACGAGATAAATTTATAATAACAACCTTGTACAACACTTCATATTTATTGCACTCATGCTCTTTTTTCACAAAAATTAATTTGTTTTCACAAGATATTCACGAGATAAATTTATGTCATCTGTTTCTTTAATATATCCATTGCCACTTGTAATTGCGTCAAAAGTTCCACGCTTCCGAACTCTACACTATATTTAGTAGACGGACCGTTTCCTATTTTTCTAATTAGACCTTTTTTCTCCAGAACCTCTATGCCTTTTCTCGCTCTATATTCAGTCATTCCCAAAGTTTTTCTTATATTGTTAACTGACTGCGCTTTCACATTTTTCATGATGTATTTCAATATATTTTTTTCATCTGTAGTCAACTCTGGATATGAATCTGCCAAATCAATATTCCATACTTTCAATTCTGTATGCTCAATATCTGTTATAATTTCTGGACCTCTAAATTCGTTTTGTATAGCTGTTTTATAAATCAGAGGACCTCCAAATCCTTGTCGTTCAGAAGCCCCTAATAAACGAAATAATTTCATTATAGTCTCATTACGTGGTCTAGAATCTCCTCCTATAAAAAATTGCTGTGGTGATACAAGCATCTTTCCAGGATTAGTAAAACAAAACCACCCATCATAGACTTCTATTTTGGTAGAAGGATAACCTTGAACATAATCAGCATGTGCCAAACAATTAACAAGTCCTTCTCTAATCGTTTCATCAAATTCTGATAATGGAATTCTTAATTGCTCCGAATCTAACTCAAATGAATCTCTCAATAATGTCCTAATTTTTTCATATACTATATTAAAAAAATTGTATAGATTCATTTCATAATCTCCTGGCTCATCATCGGACACTCTATCTAACCATCGTGGATTATTTCCTCGCTTGTTAAAAAAATCCACATGATAATGCGGAAACAACTCCCTTATTGAGTTACATTTCCCTAAAAATAATACTGTTCCCCTTTTAATCTTTAATTCTCCTGTATTGCGGTCTTTATAACATGCGCCAATCTGTGTTAAAAATTCTGAATGTGTCATTTCAATATATTTCATTTTAGGGAATCTTTTACTAACTCTTTCTTTATAGGTAATCAGCGAATCGAGGTCTATATCTTCCATTGTAAAAGCATCTGCCGGCAAACTATCTTGATTGGGCTGTGCATTTCTGATCAACGCTGACAATTCCTCTTTAGTAACTTTTCTATCTCCATCCCCTGTACGAATCCATGAATTTTCTAACTTCCCGTTTATATAGACCGGTTTCATACTTTCTGCTGCTTCCTTTACATATATTATAATCACAGTTTTTCCATCTATAACATATGTATTCACATCATGATTATCAATATTCTTATAACTAACTTTATTCCTATTTGATAATTGATCCCACAAGCTTATTACTGTTTTTTGTGGATTCCCAACTCCTATTATCTCATTCTGTGGATAGCCTTCCGCAATTCCCAGAACAATATATCCTCCTGAAGTATTACAAAACGATGAATAGCTTTCCCAAAATGCATTAGGTAACTCATTAGCTCTTTTTAATTCAACAGAATATTTTTCATGTACGTTTTTTAGCCATTCTTCTAAATCTTCAACAGCCATTTCTTCTGTTTTTATAACATCTTTTTCTTTCACATTTTCTCCAATCGTATAAATAAGTACAAAACCAAACTTGTTACTCCCTATTATATTTCGATTATACTTTAGATAACACTGAAAGTAAACTATGAAAAACTAACTCCTACTGTCCTTCAAGATCTTCCCGTCTTCAATTACAATCGTCCTTTCACTGCTCTCGGCGATATTTTCATCATGGGTAATAAGAAGCACTGTTTGTCCATATTCTCTGTTTAATTTATGGAACAACTTGATGATCTCCCTGCTGTTCTTACGATCCAGGTTCCCGGTCGGTTCATCTGCCAAAAGGATCCTCGGACGACTGATCACTCCTCTGCCTATGGAGACCCTCTGCTGCTGACCGCCGGATAATTCATTGGGCAGATGATGTACCCGATTCTCCAGTCCCAGAATTTCCAACAGTTTTTTCAAATCTGTTTTATGAACCTGCTTCCCGTCCAAAAGAATCGGCAGGCAAATGTTTTCTTCTACATTAAGCACAGGGATCAGATTATAAAACTGATAGATCTGTCCGATTTTTCTTCGTCGAAATAATGTGCGTTCTTTTTCTTTCATTCGGTACAGGTCTTCTCCGTCAATATACACCCTCCCGTCTGTCGGTTTATCCACGCCGCCAAGAATATGCAGAAGCGTTGATTTCCCCGAACCGGAGGGTCCGAGTATCGTTACAAACTCTCCCTCCTCCACGACAAACGAAACCTTATCTAACGCAACAACTTTATGATCGCCATATCCATACACCTTCGTCAAACACTCTGCTCTTAAAATCTCCATACCGTTTCCTCCCTCCTGTTATACATTTTCATCCTGAACAGCTTCTATAATATTCAAATGCTTCATCTGCATTTTGGTATACAGCATCGGAACAATCATAAGAAGGACTGCCAGTAAAAACTCTGCGCTTATTAAATCCCACGGGATCACATGTTCAATTTCCCCATATAGTTCAAGTTCTTTCCATACATCATCTAAAAATGCAAAACTTAACGGAATTCCTATCACACACCCGATCACACCATACGCAGTATTTTCCAGCATGATCATTTTCCTCAACATGTCTCTCGTCATCCCCATAGATTGATACGTGGAAAATTCTCTTTTTCTTATCCGCATGGACATGGATATATTTTGAAAAATACTCGTCATACTGATTACTGTAATAAACAGTACAACACCGTACCCCAGCACCACTTCCAAAAATTCTTTGGAATTAAAATATTGCTCTCTCTTCCAGATAGCAGAACTTCCAAAACGATAATCTTCTCTTGCTAGCCCAAGATTTACAGCAATAGCTTCTATCTTCTTTTTTACTGCCTTATCTTCCTTAATCCTGTCCGCTCCGGTTCTGTGTATATCAAATTTCAAGTATGTCGGAATCTCTTTCTCCTCATAAGAATATTCCACCACAGTATTTTTCGGATGTTTTCCGTAAGTATCTTTATACGCCGGATCCTGAATCAGTTTTTCAAATGTTTGCATCGGCATATAGAACTTATGCTTTCCCATGTCCGTCGCCTGATTTCCTTCTATCTCTTCATAATCCCCCGAAAAATACGGATATGGAGGCGCCTGATCTGTCATCCCGACAACATATAATTCTCCTTTCAAAATTTCGTCAAACTTAGCGCCGGAGTTGTCTATCGAATATAGCGCATAACTGTCCATATCCCCATAGCGGCTATATAGAAAAGAAAAAACTCCGCCTGCTTTCGGCTTTAAAATACTTTTACGCTTGCGTTCTTCCCCCTTCTGTACCCGAACATAATCCTCGATCAAAACCGGATACTGCACCTTCTCCGGCACTTCGTACCCCGCCCGCTCTACATACGCCTGAAAGGTTCGTTCATCCAAGCCGACAATCTCCGGCTGTATCCAATAACCACTGTGCGTCTTTCCTGTGCGAACATCCTGTGCTTTCCTGGCAATATCCACATATCCATAATAAGATGCTATTTGACAGTTCCCCGCTCCTTCCTTTATTTGATCTTTTCCGAGAAGTCCACCTTGTAAATCCAATATTCTCTCAAGACTTAACGTCTTTATCTCATCGAAAGCCAACACCTGCTCATAAAAGGACTGTATTTTCTCTGTATCCTCCGTGTAAAGCTCCACCCACAACTGTAAATCCGGACGTTCTCGTTCATCTTTCAAATCATACTCCCCATTAAACGCCCGCATAGCGGTAAGTCCGTCCAACAACAGACAAAATGTGAAAACCAGAAGCATACCGTTAAATGTATAATTCTTCCGCCTCGCCCAAATATTTTTTACCGCCAATATCCCGCAAAGACCGAATACTCTGTGCCGTTTAAGCAGATCGGTTCTCCTCTGCACAGACTCGTCCATTTTATACTGCCCGGAAATCAACTCTATCCCCGTTGTGTTTGCTGCTGTCACAGCCGGGGTGTAACAGGCTAGAAGAATCATAAGAATGCCTGTCAATACAAGCTTCAAAAGCATCCCAAAGCTAATGTCTGCCGAAAGCCCTCCTTCAAACAGGAAATATTTCTCTAATCCATACAACGTTATTTTTGAAAAAATGATGCCAAGAAGCAGCCCTGCCGGTATTCCGATCACCCCTTCCAACAGCCCTTCCCAATACACCACCATAGATCTTTGAAATCCGGAAGCCCCTACGCTCCCCAATGTTCCCAGATATTTCAGTTTCTCAAATACTGAAATAGCATAGGCATTATAAATGATCGCACTTCCGATAAGCGCCGTCTTCCTCTACAATCCGGTTTCTGATCACTCCGAGAAACGCTTCTGAAAAAACAAAAACCGCAGTAAGAACGACCATCATGCAGGTAATACCCACAATGGCAGCTTTCGTTCTTCTGCGGTTTTTCTTCATATATTGTATGGTTAATTTGAAAATAATGTTCACGAGGTTTCCTCCTCTCCCCCTTTATATATTAGACAACGCAGACGAAAATTCGTTACAAAAATCGCTTTGTCCTAAAAAATGTACATGCTTAACCCTTGACGACACTATATGTTGTGTCCTATGATGTAACTGTCGAAAAAATTAGATAACACTAACCAATCAAAATTATATTATAAAATGACAGGAGGCACTTATGAGACAAGAATGGGCATCTTTTAACGGTGGTATCTGGGAAAAAGAAATCAACGTTCGTGATTTCATTCAGAAGAACTACACGCCATACGACGGTGACGAGTCGTTTTTAACCGAAGCAACACAGGCAACAAAAGATCTGTGGGCACAGGTAATGGAGCTCACAAAAGAAGAGGCAGAAAAAGGCGGCGTCCTTGATATGGACACCAAAATTGTTTCCGGTATTACCTCTCACGGACCGGGATATTTACAAAAAGAGAAAGAGAAAATCGTAGGTTTTCAGACAGACAAACCATTTAAGCGTTCTCTGCAGCCATACGGCGGTATCCGAATGGCTATGAAAGCTTGTGAAGATAACGGCTATCAAATAGATCCGGAAATCGTAGACTTTTTCACAAAGCACAGAAAAACACACAATGAAGGCGTATTTGACGCATACACACCGGAGATGCGCGCATGTCGTTCCAGCCACATTATCACAGGACTCCCGGACGCATACGGCCGCGGACGCATTATCGGTGATTACCGCAGAGTTGCTCTCTACGGATTAGACCGCTTGATCGAAGATAAGCAGAGACAGAAAGACGGTACGCGTATCATCATGTACTCTGATGTTACAAGACAGCGTGAGGAACTGTCTGAGCAGATCAAAGCATTAAAAGAATTAAAGGAACTTGGAAAAATATACGGCTTTGATATTTCACGTCCTGCCTCCAACGTGCAGGAAGCGATCCAGTGGCTGTATTTCGGTTACCTTGCGGCTATCAAAGAACAGAACGGCGCTGCCATGTCACTGGGACGTACTTCCACTTTCCTTGATATATATGCAGAGCGCGATCTGAAGAACGGTACCTTCACCGAGGAAGAGATCCAGGAGTTCGTCGATCACTTCATTATGAAGCTCCGTCTTGTAAAATTCGCAAGAACACCGGAATATAACGCGCTGTTCTCCGGCGACCCGACTTGGGTTACAGAGTCTATCGGAGGTATGGGAATTGACGGACGTTCTATGGTTACAAAAATGTCCTACCGTTACCTTCACACACTATCCAACTTAGGAACTGCTCCGGAACCAAACCTTACAGTCCTTTGGTCCACGAGACTTCCCGAAAACTTTAAGCGGTTCTGTGCAAAGACTTCTATCATGTCCTCTTCTATCCAATATGAGAATGACGACTTGATGAGAGTAACACACGGTGACGACTACGCCATCGCCTGCTGCGTATCTTCCATGCGCGTAGGGAAAGAAATGCAGTTCTTCGGTGCAAGAGCAAATCTTGCAAAGTGTCTGCTTTATGCTATCAACGGCGGTGTGGACGAAATTTCCAAAAAGCAGGTAGGACCAAAATACCGCCCGATCACTTCTGAATATCTTGATTATGACGATGTCATGGAAAAATTTACAGATATGATGAAGTGGCTGGCTCAGGTATACGTAAATGCCTTAAACATCATCCATTATATGCATGATAAATATTGCTATGAACGTATCCAGATGGCTCTGCACGATAAGCAGGTAACACGCTGGTTCGCAACCGGAATTGCAGGACTTTCTGTTGTTGCTGATTCTCTCTCTGCCATCAAATACGCAAAAGTAAAAACGATTCGTGACGAAAACGGTATCGTTGTAGACTACGAAGTCGAAGGAGATTTCCCGAAATACGGAAATGATGATGACCGTGCAGACAGCATTGCTTATGATGTAGTCAAAGAATTTATGCACTATATTAAGAGTAACCACACTTACAGAGGCGGTATCCCGACTACTTCTATTCTTACGATCACTTCCAATGTTGTATATGGTAAGAATACCGGTTCTACACCGGACGGAAGAAAAGCCGGCGAAGCATTTGCACCGGGTGCAAATCCAATGCACCACAGAGACAGCCATGGCGCAGTAGCTTCTTTAAGTTCTGTATCCAAGCTTCCATTTAAAGACGCACAGGACGGTATCTCTAATACATTTTCCATCATCCCGGGAGCGCTCGGAAAAGAAGACACGGTACTGTTTGACGAACTTAGCTTAGACGATTTAAGTTTCTCTCTGGAACCGGACTGCGCTTGTGCAGAGCCGAACCTTGATGAAACAAGAGAATAACTAAAACAACATATATAGGAGGTACACATTATGAATATTTCTGAATCTCAGATTGACAATCTTGTAAACTTAATTGATGGTTACGCAGAAAAAGGCGGACATCACCTGAATGTAAATGTATTTACAAAAGAAACACTTCTTGACGCCCAGGCACATCCTGAAAAATATCCACAGCTTACGGTCCGCGTATCAGGTTACGCGGTAAACTTCAATAAGCTGACAAAAGAACAGCAGGATGAAGTTATTTCAAGAACTTTCCACAAAGGTATGTAATGACCGGACATATACATTCTACAGAGAGCTTCGGGACCGTTGACGGCCCCGGAGTTCGTTTTATTATATTCTTTCAAGGATGTCCTATGCGATGTCAATACTGTCATAATCCGGATACCTGGGCGCCAAACGGAGGGACAGCGATGACCGCAGAGGAACTTCTTACTATGTATGAGCGGAATAAAGCCTTTTATTCTCGGGGCGGAATCACAGCCAGCGGCGGCGAACCCCTACTACAGCTTCCATTCCTTATTGAACTGTTTGAAAAAGCAAAGACACGGGGAATCCACACTTGCCTAGACACTTCCGGCATTACCTACCGCGAGGAAAAGCGTGCGGACTATGACCGTCTGTTTGCAGTGACAGACCTTGTGCTTCTGGACATCAAGCATAGTGACCCAAAAGGACATATTGATCTCACATCCCAAGATCAAACGCCGGTACTTTCATTTGCCGAAGCCCTTTGCGAAGCAAATGTTCCTGTCATTGTACGGCACGTTGTAGTGCCGGGCATCACAGACCGGGAGGAAGAGCTTGCAAACCTGGGACACCTCATTGGAAAATGGAGGAACTTAAAAGGACTGGAGGTGCTTCCCTATCATACGATGGGCATCGTAAAATACAAGAGCCTCGGCATCCCTTATCCACTGGAGGGCGTTCCTGATATGGACGCAGCCAAGGCGAAAGAAGCAAAAGCAAAGATATTGACGGCAATTAAAGAGAGTCTGGCAGGAAGTTAAAACTCACTTCCTGCCAGACTCAACCTAAGAGCTTCCTCTACTATTTCTTTTATTCATCCTACGCCTTGTCTTTCTTTTCTCTAAAATTTAATACCCACTAATTTGTGGGGAGTGTCTAGGTATCGGAATTTGGAGATAAAAAACGCTTGACTTTTATAAAATCAATCACGCATGTAAAATAATAAATCTTATTTATTACGAATAAACGGTTTTAATACATGCCATCTACTATGCGCTTTAATTTTTTCAAATCCCCATCTAAATGTTTGTACATTTCTACATAATACGGATACAATTTATCATAAGCTTCTACCCATTCATCTACCGGCTGAATAATTTCATTTACCTTTACAATGTTCTCAACCGCTTTCGTAAGTTCCGGGAATACTCCTACTTTATGTCCCACAATCAACGCATCTCCTACCGGAACATCTCCAGATTTTTCATCCAATAAATAAACCGGCATCTTCAACATTGACGCTTTAATCTGAGACCATGTACGACTCTTTGCACCGCCGCCACATATACGAAGCACATTTGCCTTGGCTCCTGATTCTTTTACTGTTTCCATAACATGACGAAGCGCATATGCAGTTCCTTCAAAAACAGAACGTACTAACTCGCACCGCTTCATTCCCATACCCATTCCGATAAACATACCTCTCGCATACTCATTCCATAAAGGCGCACGCTCTCCTAAAAGATATGGGAAGAAAAACAATCCGCCACTTCCTGGTTTTGCTTCCAATGCCAATTCATTGAGGTATGTATAGATATTCTTATCATGCGCCTCTGCATACTCTCTTTCTTCTGCTGCCATAGTTTCAATAAACCACTTTAATGCTGCCCCACTTGTCTGAATCGGAGCATCAAAAATCCACGGCATGCCGTCAATGGAACATGGTTTTGTTACAACCGGAATATCTGGAGCACTCTTTACGTCACTTCCAACAAACACTAAAGAAGTAGTACCGGAAGACTCTCCTGCCTCTCCTAATCTACTCATTCCTGTTGCATGCATTGACGCCATCGCATCACTACAACCTGCTACAACCGGAATCCCTGCAATTAGTCCAGTCACTTGAGCTGCCTCTTCTGTCACAAAACCAATAATATCATTCACTAGTTGTGGCTTAGGCAATACTTCATCTAAATCAATACCTATAACATCAGCAATTTCCTTTGACCATTCCATCGTAGAAATATCTAAGCACTGTGTTCTGGATGCTTGGTCAATATCTGTAGTCATTTTTCCTGTTAATTTATAATTGATAAAAGAACTTGCCTGTAAAAAATACGCCGTTTTCGCAAATAATTCTGGTTCATTTTTCTTAAACCACAAAAGTTTATTAGGAAGAAACGCTACTGATGGCTGTCCTCCTACAATCTCTACAAAACGATCAAAACCAATTGCGTCTACTATATAATGAAGTTCTGCTGCTGATCGACTGTCTTGATAAGTCATTGCATTTCTTAATGGATTTCCCTCTTTGTCCACTGGGAGCATAGTTACCGTGTGCGAACTAATACAAATTCCGCGAATCCGCTTAACAACAGCTTCTCCGGCTTTTTCTGTTAATGCTCTAAAAATTTCTACTGTGTTTTGCCACCACTCATTTGCATCCTGCTCCTGCATATTCGGTCCTGGAGACAAGAATTTACTTGGTCTTGAGCTTTCTGCTACCACGGTTCCATCTTCCGCCAGAATAATTGCTTTTATGTTCGTTGTTCCACAATCCATTCCCAATAAATAATTTTCAATTTTTGCCATCTTTATTCCTCGCCTTCTTATCATCTTGATAATTCTTCTAGTTAAACAATAGCAAATCTGCTCATACTTCTCAAAAATGTATTTTCCTTTTTTTTACGGAAATTTTCAACATGTTTTAAATCCATTGCCGTTTATATATGG
Organism: uncultured Lachnospiraceae bacterium; assembly: GCA_963559605.1. Taxonomy (GTDB): domain Bacteria; phylum Bacillota; class Clostridia; order Lachnospirales; family Lachnospiraceae; genus Dorea_D. The sequence continues at coordinate 16,953 of CAUWLL010000033.1, forward strand.
AAATAATCCGTTTGAATCTCTACCTTTTTCTTCCTATACTAAACTATGTAAATTGAAATATAGAAAGGAGCTGTTGTATAATGAAAATGAAAGCAGCATTAATGTACGGACCTAACGATATCCGCGTAGAAGAAACCGACAAACCAACTTGTCCGGAAGACGGACTCATCTTAAAGATTATGTCTGTAGGTCTCTGTGGTTCTGATATCCGTAATCTTACCACAGATTCAAGAAAAGGGAACTACCCTTTTATCTACGGTCACGAAATTGTTGGTTTTGTTGATGAAATTGGTGCAAAAGAAATCAAATATAAAGTAGGCGATCGATTATTTTTATTCCCCGGTACTTACTGTATGGAATGCGACGAATGTATTAGCGGACACAGTGAAAATTGTTCAAATACTGCTGTTGCAAAACTTGCAGGAACTGGTGGCTTTGCTCAATATGTAGCAGTAAGTGGAGAAAAGATTCGCCGTGGCGGAATTTATGAAATTCCGGATGATGTCTCCTTTGATGCAGCAAGTCTTGGAGAACCTCTGACTTCCGTATTTGCCTGTCTTGAAAATATAAAAGTCGGTTATCCAGATACGTTAGTAATTATTGGTTCCGGACCAATTGGTTGCTTCATGTCACAACTTGCTAAAATTCGCGGCGCACAGAAAGTTATTATGATCGACATCAATGAAAGCCGCTTACAAATGTCTAAACAGTTCGGTGTAGATGTCACTATAAACAGTTCCGAAGTTGATCCAATTGAAACGGTAAAGGAACTCACCAATGGGAAAGGTGCAGACAAAGTAATCTCCGCTACACCAGTAAATGCAACTCAAACTCAAAGCATCCATATGGTTAAAAAAGGTGGACTTGTTGTATTTTTTGGAGGTGTTCCAAAAGGATCTATGACAGAACTTGATTGTAATTTAATTCACTACAACAACATTTGGATTAAAGGACATTTCGGCGCTTCTTACAGTCAGTCAAAACGAGCTTTTCAACTTGCAATTTCACCGAATTTCCCTACAGAGAAATTTGTAACCCATATCCTTCCTTTAGATCAAATAAATGAAGGTATCAAACTCACAAGAACCGGAGAAGCCATCAAAGTAGTCCTTCATCCTTGGGATTAATTGCTTTTCTAACATAAAAAAATCCCTTCATTATTATAAATCAGCAAACCACCCATTTCGGGTGGTTTGTTTTAAACTATAATCATTTACTACCAGTCTTTATTCACTGGCTTTTTTTCACTACATAATGAAAGAGCTTCCGCTTTCACGATTATATCACTGTGAAAGTGGAAGCTCTTTTCTCTCTACTACAAAGGTTAAACGCTTTCTCTTATTAACCTTGGGAATCTAAAGCTTGAGCATCTGTGGTAGGTGCTTTTACACATGCAACGATACCAATCACTGCTAAGGCTACTGCTGACAAAATGAATCGATTGGAAATATCATTTCCTAACATATTTGCCAATGGATTTACAACATATGCAGAAATAAAGTTTCCTACATTATAGGTTGCAGACACGATTGCAATTGCAAGTGATGCTTGCGCCGCTGGGACCATATTGGCTGCAAACGTAACTGCTCCCGGATTTCGAATTGCAAATCCAAATCCTACCACTGCCGCTCCTACGCAGATAACTGGAAGATTTGTTGAAAATCCTACCATTGCTGTACCTACTGCCATCATAAGAATTGCGACACCAATGGTGAAACGTTTGAATAATTTTACTGTATTTCCAAGAACTAAACCACCAAGAATACCAATTACCTGCATAATGGAAGCCACTGTTCCTGCTGTACTTGCATCACCAATTCCTTTACGGTCAATGTACATTGCTATATTTGTGTTGAAAGTTGCTACAAAAACACCTGTAATCAAGCAAAGTGCACCGAAATAAATCATACTTCCAGAAATACCTCCACTTGCTTTCTCTTCTTTTGCAACAACTTCTCCCTTCGGAACAGTCAATGCTACAATAAGAAGAATCGGAATACAGATTAAAAATACAAGATATCCTCTCTTCCATCCTGCCATTGCTGTAAAAAGACCGGATCCTTTTGCAATAATTGTTCCACCGATGCTTACAAAAATGGACTGAAATCCCATAACCCTTGACTTCTCAAGCCCTGTAAAATAATCAGAAATCAATGAAGAACTTACAACAACTACAAGGGAAAGTCCTGCTCCAATTACAATACTTGCAGCATATAACATCCAGAGCTTTGAATTTAGTACTTGTGGCATAAGACCGCCAATAAGCATTAAAACAGTACCAATAAGTGCGATATCTCTTTTAGTAATTTTAGGTTCCATCAATGGTTCTAACAACATCATTGGGAGTGTTGTCAAGTTAATTAGTGTCAATACAATCTGAATCGCTGAATCTGTTGCATCCGGGAAAAATTTCCCCACTTCTGCAAGAATCGGTGCTAATGCACTATTACAAGCCATTGTCAGAGACATTACCAAAAGGCCTGCTGCAATTACTTTTTTGTTCTTTCCTTTTTCCATTTCTCATTCTCCTTTATGCTATGTATCTTTTTATCTTTTCCAAATATATTTTCTTTCATTTCCTTCTAAATAGGCTAAAACTTCCTGTGCCATCATCTCACCTGACCAGTTATCTACATCTGTTGTAAGGCCTGCCATATGAGGAGTACATACCACATTTCTCATAGACAAAAGCGGATGATTTGCCGGTACCGGCTCCTGCCAGTAAACATCTACTGCCGCTCCACCAATCGTTTTGTTTTGGAGTGCTTCTACGAAATCTTTCTGATCAATGACTGCCGCTCTGGCTGTATTGATTACAATAGCTGTTGGTTTCATCTTAGAGAACCAGTCTTTATTGACAATTCCTTTTGTTGCCTCTACAACTGGGAGGTGAATACTGATCATATCACTTTCTGCAAGCATCGTATCAAGATCTACTGCTCTGGCTCCATCCACTTCAATTCTGTCAGCCGGAAGATATGGATCATATGCAAGAATCTCCATTCCAAATGCTTTCGCTCTCACCGCTACTTCACGACCAATCGCTCCATATCCTGCAATACCAAGTTTTTTACCATAAAGCTCAAAACCAATACCGTAATCGGTGAATGGGTGGTTTTCATCCAACGGTCCAAACGTAACATTTTTTACATCTGGAACATTATAAATATCGTCTACAGCCGGTCCTACATGTTCTCCTTTAGCAAGTCCGGTGCTGCTTAATGTCAGTTTTCTGGCAACCGCGATCATTAATCCGATATTAAATTCTGCAACTGCCACACGGTTTCTGCCTGGTGTATAGGAAAGCTGAAGTCCTGCTGCCTTGATTGCTTCATTGTCAACAGTTACCGGAGTTCCTTTGGCTACACCGATAAATTTCATACCAGATTCTACCCAAGCATTGATAGTATCTGTTCCTGCATATTCATCTCCAAGCACAACCACTTCAAAACCTTTACACTCTTCCTTTGTCTGCTCCTCCGGCGCATTACCTTTCCCATGTTTCAACTCACCGGCAATTGTAATATCACAATATTTTTCAATTTCCTGCATACGCTTTTCTGGAAGCTTAGTACACAAAACCATTTTCTTTTTCATTGTTTATCTCCTTTCGGCGGTTCTCAACAAACCGCCATGTTTTGTTATTTTTAAACAAGCAATGCACTGTAATAAGCGGTGTTCATTGCATCATAGATCTTTCCGACCTTTTTACAGTCACCGATAATGTAATATTCGTCTACAATATCCGTTAAGGCGTCAACCTTATCATAAGGGGATGCAAAGCCCAAGGCACAAACAACACTGTCGGCTTCTACCAAAATCTCTTTTCCATCTTGTTCGCAGAGCACTCCCTCCGGTACAATTTCTTTTACCTTCGTGTTAACCAGGCATTTCGCTGCTTTTTCGACTTCCGGCATTAGTCCTCCACGATAAAATGAGTTTACTTCTTCTGCAATTGTAGATTTCATTTCTACAATTGTACATTCTTTTCCTTCGTGAGCAAAACCAACTGAACCTTCCGCTCCTACAAGACCGCCTCCCATAAATACGACTCTCTTTCCTAGTTTCTCAGGATGTAATTCGGCATCAATAGCCATTATTACATTTTCGGAATCTATACCTTTAATTGGAGGGCAAAGTTCTTTCGAACCAATTGCTACAAATAAAGTATCTGGATTAAACGCTTTGACATATTCCGGTGTCACTTCTTGATTCAATATTACCTGAACTCCCGCTTGTTTCGTTCTTCTCTCTAACACTTCGATTAATTTTCGAATATCCTCTTTAAAATAAGCTGCGCCTGCCGGATGAAGATTTCCACCAAGGCGATCTGCTTTTTCTGCCAAAGTAACTTCATGTCCCCTTAACGCCAGTGTAATAGCGGCTTCCATACCTGCCGGACCTCCGCCTGCAACAAGAACTTTTTTCTTTCTTTTCGGCGCTTTTTGTGGAAGCTTCGCACGAAGTTGTTCACCCATAGTTGGATTGACTGCACATTTTACCATTTCCAACTCACCAGTCGCTCCAAAGCATTCATAGCACCGAAGACATGGAGTAATATCATCCGCTTCATCATTATATGCTTTCTTAGGAAGATATGGATCAGCAAGGCTTGCTCTTCCCAGTTCTACTACGTCCGCCTGTCCACTTGCAATAATCTCTTCCATTTGTGCTGGATCATTTAAAGATCCTACACAAGCAACCGGTGTTTTTACATGCTTTTTAATTTCTGCCGCAAGATAAACATTTACTCCTCGCTTATAAAATGCCGAGGGGTGTGTCCTACAAAACACATCCGGATCTTCATGATTTCCACAGGATACGTTGATTAAATCCACCTTATCATCAATCATCTCAGCAACTTTAATGCAATCTTCAAGACCAAGTCCTTTTTCTGTTAAATCATCTCCCGAAATTCTTGCTTCGATCGGGAACTGTGGTCCCACTGCTTTTCGCACTGCATCTAATGCCAGCAGGAAAAATCTTGCACGATTCTCTAAAGATCCACCAAATTCATCTGTTCGTTTATTCCATACCGGAGAAAGGAATTGGGAAAATAACCATCCATGAGCTGCATGTACTTGTACCATGTCAAAGCCGGTCTCTTTACATAACTTCGCAGCTTTTCCATACGATTCAATAATTTCGTATACCATCTCATTTGGCATTTCCTGTACTTCTCCGGCAGGCATTGTCATTGTACTTGGGCCATATGCAACCTGACAGGTGTCTACATCCCCGCCTACACTTGCCAGCCCTCCATACATTCCTCCGTGAGATAGCTGGATATTAGCATAAGCTCCGGCATCGTGGATTGCTCTTGCAGCCTCTGTCATTCCTTGACGCACACCAAATGCATCTAGCTGAAGTTGTTTATTGTGAGATTTTCCCGTAGCAGAATGTACAATCGCCTCTCCATATGTTACAACCCCGGCTCCACCCATTGCCTTTTCTTCCAGATACGCAATCATTTCCGGGGTAAAATGACCATTTAAATCAATCATACTAGGACTGGTTGGGGCGCATATGATTCGGTTTTTCATCTTAATATTTCCAATTCTTAAAGGGGAAAACAGATGTGGATATCGCTTTCCACACTTACACTTCTCACTCATGTTTCTCTCTCCTTTACATTGCTTTACGAAGAATATCCAAAACATCTTCTTTTGTTACACCCTGTTTTGGATTGAAGCCAAGAACAGGTTCTTTTAAGACATCATCAGCTAACATTGAAAGATCTTCTTCTTTAATTCCCTGTTCCGATAAAGTTTTAATTCCTAATGTTTTTGTTAATTTTAGCAATTCCTTAGAAAGGAGAAGTTTGTCTTCATCTAAATTTCCAGAAACCGGAAGCTGTATTGCTTTCGCAAGTTCTACCATCTTCTCCGGACAACTATCTGCATTATATTCCATAACATAAGGAAGTACTGTAGCGTTAGCCATTCCGTGTGCCAAGTGAAAGTGTGCACTTAATGTATGCGCAATTCCATGTACCAATCCAAGATTCGCATTAGAGAATCCAAAACCTGCTATAATACATCCCAACATCATTTGCTCTCTTGCCTGCATATCATTTCCATCTGCAACTGCTTTTGGAAGATTCTCATAAAAAATTTGAAGACCTTTTAAAGAATGATACTCTGTAAGAGGTGTTGACATATTTGAAATGTAACTTTCTACTGCATGAGTAATAGCATCCATTCCTGTTGCAGCTGTAACTGACGGTGGCATTGTACGAGTAAATTCCGGATCTGCAATTACCTTATCTGCTACAATTTTATTGTCAATAATTACATATTTACATACTGCCTCTGTATCAGTTAACGCAACTACATTTGTAATTTCGCTTGAAGTTCCGGCTGTTGTAGGAATTGCGATCAAAGGGAGTACTGCTTCCTTGACCATACCAATACCACCATATTGTCCGATAGGACCCGGATTTGTCATTAAAATATTTACTGCTTTTGTGAGATCAATACTACTTCCTCCTCCAACAGCAACAAACACATCAATATTTTCTTTTTTGGCAATCTCAGCTGCCTCTTCTACAACTTCATTGGTCGGATTTGGAATAACTCCATCGAACACTGTAATTTTTACATCCGCTTTCTCAATTTCTTCCAATACTTTCGTTGCAATTCCAGCCATCTTAACTCCTGCGTCATATACAACCATTACATTTTTGGCTTTATATTCTTTTAAAATTTCCGGTAATTTCTTTGCTGCATCTTTGCCGAATACAACATTGCTGCTTACAAAAAATTCGCTTGCCATCTCATGCTTCCTCCCTTTCTGGTTTATCTATATTTTTTATACCGCTTGATCCGCAGCAATTAATTCTTTCATTTTCTTTACGCCTTCTTCTGGCATTGGCTCGTATGTACCAAGAAGTTTAGCATAAAGTGTTGTAACTGCCATTTCTTCTGTATACTCTGTTGCTGCCATTGCTGCTTTCATATTTTTTCCGCAGCAAAACATTCCATGATTTTTAATCAGAACAGATCTTCCATCTTTTCCTAATGCTTCTACAACTTTATCAGCAACCTCATCACTTCCCGGCATTGTAAATGGTACGATTCCTACTGGCACAAATTCACACTGTGGCGGAGTAATTGGTTTTAACTCTGCATCATCACCCATTGCCATAATGGTTGCATTCATTGCATGTGTATGAACCGTAGCTTTCACATCCGGTCTTGCACGAAGAACAGCTGTATGCATTGGTACTTCTGAAGATGGTTTATAATTTCCCTCTAACCATTTTCCGTTCAGATCAACAATTGCTATATCTTCCAATGTCATTCCTTTATATGGAATTCCACTTGGTGTAATTGCTACTACATCATCTTCGTCATCTCTTAATGCGATATTACCAGAAGTTCCTTTGATCAACCCCTGATCTACTGCATCTAAAATCGCATCTAATACCTGTTTTCTAATTTTTTCATATTTCATAATTTGTGTACCTCCTTGCTTTATACTGATATTCTAGTATAGGGTTCCCAGTTCATCAAACAGAGAATTTCCGTATATAAAAGGAAAAGTATTTTCTATTGACTTTCAAGCCCACTCTATCTATTATTTTAATCATACTGAATTTGTAAAAGGAGGTACTCCAATGGACAACTATAACCTAACTCTAAGACAACGTAAGATTCTCCACTATCTTCAACAACAAAAAAGCTATATAACCGGAGAGGATCTCGCCGGACACCTTCATGTTTCTGCACGTACAATTCGAAATGATGTAACTGAAATCAACCAACTTATCAAAACTTCCGGTGTACATATTGCCTCTAAGCGTAGCTGGGGATATCTTCTGGAATATGATTCTGAGATAAATTTAAAAAAATTAAGACAATCCAGTAATTCATTTTTGTCACGAGATGAACGTGTACGCCATATTGTATTTCGCCTCTGCCTCGCAGAAGCACCAGTAGATTTATATGATTTAGAAGATGAAATGTATATAAGCCGTACAACTCTGGAACATGATCTACATGCACTGCGACATAATTATATCCTTCCGGAACCACACATTAAATTTTTTCGTCAAAAAAATAATATCTCCTTTGAAGCAGATGAACGTAAGCGTCGAGTTATTTTAAACCGCCTTTTTACAGATAACTGGAATTATAATGCGAGAGGGAACGCTTATTATCATTACCAATATTTAGACGAACGCATAGTAAATTTGATTATGAAAGAAACCAATTACTACATGGATTCTTTTTGCATTATGATGGAAGACATCAACATGGTCATTCTGAATTTAATGATTGCAATTGCTTACTATCGTATTATAAATGGGCACGAGCTGATTTCTCCCTATGAACAAATCTGTCCCGATTCGAAAGTAATCCAAGCTGCAGACGCACTTTTGGATTCTCTTTCCGAGAAATTGAACTGTCAATTTTCACATATTGAACGGAAAGACATTTATGTACATATTTACTGTAGCCGAATGTTTGACGCCAAACTTCTTAACTTTCAAACGGTAAATGAGTATTTCAACAGTGACCTTTTATCTCTTGCCAATGGCTATATACAAAGTATTGCTGATACATACGGACTTGACTTTAGCAATGATGAAGATTTTTATATTACTTTAGTACAATATCTTCGTTATTTATCTCTTCCGGCACATCATTTCAATGATGTACCCACCAACACAGATATTGCACGTTCAAAGTTTTTGATTGAATTTGAAATTGCATTTCATTTCCAGCCATTTGCTCTAAAATATTATGGGAATTATTTAAATTACGGGGAACTTATATATCTTGCTTTTTGTATTTCCGGAGCTCTTGCTTATAAAGAACGAACTTCTTCAAAGTTAAAAACGGTTATATTGTGCCAGCTAAATCTTCCGGCTACTTGGGGACTAAAGCATCAAATTCTAAATAAATTTTCTGATTATATTGAGCTTATTGCCCTTCTTCCCGTTTATGCTAAAGACAATTACGATTTTTCCGATATAGATTTAATCATTACTACAGCAAACAAAAATATATCTCCAAATGCAGATTGCTCTACTTTGTTGATTTCACCCTTTTTCACTCTTCAAGATCAACAAACAATAGCTTCACATATCATAAGCACCCAGATTAATCATTTATACAGTAAATCGCTCCCATCGCTTACTGAACTTCTCCACGACGCTTTCTGGCACGAATGTGTAGATACAGATGATTTCTTTTCACTTGTTGAAATGCTTTCCAATGATTTCATCAACTCGGGCTATGTATGTCAAAACTATCTTCAATCTGTATTAATGAGAGAAGCGATTTTGTCATTTGTATTTCAACCTAGTATTGTATTAATGTATAGCCTTGTTCCTAGCGCTAAAACTAAATTATCTATAGCTACTTTAAAACACCGAATTCGTCGAAATACCTATAAAATTCGAACAGTGATTATGGCATGTATACATCCAGAAGATGCCACCCTTATTTTTCGTCTTATTAATGAACTATACTATAGTAAATTCTCACCTGAAGATGCAAAATTTCTAAAATCACGTGAAGAACTGATTAATTTCTTTTCAAAAAACGATGAATTTTAAGAAGAGAAAAGAACTGACCTTCATTTTGAAGCTCAGTTCTTTTCTCTTTTTAATGATTCATTAATTCAGGATGTTTTAATTTATCCCATTTTCCTTCTTCAGTTTTGGCAACTATTACAATATTAATGAGAAACAAACAGAAATATACAATGTAAGCTCCTGTCAAACTTCCCGTAACTTTCATTACAACTGCATTTACCACAAAATTTAAACAGCCAATACAGTAATTTATTGGAAAAATAACTCCATTTACCTTCGGATAATCCAATACTCCAAAAATAGAAGCAGGAAATGAAAGAGACATGTTTGTACTTCCACCTAACGAGAATCCAACAATCAGAATAGATACATATGCAAACGGAAGCCATATAGATGCCAACAAATTAAAAGCAATTCCCACTGCAAAAATAGCACAATAAATCATACATGCTTTCTTTGTTCCAATTTTGGTATCAATATATCCAATTGCATAACTTCCAATAATACCTACTAATCCAGCAACGGTCATAGCTGAAATCGCAACTTCTTGAGATAAACCAAGAGACACATTACGAGGAACAAATTGTGTTATAATTCCTAATAACCCCAAAGTGATAAAGCCTGGTACAATTGCTGCAAGCCATACTTCTTTACACTTGAGCATTTTCGGAATTGTCCAATCACTTACATATTCGTCCTTTTTAGATATGTTCTTATATTCTTTTTCATATACTTCTTTTGTTACATTATCTGGATACATCCCTGCTTCCAACGGATCATCTCTGAGTGTTAAATATGCAAAAATACCAAGTACAACGGCAGCAACTGCAAATACCGACAAGCTAGTCTTATACTCTGCCATTGTTAAAAGTGTTGTCATAATTGGTGCTAAAATCGCTGTACCAATATTGGCTCCAATCGTACTGATTCCATTGACAACACCTCTCTTTTTAGGGAACCAATCTGATTGCATTGGGCCTGTGCAAAGATAAAAACAACCTTGTCCACAACTAACCATAATACATTGACTAATTGCATACATCACTATATTCGAAGCTCGAAGAAATAAAAAATAAAATGTGAAGCCAAAAATAATAAACAATGCCGCACTTACTTTTCTTCCACCAAATCGATCTCTGAATTTTGCAATAACTAACATCATTGCAACCCCTACAAATCCAGCAACAGTTCCCATGCTCAAACAAAGTTCATAATCTAATCCTGCGCCTTTCGCAATCTCTGGAAGTGCAATATTTAATCCATCATTAACACCTGCATTTGTGACTAACATAGCCAAAATCGCAAAAATCATCAAATTCCAGCCTTTACCAAGGTTGAAGCTTTCTTTAACTGTTAGTTTTTTTTCCATTTTTCCTCTCCTGTATTCCATAATTTAGGTAGGTTAATCCGATGCATCTTCTCTACTTTTTCTTGTTTTTACTGTAACTCATATGAGTTTTTTCCTCAAATGTACTTTTTCCTTTAGGAATAGGAAAAATGGAGTGTTAGTGCCATAATAAATAAAAACCGTGAAACAAATTCACGGTTTTCAAAACTCCCCCTGTTGGACTTGAACCAACGACAACTCGGTTAACAGCCGAGTGCTCT
>CAUWLL010000034.1:0-27780 GCA_963559605.1 uncultured Lachnospiraceae bacterium
ACCCTTCCATCATCTCTGCCACTACGTTGTCCGGATTGTTAATAATCTTTCTCATAACTCAACCTCTTTCCATTATTTTTAGTCGATTTTTTAGTAGGATTATTATAGCATATTTTACAATTTATTAAAATAATTTTTCTATATCTTAGTAATATTTTAGTTATATTTATTATTTATTTATCTTCCTGTCAATCTTCAACACAACAAATACTCTTAGCAACTTCTTCTGCGCTGATTTCTCCAAAATACTCCCACACATAAATACTCGAAAGCACCTCCAGAATATCTTCATACAAGTAGCGACATCCAATTAATTTTTCTGCAACTTCTGCTGCCGGACGAAGCGCCATAAAATCACCATACATCACACACTCTTTAATTCTGCCGTTCTGTATATTCATATATACTTCTACCGCTCCGCCCGCATATCTTTTATAATTGTGAACGGTACATTTGATAGAACGCCCATAGGTCCACTCCCACATTTCATACTTTTCTCGTTTAAGTTTTTCCACCTCCAAAAGTTCCTGCTTTGAAAGTTCCAACATTTCATATTCTTCTTCCAAAAGCTGACTCGCCAGATATTCCTCAAACTGCTTGAGTGTCAGATCTTCTTTCAGATAATTTTTAATATTATCAACCCGGCTCCTCACAGACTTCACTGCCTTGGACTCAAATTTTTCAGGGCGTACTTTCAAACATTCCGAAACCACTGAAAGATCCGAATCAAACAACAGGCACCCATGATGCAAAAGCCTTTGTTTCCAAACCCGCTGTGCTGTTCCGGAAACTTTCTTTCCTTCAATCAGAATATCGTTTCTCCCGCTAAAACAGGCTTCTGCTCCCAATTTACGCAACGCCTTTACAATTGGCTCCGCATAATTTTTAAGTCCAAAGTTCTCCCCTTTCCGATAATCCGTAATGATCGAATAATTCAGATTACCCAGATCATGATAAACCGCTCCTCCTCCTGTGGTTCGTCTCACCACTTTAATCCCATGCTCTTTCACATATTGTTGATTAATCTCTTCCATCGTGTTCTGTGTCTGCCCTACCACAACTACAGGCTCATTTTGCCAAAGCATAACAATAACGCCCTCAAGGTAATTCATTAGCAGAAATTCCTCCAGAGCGAGATTGTAAAATGGATTTGTAGATGTATTTATGACCAGATAACGTTTACTCATATTTTCTCGCCACCCGATATAAATCTGCGTAATCATCCTTTAAATGTTCGTACAACCTATGATATATCTGAAAATAATCCATATATTTTTCGTGTGCTTCAATATCCGGCTCCATATAGTCGACATAGCTGACCTTTTCTTTGGCTATGGAAAAATCTTCAAATACTCCCACCGATACTCCCGCTAAAATAGCATCTCCATAGGGTGCGCCTACACGTCTTTCTACAAATGCCGTCGGCACATTAAACACATCTGTAATAATCCTTCTCCACAGTTTGCTCTTAGCGCCTCCCTCATTTAAAATGATCGGCGCATTTGCCTTAATTCCTTTTTCCAGCATTAATCTATAATTATCATAGAGCGCATACGCAACCCCTTCCATAAACGCACGAATCAGATGTCCTTTTGTGTGATGCATAGACAGCCCAAAAACCGTTCCTCTGGCATACGCGTCCCACAAAACCGTCCGCTCCCCCATAAGATACGGAAGAACTATTAACCCTTCACTTCCAGCCGGAACTTTTTCTGCCTCTTTATTCATAATGTCATAAACATCCATTCCTGACATTAATTTTGCCGTAGCCTTCTCCATCTGGCAGAAATTATCACGCAAATAACGTAAAACCTGTCCGCCCGTAAGTACAACTGCAATAGAAATAAAATCATTACATGAATTGGTCGTATAGGGGTCGTTACATACCAGATCGATAAATTCTTCACTGTTGTTTACCACTCCCATCACACCACAAGTACCAAGATTAATTTGTACGTCTCCCGGCGAAATTGCTCCGCCTCCCACAAATCCTGCATTGCAATCCACCTGACCGGCACATACCGGGATTCCAGGTACAAGACCAAGCGCCGCTGCCGCTTTTTCTGTCAAATTTCCCACAATATGCTCACATGGATATAACTCCGGCATTAAAGACACATCTATTCCCAACTTATCCATAAGTTCTTGATTAAATTCTTTTTTATGAATATCATATGCAACTCCCCAAAAGCCGCCATGAGAATAACTCATTGCCGCCACGCCGGTCATACGAAGTCTCACAAACCCGTCAATCGTAAGTGTCTTCCAAATTTTTTTATATTCTTCCGGGCGATTTGCTTTCTCCCACATAATGTTCACCATCGTGGGATAGTCTTCAATACGATTTCCGTTAATTTTAAAAATCTCATCTATTCCAACGTTCTCTTTAATCCATTCAACTTCTTTCACCGCTCTCCTGTCCATCAAATTATATGCCCGATGAATCGGGTTAAAATCACAATCTACCATAACCAGACAAGGCTGTGCTGACGAAATACCGATTCCCTTAATTTCCTCCGGACATATTCCTGCTTTTTTTACACATTCTTTTATCGTTTCACACGCTAAAGTCCAATAATTCTCTGCATCATGTTCTGACCATGACGGCTTATCAACATAGATGGGATACTCCCTGAAAGAATATGCAAGCACATCTGCCTTTTCATCAATAATACAGGCTTTCCCGCCGCCGGTACCATAATCCAGACCTATCAAATAGCTTCCCATTTTTTACCTCCTTTTACTTTACAACTCCATGTATGCTCTTTTGGAAACAATCACATGCTGCTTCTTTTATCATTTCCGTCAGTGACGGATGTGCCACCACTATTTTTTGCCACTCCGTAAGCGTCATCTTATTTTTTACCGCCATAGTGGCAAACGCGATCATTTCCGGCGCACATTCACCTACTATCTGTATTCCAAGGGTCGTCTGTGCATTTTTATCCATTAACACTTGAACAATGCCTTCCGCCCCCTCAGCAAGAGCCATTCCATTTCCACTGTAAGCAAAATTTCCTATGTTTGTCTCAATTCCTTGTTCTCTTGCCTCTTTCTCAGTAATTCCAACTGCCGCAAAAGCAGGCATAGTATAAATACATCTCGGAACTGCTGAAAAATCTATCGCTTCTTCTCTCCCAAGAATGTGTGCTACCGCAGCTTCTCCTTCTGCATAAGCCACATGCGCCAGCTGATACCCCCCTGTCACATCACCGATTGCGTAAATATGCGGTATATTTGTCCGCATATATTCGTCTGTCACAATTTCGCCTTTCTCTCCCAACCGCAAATCCAATGCCCTGGCATCGATTCCTTTCAAAAACGGTTTTCGCCCTGCTGCCATGATCACCTGATCTGCCATAATTGTTCCTGTCTCTTCTCCGCTTACAGACGCATACTCCACTCTATATTTTCCGCTTTCACTTATTTTTACAGCCTCTGCTTTTGTCTTACATAAAATACGGATCTCTCGCTTTTCTAACTCTTTTTTCAAATGGTGAACTACTTTTCGTTCTTCTGAAATAAAAAGCTCCGGCAACACCTCGATCACTGTCACCTTACTTCCATAAGAACAAAATGCACTGGCAAGCTCCATGCCAATTACACCACCGCCAATAATCACCAGATTCTTCGGCACTTTTTCAAGCGCCAAAGCCTCTGTACTGGTAATCGTATATTCTACTCCGGGAACCGGAAGCTGGACAGATTCAGAACCCGTAGCGATAATAATGTCCTTCCCTTCGTATTCTACATCTGCGCATTTCACTTTTCCCGGTTCAAAAAGACGTGCATTTCCGCGAATGAGCGTAATCTTATTGGCTTTCAGCAAATACTCCACACCTGTCGTTAATTTTTTTATCACCTCTTCTTTTCCTGCCTGAATCTTACGAAAACTATAATATCCTGCTTCTTTAAATATCTTTTTATCCGTAAGACTTCTAACTTTTTCGATTACAGCCGCCTTATCTAATAAATATTTGGTAGGGATACATCCCACATTCAAACAAGTGCCTCCAAGAATCTCCGCCTCAAAGATACCTACGGATAATCCTTCTTTTGCAGCGGCAATCGCAGCTGAATAACCACCGGGTCCTCCTCCGATTATAAGTAGATCAAATTTATTATTCTTCAATTCCTTCATCTCCCATAGTCTGATTCTTTAAACAAGTGCCAATGCCGGAGTTTCGATAATTTTTTTAAGCTCTGCCAAAAACTGTGCGCCATATACACCATCGATCACACGATGGTCAAAGCTTCCCGTAATCTTCATAACCGGAACAATTTCAATATTTCCTTCTCTGATCACAGGTTTTTCTTCTATTTCCGCAAGCGCCAGGATACACACCTCCGGAGGATTAATAATAGCGCTAAACTGTGTGATCGGATACATTCCCATGTTGGAAACAGTAATCGTTCCCCCGGTCATTTCCTCCGGCATCAATTTCCCTTCTCTTGCTTTGCTTACATTCGCCCGATTTATAAGCGAGATCTCCTCTATATTTTTCTGCTGGACTTTTCGCACTACCGGAACAACCAGCCCCATCTCCACAGACACCGCAAGACCTATATTTACATCCTGATGTAAAATAATTTCTTCTTCTCCCAAAGATGCATTGATATACGAAAATTTTCGAATTGCCGCTTCTACACATTTAAAAATAATATCATGATAGGATATTTTTCTGTCTGCATTTTCGGCATTTACTATACGCCGTAATTCAATGCTCTGTGTCATATCCACTTCTATAGTCGCTTGAAAAGCCGGGATATTCCGAGAGCTTTCTGACATTCTTCTCCCGATTACTTTTCGCATAGCCGTAAGAGGAACTCTCACACTCATATCTTCTTTCTCTGTACAAACACCCGTACTGTTGCTATGATCTAAGTAATCTTTTACATCTCTTTTTTTCAAAAGTTTTTTCCCTGTATACTCAGCCACAGCCTCCAAAGAAATATGATTGTCTCTTGCCAGAATTTTTGCATTTGGCATCGCTTGAACATCTGCTCTTTCATGCTGGATCGGCGCCACTTTAGCAATCGGCTGGTATTCATCTTCCACTTCATATGGCTCTGTTGTTGCAGCTTCTGTTTTTGAAGCAGTCGGAAGCGTCTCTCCCTCATCTCCGATATACGCGATTACTTGTCCTGCCGGAACAACATCCCCCTCTCCAACTAGGATTTCCAAAACCGTCCCTTTTGCATAACTTTCTACCGTAAGCGTTGCTTTATCCGTTTCTATCTCAAGAAGAGCGTCTCCACGCTTTACTTTATCTCCCTTTTGCACAAGCCATGTCCCAACCGTAGAAGTATCTGTTGTCTGTCCTCCCGCCGGCATTGTTATTTCTTTTACCATAATTTTCTACCACCTTAAAATGCTTTATTTTCTCCATTCAGAGCTTTTATGGTTTCTTCCACATACTGGATAATCGCTTCCTGTTCAAACGCTATAATATCTTTTTCTCTACCACGACCTAGAATATCATTCGGATCCATTTTATCCACATCATGTTTTGACATATACTCTTTCACCGCATTCAGTGCCGCACGTTTTAAACCTGTCCCAAAATTCACTTTTGCAACTCCCATAGCTGATGCTTTTGAAAGATCCTCATGAGAAATACTCGTACCGCCATGAAGAACCAGTGGAATATCAATTTTCTCCGCCAATGTCTGTAATGCTTCATAATTGATCGTCACCATTCCGTCTTCTTTCAGATGGCAATTCCCAACTGCTACGGCAACTGTATCAATTCCTGTTTCTTTCACAAAGTTACAGCAAACGTCCGGGTCTGTATCTTCTCCTTCCTGTAGTTCTCCTGTAGCAGAATTAAAAAGTGGCAGTTCCCCCACTTCTCCTTCTACACACACTCCCCGCTCATGAGCTTTTTGGACAATCCGCTTCTGAATTTTTGTAAGTTCCTGAAGAGAAAGCGTATCTGAAGAAAACACCGGAGCAAACATAACCATATCAAACCCTTTTTCTATTGCTTTTAAAACCATCTCCTCATCATCCGCCTCATTAAGAAGAAGCGCTACCGGAACACTTGACTCTTCAGCAATTTGCGCTAACATCGCCTGATAAATACTTATATTCTCCCGGTATTTTCGTTTTGGCTCTCCTATATAAGTTCCACATACACCGATCATTACCGGAGACTTCATATTCTCTGCCGCCCGCACTACCGCAAGTGTAGATTCTAAATTCCAACTTTCAAAATAACCCACTGCATATTTATGCTTCAATGCATGATCCATCATTTCTTTTACAGACACTCTGCTCATTGTTATCCTTCCTCCCTATCTTCAAAAATTTGCCAATTCTCTTGCCGTTTCAACAATGCGTTCCGTAGACGGAATCACGAAATTTTCCATTGGTGACGCAAAAGGAATCGGTGTGTCGTATGCCGCAACAATTTTTATCGGTGCATCCAGATCCAGAATCTTATACTCTGCAAAATGAGCTGCAACCTGTGCTCCCCATCCTCCTGTATATGTATCTTCGTGTACAATCATAAGTTTTCCTGTTTTCTTCACAGATTTTTCTACAGTTTCATAATCAAATGGTGCAAGACTTCTTGGATCGATCACTTCACAACTAATTCCTTCTGCCTCCAAAATTCCCGCCGCCTCTTGTGCGCGATAGCTCATCAAAAGATTGGCTACGATCGTAAGATCTTTTCCTTCTCTTCTTATGGCCGCTTTTCCAAACTCCACTGTATACTCTTCTTCCGGGACCTCTCCTGATGTTTTGATCGCATCTTTTTCTTTTCTACTTCCGCCGTATAATAATTTATGTTCAAACACAAGTACCGGATTATCATCTCTGATCGCCTGCTTCATCATCCCTTTTGCATCATAAGGCGTAGACGGACAAATAACTTTGAGCCCCGGCACATGAATAAAATAGCTCTCTAAGCTCTGTGCATGCTGCGCCCCTCGGTTAGTCGCACCGCATGGTGCCCGCATAACCATAGGTATATGTACTTTCCCTCCAGACATATAACACATTTTTGCAGCCTGATTCACAAGCTGATCCATCATACAAAACAAAAAGTCTCCATACTGAAGGTCTGCAACCGGACGCATCCCCGTCATCCCTGCACCTACACATACTCCTGAAATAAGTATTTCTGCAATCGGTGTATTGATAACTCTTTCAGGTCCAAATTCTTCCATTAAACCTTTTGTCACCGTGAAAGCTCCGCCCATTCCACCTTTAATATCTACATCCTCTCCAAGACAAAACACCGTTGTATCTCGTCTCATTTCCTCTTGAATCGCTTGCTTTAAAGCTTCTGCAATTGATAACTCCGCCATTATGCCCTGCCTCCTTCCCAGTATACATCCTTAAGTGCCGCATCCGGATCCGGATCTGCACTATGTTGCGCATATTCTACTTCTTTTTCGATTTCCTCTGTAATTTTTTCTTCCAAACGTATAAGCTCCTCTTCCTCAGCAATCTGCTCATCCGTCAACCGTTTGCGAAAAGTATAAACAGGATCCCTGTCAAACCATTCTTTCTCTTCTTCTTTCGGTCGATACCCACAAGCGTCATTTCTGGAATGGCCTCCAATACGGTATGTTTTCAGTTCTAGAATTGTTGGCCCTTCTCCTCTTCTGGCACGATCTATCGCCCTTGCCGCCGCTGCATTTACCGCCAAAACATCATTTCCATCTACTACTTCCGTCGGAATTCCATAAGCAGAGCCTCTGTCTGCCGCTACATTTTCCAAATTACAAGTCAGCTTAACAGATGTCGTTGCAGAGTACAGATTATTCTCACATACATACACTACCGGAAGTTTCCAAACTGCTGCCGCATTCATAGCCTCATGGAAAGAGCCTTCATTACTCGCACCATCCCCAAAAAAGCATACTGCTACATTATCTGTTTTCATCAATTTGCATCGAAGCGCCACCCCGGCTGCAATGGGAAGATTGCCTCCTACAATAGCATTTGCAGTAATCGCTCCTACATCAATATCACCTGTATGCATAGCCCCGCCTTTTCCTTTGCAGCATCCTTCTGCTTTTCCAAACATCTCGCACATCATGGAGCGCAAAGAAACTCCTTTTGCCAGATCATGCCCTGCCGGTCTGTGCGTAGTCAAAATATAATCCTCTTTTCTAAGGTCATAGATCATACCTACTGCACATGCTTCCTGTCCATGAGACTGGTGAATCGTCCCCGGCATGATCCCTTCCAGAAATAAATAATAAATAGTTTCCTCATACTGGCGAATCCGGTACATCTGTCTATACATACCAAGCGCTCGCTCTTTGTCAGGCATCTGAATCATAATTTACACTCCTTTATCAATTTATCAATAAATCCACTTGTTATGTTATAATTATAAAACTCTCAGTTTAATTTACAACATTTTAACGCCCCTGTTTTGTTCGTTTAAAAATATTTCAACTATATATTTGTTCGTTTTAAAACATCTCTCTTGTGTTTTAATTTTTAACCTGTTAAAATAAAATATCGGAAAACATATGTTATACGAGGGAGAGCATAATCATGAAAAAAAACAGACACGCTAAGATCATAGAATTATTAGAAAACCGGATGGTGTGTACCTCAAAAGAATTATCAGAACTGTTAAATTGCAGCGAAATGACTATACGAAGAGACTTGAACGAGTTGGAATCCATGAACCTGATCCACCGAAAACACGGATGTGCATTTTTGGTAAAATCTGCAAAGCCCAATTATTTCCATGAGCAAATTGATGAACAGCATTACGAAAAAGAAGCTATTGCCAAAGCCGCATTGCAATTTGTGCATCCTTATAATGTAATTTGTATTGATTCCGGCACAACCGCACATACTTTCTCGCGATTTCTTCCTGATAATATTCCGTTGTCTGTCATAACGCCAAATCTAATGACAGCCTTAGAACTGTCCAATAAAGAAAACATTCAAACATATATGGTTGGCGGAATGCTCTATCACCGCACAAAATCTATCATGACAGACTCGGCAGAATCCATGGCTCAGCATCCGGCAGACGTAGCTTTTATCTCCGCCCGTGCTTTCCGGATTCCGGGCGGCGCCTTTGAACATACCTACCCGCTTGTAGAGACAAAAAAAGCTTTAGTATCACTGGCTCGAAAGGTCATACTGCTCATTGACTATACAAAATGCGAACATACCTCTCTTTGTAACTCCGTACCACTAAATCGGATTGATGTAATTATTACTGACAACAAAACTTCTCCGGAAATTATTCAGAAAGCAGCCGGACTTGGGAAAGAAGTTATCATTGTTGATCCTGAAACTTCAAAAATCATACATCATTATAATAAAATGTAAAAACCGCCTGTTTGGCGGTTTTTCTCCTTCTTACTTTGTTTCCTCAGATTTCTCTGTGTACTTACAACGGTCTGTAAGCCATGCGCGTACATTATCCCGGATGACCATCTCTCGCATTTCTTCTTCCGACACTGCTTTCAAAAGAAGTTCTACATTCGTAAATTTATACTCTTTCGCATACTCTTCCAATGCTGTCTGAAACGCTTCCTCAGTCGGCTTTAATCCATACTTGTCTGCAATTAAATTTGCCACCAGCTCCTGTTTGAGTGTAGCCTCAGCCGCTTCATTCAAATCTGCGTCTGTAAGCTTGATTGTCTCTAAGTATTCTTTATATTCCATCTTTGCCTGAGCAGCATATCCTTCATACAGATCTACCAGTCCCTGCTTCACTTCCTTCAATCTGTCTTTTGGATATTGTTTCACTTCACTGTTATCCATTACTTTTTCCCACACGCGAGTTTCTTCTTCCTTACGTGCAGCCTCTTCTTTTGTACTTTCAATCTGCTTTTTCAATTCATTTCTATACTGCTCTACCGTCTCTGCCGTATCAGACATTGTTTCCTTCACGATCTCATCTGTGATCGGCGTATCTGCCGGCAAATCATGTTGCGCTACATACCCCTCCATCATATGATTTACCACTTTATCGACATCTTCCTCTGTCACTTCAGAAACTTTTGCCTTCTCTATCTCAACTCCCTGATAATTTTCCACTGTCACATACTCATTCGATAACTTTTTAGGGCCTGAACCTGCACACCCCACGAGCGAAAATACTGCTAAAACTACACCCATTGTCAAAATACTTTTTTTCATAATCCTATCCCTTTTCTGTCTAAAAGTAGTGGGGACAGCCTCACACCTCAGATCGGACTGCCCCCCGTATAAAGTAAGAGCGAATTCTCTCTTTATACCATTATTAATGTCAGAATTATACCATCTTAATCACAGATTTTACAACCTCATCTTTGTGCTCTAAGCTATATACAATTCCTTCAATACACTGGTCAAACGGGAACTCGTGAGACACAATGTCTTTCACCGGGATCAAACCGGAAGATACCGCCTGGATTGCCTGCGGCCAAATATTTCTATAACGATATACAGAGTAAATCGTTCCCTCCATTGCATTAAGTGTTGCAATATCAAGTTCAAGTACCGGCTCCGGTGATACGCCTGTAAGGGTTACTTTTCCTGCACGTTTGATCAAACGGCAAGACTGTAATGTAGTAATACGGTTTCCGGCACACTCATATACAAGGTCTGCACCGCCGCCCGGCAGTGTTTTCGCAAAGTCTTCAATGCTTTCTCTCGTGCTGTTGAACACTCTTGTAGCGCCAACCTCCAGTGCTTTTTCCAAACGTTTATCCATAACGTCAGCTACATAGATCTCGCTGACTCCACGAGCTTTCAATGCCATAATTGTACAAAGTCCGATACATCCGCTTCCAAGTACGATCGCATTCTGACCAACCTGTGCATTTGACAATGCGACACCGTGCATACCTACTGCTAATGGCTCGATCATCGCGCCTTCTAAAGTACTCATATTCTCCGGAAGTTTATAACACATAGACGCATCATGTACACAGTACTCTGCATTTACGCCGTCTCTCTCATGAGGGATGGCAAGCATCTTAATATCTTTACACAAGTTATAATTTCCTTTACGACAATCTTCACATTTTCCACACGGAACGGCCGGCTCAATAGAAACTTTATCTCCAACCTCGAATCCTTCTACACCTTCACCGATCGCAGTCACAACTCCGCCCGGCTCATGTCCAAGTGCAAGAGGTCCGTCCAATGTCCAGTTTGCAAGCTGTCCTTCCTGATAGAAATGAAGATCAGAACCGCACACACCTACATACTCCAATTTAATCTGAAGCTCGCCTTTTCCAGGCTGTGGAATATCACGCTCTACCCATTCCAATTGCTGTTTTCCAGTTAACACACAAACTTTCATTTTTCCTTCCATAGTTATTTACCTCTTTTCTCGAAAATTATTATTTTGTTAATATTGTTTTTACCGCATTTTTCCAGCCGTCATACTTCTTATCCCTGATGTTTTTGTCCATCTTAGGCTCGTATTTTTTACGATTCAGCTTCTCAAAGATCGTTTCATCCCACACGCCCAGTGCAAGTCCGGCGGCATAAGCAGGTCCGATTCCTGACAATTCCTCTGAATCCGGTACCTGAACATCCGCTTCTACAATATCACTTTGGAACTGCATCAAATAAGGATTTTTGGTAGGACCTCCATCTACACGAAGTTCTCCTACTTTTACTCCAGCATCCTCGCTCATGGCTTTTACAATATCTGTAATCTGGTATGCGATACACTCCACACCGGCTCTTACCACTTCGGCCTTACCTGTTGTTCTTGTCATCCCCACGATCGCCGCGGTTGCATGACTGTCCCAATACGGCGCTCCAAGTCCAGAAAATGCAGGGATTAAATATAAGGAGTCGTCCTGTACCGCTTCTTCCGCCAAAGTCCCGGTTTCTCCCGGAGAATCGATCAGCTTTAAATCATCCTTAAGCCATGTAATAACCGCACCTGTATAGTTCAAGTTTCCTTCTAATACATAGTTTACTTTTCCGCTCATACTCCACGCAAGGGAGGTAACTACTCCGTGTGTGCTGAGTACCGGTTCTTCCCCAATGTTCATCATGATCGAAGAACCCGTTCCATATGTAGACTTGATCATACCCGGTTTTAAACATCCCTGACCAAATAAGGAACCATGTGAATCTCCCAACACGCCATGGATCGGTATCGGATTCGGAAGAAGTCCTTCAAAATCTGTTTCTCCAAAATCTGAATCTGAATCACACACTTCTGCAAGATTTTTCACATCAATCCCAAATAATCCACAGATTGTTTCGTCCCATTTTAAATCAAAGATATTAAAAAGCTGTGTTCTGGATGCATTGGAATAGTCCGTTTTATATGATTTCCCACCCGTCAGCTTATAGATCAGCCAACTGTCTATCGTGCCGTGACAAATTTCACCTTTTTTTGCTTTCTCTCTTGCGCCTTCTATATTCTCCAGTATCCAGGCAATCTTAGATGCAGGAAAATAGGGAGACAGGTTCATTCCTGTTTTCTTTCGAATCTCCTCTGCTTTCCCCATCTTTTCTACACGCTCGCAAATATCTACGGCTCTGGCGCATTGCCATACAATCGCCTGACCGATGGGTTCTTCGGTAATTTTATCCCATGCAAGAGATGTTTCTCTCTGGTTACTGATTCCAACGCCTTCAATCTTCGTTTTATCAATTCCGGCCTCTTTTATCAGGCGTGTCACAACCTCTATCGTGTTGTTATATATTTCGGATGGGTTATGTGAAACCCATCCTTTGTCATTGATAATCTGCTCATGTGACTTATCTGTACGCTTGATGAGGTTTCCACTCTCATCGAAAAGAAGCGCTTTTGTTCCTTGCGTACTCTGGTCAATACTGATCATGTATTTTTCTGCCATTTACACCAACTCCATTGCTTTCTTAGCGATACCTTCTGCATTCATTCCATAGTAGTCGAAAACTTCTTTCGACGTTCCAGTGATCACAGGTGCATCCGGGAGCGCTATGTTCACAACCTTCTTCGGGCAGCTACTTCCTACTACCTGGCTTACCATAGAACCAAGTCCGCCGTATGGTGCATGCTCTTCTACGCTGATCACAGCTTTTGCATTCTCTGCCGCCTTGATGATCGCCGCCTCGTCCAACGGTTTCACGCAGTACATATCTACCACGGTTGCCCCGATCCCTTTTTCTTTCAGGAGTTTCGCTGCTTCCGCCGCAGGTTTTACCATTTCCCCGCAGGCAATGATCGCCACGTCTGTTCCCTCACAGATGACCGTCGCTTTATCCATTTCAAACGGCACATTGCCTTCTTCGTATACATCATCCACTGCATTTCTTCCCACACGGATATAGGCAGGTTTTTCATCTTTTATCAGTTCTTTCATCAGGCATTCTGTCTGCAATCTGTCACTTGGAAGATACACTCTCATATTCGGTACCGCACACATTGCCGCTATGTCCTGCGCAGAGTGGTGGCTCATTCCCAACGCTCCGTAACTGACTCCTCCCGAAATCCCGATGAGTTTTACATTGGTGTTAGAGTATGCCACATCTACTTTGCACTGCTCATAACTTCTTGTGGATAAGAAACATGCCGGAGATGCTGCATACGGCTTTTTCCCGCATTTTGCAAGACCCGCGGAAATACTTACCAGATTCTGCTCTGCAATCCCCGTCTCCACAAACTGCTCCGGAAGCTCCTTTGCAAATCCGGTGAAGGATGCGCTTCCTCTGGAATCGCTGCAAAGTGCCACAATGTCTTTGTCTTTCTTTCCTGCTTCTACCAATACGTCACAGATAACCTGTTTATTTGCAATCTTTCCCATTATTTCGCAGCCTCCTTCTTTTCTTTCAAATCCTTTCTGATCTGAGCCAGTTCCTCTTCGTTTGGAACCTTGTGATGCCAGTTTGCTTTATCCTCCATCACAGAAGAACCTTTCCCTTTGATCGTGTTGGCAATGAGTACCGTCGGTTTTCCTTTCGTTTCTTTTGCCTCTTCAAATGCTGCCCTTAACTGGTCTATGTCATTTCCGTCTGCCACATCGATGACATGCCATCCGAAAGAAGCGAATCTCTCATGAAGGTCATCATGCGCCATAACCTCTTCGGTATTCCCGGAAATCTGAAGACGGTTTCTGTCCACGACTGCACAAAGGTTATCCAGTTTATAATGGCTTCCAGCCATGACACCTTCCCACACAGAGCCCTCTGCCAGTTCACCGTCACCCATAACTGTGTATACTCTGTAGTCCTGACGGTTCATCTTTCCTGCAAGAGCCATTCCCACACAAACCGGGAGCCCGTGTCCCAAAGACCCGGAGTTCATCTCGATTCCCGGAAGCTTGTTATTCGGATGTCCGATATATTTAGAGCCGAATTTGCTGAAATTTGCAATGACATCGTCTCTGTCTAAGAAACCTTTCTTTGCAAGGACCGCATAGTAAGCCTCTACCGAATGTCCTTTGCTCATAACGAATTTATCACGATCCGGATCCTCCATGTTCTCAGGACTAACGTTCATCTGCTCGAAATAAAGTTCTGTCAAAATCTCCATGACACTCATGTCTCCGCCGATGTGTCCGGCTTTTCCCGACATAATGATGTCAAGGGTATCTTCTCTGAGTTCATAAGCTAATGCTTTTAAATTTTCCATAACTTCTATCCTTCCCGCCTGATTTTTGGCCTATTTACGTTTAATAATACGTGCGAATTTATCACGCATTACAGGGTTTTCTTTAATCGCGTCAATCGTTACCGCTACGAGCACAACTCCACCGGTAACAACTGTCTCCCAGTAGGAAGATACACGAAGCAATGTAATAGATGTAGATACTGTACTGTTAAGAAGTCCACCGATTACAGTACCGATCACTCCACCAATACCACCTGTCATAGATGTTCCTCCGAGTACGGAAGCTGAAATTGTCGGGTTTACCCAGTTCGCTCCGATCGATGCCTGGAAAGATGCCAACTTACATGTCATCATGACTCCGGCAATCGCTGCCAAAAGACCACTTAAGCAATATACTAAAACTTCTACTCTCTCCGTCTTGATACCTACGATTTTTGCACAGTTTCTATTACCGCCAAGAGCATAGACATGCCGTCCGAATTTTGTAAATTTCAACATCACTGCAAGAGCAGCACAAATAACCAACATGATAATAACAATCGTAGGAAGGAAACCGCCAAGTACTCCGTTTGCAAGGAACTGCGCTTCCTCCGGAACTCCGACGATAGGTGTTCCTTTCGTTACAATATATACAATACCTTTGTAAATTTCTCCGGTTGCCAGTGTTACGATAAACGGAGTCAGACGAAGATGTGCAATAAACATACCATTTATCATACCAAGTACAAATCCAACTGCGCAGGAAATCAGAATAGAAATCCATGGATTCATTCCCTGTTCGATCATAAGCTTTGCAGCCACCATACTGGACACAGAGCCAACTGCTGCTACAGAAAGATCGATACCACCCGTCAAAAGCACAAGTGTCTGACCAAAGCTGACAATAATAATGAAGGATGCCGCTCTTGTCAATGTACTGACGTTATATGCCGTCCAGAAGTTACCTGTCATAATATGTACTACGATACCTGCAAGAATTGTTACGATCAAAACCATTCCCGCAGTGGATTTAAAGAAATCGATTATTTTTTTCATTATTGCTTACCTCCTACCGAAATGCCACTTTCAGAACAGCTTCTGGTGTGGTCATATCTACTTCCTCTATGTATCCTTTTATATGTCCCTGATGAACAACCATTACACGGTCAGCAAGAGCCAGAACCTCTTCCATCTCTGAAGAGATAACTACAACAGCAACTCCGTTGTCGGCAAGTTCTCTTACGAGTGCATGGATCTCAGCTTTTGCATTAACATCAATACCACGGGTTGGCTCATCCATGATCAGCATCTTAATTCCTTTTGCCATCCAACGTGCCACGATAACTTTCTGCTGATTACCGCCGGATAAGTTTTTAATAAGGGCATCTCTTCCGGCTGTTTTAATTCTGAATTTTCCTATATAGTCATCTGCAATTTTTGCCGCTTCTTTAAAATTGATCAGGCCGTTTTTCTTAATCTGATCGTAAGATGGAAGCATCATGTTCTCCATCACAGACATACCCGGTGTAATTCCGTCGTGACGTCTCTCTTCAGACACATATCCCATACCTAATTTGATAGCCACACGGGGATCGGTAATATTCACTTCATTCCCTTCCACAAACATCTTTCCGCCGGATTCCGGACGGGTAATACCAAATACACTCCTGAATATTTCTGTTCTTCCCGCTCCTACAAGCCCTGCAACGCAAAGAATTTCACCTTTCTTCACATCAAAGCTTACATCTTCAAATTCGCCTTTGCGCGTCAGATTTTTTGCCTCAAAAAATATTTCATCAGAATGCTCGCGGTTTACATGTGTAGATTCTACAACCTTCTTTCCCGCCATATGTGTGATAATACCTTCTTTGGTAATATCTTTAATCTCTGTTACTGTTACAAGTTTTCCGTCCCGCATGATCGTCGCCCGATCTGCCTGCTCCATAACCTCATCCAGATGATGCGTAATGAAGATCATAGCCGTACCGCTTTTTTTCAGACGCTGCATAGATGCAAATAAAGATTCTGCTTCTTTATTCGTAAGCACAGCAGTCGGTTCGTCTAAAATAAGAACTCTCGGAGAGTATGCCAGCGCCCTTGCAATAGATACAAGCTGCTGATAGGCCGCTGAAAGTTTCTTTACTTTCTGCGTAACATCTATTTCTACATCTAACAGTTTTAAAAGCTCTGCCGCTTCTTTTTCTGCTGCTTTCCAATTAATTTTGGCTCCATTGCCCCTTTCATTTCCAAGGAAAATATTTTCGGCAATGGATGCTTCCGGAATTAAGTTCAATTCCTGAGGTACAATTACAATATGTTTTGCGGAAGCTTCCTTCGGGGAAGATATTTTAACCGGTTTCCCATCCATTAATATCTCTCCACCATCCATGATGTACTGACCTACCAGACAGTTCATCAAAGTACTTTTTCCCGCTCCATTCTCACCAAGAAGTGCGTGAATTTCACCTGGCTTAATGCTTAAATCCACGCCATCCAGCGCTTTTGTTCCCGGGAATATCTTGGTAACTCCCTTCATCTCAATTACGAATTCGCTCAACTTTTTCACTTCCTCTACTCTTTTTTGTCATCAAGTGTTACTTAAAAAATCCGCGTGACTGTGTATTCACAATCACGCGGATTTTAAAACTTATTCATCAACTAGCTAAACACGTGTTGTCTCTTTTATAATATTTTGTTTCAAATATTATTTAGCATCTGCGAAAAGCATATCGATGTATTCCTGAGCCTGATCAGAGTATACAGAAGAAGAACCTACATCTGTGACTTCCTCAACTTTTTCACCGTCGATAGTCTTAACAGCATTGAAGATCATCTTGTATCCCATATCATAGCAGTTCTGAACCTGGGCAACAAATAATGTTCCATCTTTCAGGTATTCAAGTGTACGAAGGTCGTGATCCATACCACCGATAACTACTTTTCCTGAGCGTCCGGCATCTTTTACAGCCTGACATGCACCAACCGGGTTAGACATGTTGTTACACAGAATACCGCCGAGATCCGGATAAGCCTGCATCCATGCTTCTGTAATCTGTACTGCTTTCTCTACAAAGTCGTTATCTCTCTGGTCATCTACTACTTCGATGTCCGGATATTTTTTAACTACATCGTAGAAAGCTTTCAGTCTGTCTTCGTGTGAAACTGCTCCGATCGTTCCTGATAAGAATGCGATCTGACCTTTTCCGCCCATCTTCTCACATACAGCCTCTGCAATAGCAGCACCGTCACCATAGTTATCATTGTTTCCTACGAAAAATGATCTCTCTGTGTTCGGAAGATCTGAAGATGCAAATAACGCAACCTTAACACCCGCTTTTACAGCATCGTTAACTGCCGGCTCTGTTGTCTCTACCTGGTTAACGTCTACAGCGATAAGATCGTATCCCTGTCCGACTGCCGTTTCAATTGAGTTTACCTGATCAACTGCATCCGGCTCAACCGGTGCGTACCACTCGTAGTCGATGGTAACTCCTTTTGCTTTCATATCTTCAACGGCTGCTTTTACACCAACTTCGATAGCATCGTACCAAGCATGTACTAACTTATATGTACAATAAATCTTGTATTCGTCTTTCTTAGGCTCATAACTTGTGTCAAAATCCTTATCTGCAAGCGCTTTCGCATTTGCAACTTCCGTTTCTTCTGTTTTTGCTTTTGATTCTTTAGACTCTGCGCCGCCGTCGTCAGCGCTTCCGCATCCAACCATAGACAATACCATAGCGGCTACTAATAATAAACTAACAATTCTCTTTTTCATAATTTTTTCTCCTTTCAACTTAAACCTCTGCTTTTAAGCCGTCCAGCTTTCGTGAAATTATCCTCCTTTCCCCTAAATTTTTTCAGTCGTTCCTTTCGATTCTTTTCGAAAAAATGATAAATTATTAACTAAATTAATTTGCCATGAATTTTTCGATTATTTTTAATAATTGTTATTTTTTATTGCATTTTCAACAATTATTTTTAGAATCTTTTTGTTTTTTTGACCTTATAACCAATTTATAGCACATTTGCCTCCCCCTTGTCAACTAAATTTCTAATAAAAAATTGCCATATTTACTAAATTTAATTTAGTGAATATGGCAATCTCATAACATTTGCGCAAACTATACGATTTTCTTTACACTCTCATTTATAATTAATTCTGTTCCCAACTTATATTTCACCGTATGCTTTTTATTCCTTGTCATCTTCCGCATAAGCAGTTCTACACCCATTTCTCCCATCTCATCTCCCGAAAGCTGGATTGTCGTAACCTTAGGTTCTGTGAAGGAACAAATGGTACGATTATCAAATCCCACAAAAGAAATCTCATCCGGCACTTTAATCCCCCTCCGCTTAAACACCTGAAGCGCACGACAAGTCAGTAGGTCATTGTCTGCCATAAAGGCAGTCGGAAGCTTCGCATGATGTTCCAGATACTCTTCCACATCTTTTCCGGTTTCCGCCTCCAAATATCCTACATCCATCACATACTCCTCGTGAAAGACGAGCCCTTTTGACTCGAGACATTCCTGAAATGCACGAAAACGTTCTTCAAAGCAAAGAATCTGAAACTTGCTCCTTATGTATCCGATTTCCCGATGCCCCATTTCATACAAATATTCAAATCCCTGCCGGATTCCCAGATAATTATCCACAACTACCGTATCCTCTGCCAGCGTAGGGAACGGATTATCTATAAACACACACGGGACTCTTAATTTGGAAAAAATCTCCACATCCTCCGGGTACATCTCAACCGCATAGACGATAAATCCTGCATAACGCACATTTTCAAGAGCCAGATAACGCTCATTCAGCGGCATATTTTTATCCAGGTAAAGCGTAGTCATCGTATAATTATTTTTCTCAATAGCCCTGGCAATACTCTCATTAAAATATTGAAAAAACGGATATTCCTCAACAACTTCTCCACCGCATTTATACACCACAAAACCGATATTCCCTTTATTCGTCCCGCCGTCTTTCAGAAGATATTCACAGTCAAGTTCCATGATCTTCTTTAAGATTTCTTCTCTTTTTTCATCGCCGACTCCCGGTTTATTGTTGAGAACCAACGACACCGCCGCCGGAGACACGCCAAGTTCCCGTGCAATATCTTTCGCTTTATACCTCATTCATTATCCCTTCCTTCTCGGATCTTACATGTTTTTCTCAGGCAGTTTATTCACCTTCAGGTTATCAGAAACTTCCTGCAGCCGCACAAACGAATTTGTCTCTGATTTCTGCAAAACTCCAACATAGATTGCATCCAACATGGCCTGCTCTGCTACTCTCCTTGCGATCACTTCTTTGTCGATACTCGTATCGGTTGTCACATTATATAATACAATATCCGAGTATTTTGTAAGTTCTGACTTCCCGGCTTTCGTTATACAGATCGTAACCGCACCGCGCTCCTTGGCAATACGCATAGCCTCCAACACCTGCTTACTTCTTCCACTGTGCGAAATAGCAATCGCCACATCGCCTTCCCTCATGTTATAGGCGTTTACGATCTGCACATCCGCATCACTGTCCGCATAACATTCGTAACCCAGCCGCCGAAACCTCAAGCATGCATAATTACAGGGAAACATTGCATCGCCCAGAGCAAAAAAACATATTTTCCTTGCGTAAGACAGCACTTCACATGCATGTTCATATTCTTCCATTGCCGCAACTTCTAACGTTTTTCTCAAATTCAGAATATTTAACCTGAACACACTCTCCACGATCTGGCTCATACCATGCGTCGCTCCGAAAATATCCGTTTCTTCTTTTGACGGAGGACTCAAAAGCTGTCTCGCAAGCAGTCTCTTAAGTTCCGCATATCCCGACACCCCAATAGTATGACACAGCCGAACCACGGTAGCTTCGCCACATTCGCAACGTTTTGCCATCTTTTGAAGGGACATACCCGTTGCCTCTTTCGGAGATGCGATCAAAAATTCTGCCACTCTTTTTTCTGCCGGTGTCAAACTCGGAAGAAGAAATTTTGCAGTCGCCAAAATATTTCTTGCATTCTCATCATTCTGCATATCGTCGTCTCCCTATTCGCTTTCTATCTATATTATTTCATATTTTCACTCCACTTTCAACTTTATATTTTTGGAGTTTTTCCCGTTGTGTTTTTGGAGTTTTTAGTCGCATTATACAATTTTTCACCTATTTCACATTCAAAATATTGTTTATTTTTCAATATTGATAATCCGTTTTCTCCATTCTATACTTGGAGCATAAACTAAATTTTATAAATTATTTTTAGAAAGGAATGAAACATTATGAAAAAATCCTTCCGGGCTACACTTATCGATGCAATTTTAAGCAACGCCGAAAAACACCCCAAAATGGTTGTTTTAAATGCCGATTCGGCAAGAGCTCTAAAATTAACTGATTTTTCCAAAGCCTATCCGGATCGTATGTACGGAGTCGGTATCAGCGAAGCCGACCTTGTAAGCACTGCTGCCGGAATGGCCGCAACCGGTCTAATACCCGTTGTTGTCGGTTTTTCTATGTTTGTATCCGAAAAACCTTTCGAACAAATTCGCCAGGCAATTGCTTATCCAAATTTAAATGTGAAGATCATAGCCACGCACAGTGGTTTGTGTGTCGGGCAAGACGGCGCTACCCACCAGGCATTAGAAGACCTTGCCGTTATGCGTACACTTCCTAACTTCAAAGTATTCGCGGCTGCTGACGTCACGGAAACAAGAGCCGCCATTGACGCCATGTTGAATTATGACGGTCCTGCCTATCTCCGTCTTGGACGTGATCTGGCAGAAGATATTTTTGAAGATTCCAAAGTTTTTACTCCCGGCGGAGCCGATATTTTAAGGGACGGAAAAGACGTAACCATCGCCGCTTGCGGCCTTATGACAGAACAGGCGCTCATTGCCGCATCCGCACTCAAAACAGAAGGCATCCACGCGACCGTATTAAACGTATACTCCGTCAAGCCACTTCCTAAAGAAATACTTCTGGAAAAAGCAAAGATGACAGGCGCGTTTATCACCGCAGAAGATCATTCTGTTATCGGGGGACTCGGAAGCGCTATCTGTGAATTTCTATCTGAAACTCACCCTGTTCCCGTCCTTCGAATTGGGGTGAACGATTGTTTCGGTGAATCCGGCACACAAGATGAGTTATACAAAAAATACGGACTTACTGCCGACCATATAATAAAAGCGGCAAAAAAAGCAATCCAAATGAAAGGTTAGGTGAATCTTATGTCCAGAAATATTGAGGAATTAAAAATCCAGGCAAACACTATTCGAAAAGACATCTTGGAAATGATCTACAACATACAATCCGGGCATCTTGGCGGCTCCTTTTCTATGGTAGAGGTACTTACTGCTTTGTATTTCGATGAGATGCACTATGACCCGGCAAATCCAGATCTGCCTGACAGAGACCGTTTTGTCCTCTCAAAAGGTCATACAGCTCCGGCGCTTTACGCCACTCTTGCTAATGCCGGGTATTTTCCAAAGGAAAAATTAATGTCTTCTTTCCGCCGGATCGACTCTATGCTCCAAGGACATCCCGACATGAAGAAAACCCCCGGTATAGAGATGACCAGCGGTTCTCTTGGAATCGGACTTTCCGCTGCAAACGGTATGGCTTTGGCACTCCGCCATCAAGATATTCCTGCAAGAGTTTATTGTATGATCGGAGACGGTGAGATCAACGAAGGACAAATCTGGGAAGCAGCAGCCACCGCTTCACATTATCACCTGGATAACTTAGTTGCCTTTATAGATGTCAATGGATTACAAAACGACGCAGAAACAAAAAAGGTAAAGGATATGTTGGATATTGCAGGTAAGTGGCAGGCGTTTGGTTTCCACACCCTCGAAATTAACGGTCATGACTTTGAAGAAATCTTCGCCGCTCTAGACGCTGCACGTGCATGCAAAGGTCGTCCTACTGCGATCATTTCACATACGATCAAGGGAAAAGGAATCTCTTTCATGGAAAACGTAGTTGCTTTCCATGGAAAAACACCGACGAAAGAAGATTACGAAAACGGAATGCACGAATTAACATCGGCATAACAGGAGGAATTCTATGGATAAACAAATTTTTATAGGCTGTGATATTGGAACCTCCGGCACAAAAGCTATAGCCACTGACATGCATGGCAATATTTTAGCCCAAAGCGCTACAACTTACGGTATTATACAATTGCATAACAATTGGGCAGAGCAGGATCCCGATGTATGGCTTGATGCCGCAGTCGATACGATAAATGCTGTCATCCGTCAACTGCCTTCAAAAAATACTGTCAAAGCCATCTGCATCAGCGCCCTTTACGGCGGAACCGGCGTATTATGTGATGAGAATATGAACAGTCTCCGCCCTGCCTTGATCTGGATGGATCGCCGCGCCGAAGAAGAAAGCCGAGAAATCACTGAGACAATCGGTACGGATCCTATTTTTCAGATTTCCGGCAATGGAATCGACTCCTATTTTGGTTATACAAAACTGCTCTGGATAAAAAAACACGAGCCGGACATTTGGGCAAAAATACATCACATCGTTCCCATCCACAGTTATATCATTTATAAACTGACAGGCAAACTTACCGCAGACTACTGTTCTGCCGGAAATGTAGGTGGAATCTACGATTATAATAAACACTGCTGGTCCAAAGAAATGTGTCAAAAGCTGGAAATCCCCTACGAATCCCTCCCTCAGGATTTCCACAATCCCGAAGATATTGTCGGCACCCTTACCTTGGAATATCAGGAAAAATTAGGGCTGTCTCATCCGGTTCCTCTGTGCGCAGGAACTGTAGATTGTATTGCCGCCATGCTAAGCGCGGGAATCGTTCAAAGCGGAGATAACGCTGCGATTCTTGGCACTTCTCTGAATTGGGGATACATCCACAACAAACGGCCAGCCGATCCTAACTTAATATCGATGCCATATTGTACAGTACCAAAACAATATAGTTATACCTACGGAGGAGCCTCTACGGCAGGCGCACTCCCCCGATGGTTTGCCAATAATTTTATGGGGAACGACAGTGCCGAAGCATATGACGCCTTAGAAAAAATGGTCTTAGCACAACAGATCGGTCCCGGATCTGACGGACTTATCGCGCTTCCTTATTTCATGGGTGAGCGTACCCCTATCTGGGACGAAAAAGCTACCGGCGTACTATTCGGACTTACACTCTCCCACACAAAAGCGCACATATACCGCGCCATGCTGGAATCCGTTGCATATTCTCTTCTGCACATTATGGAATCCATGACCGATCCAGATGTTGCACTTAACAAGATTGTTTTAGTTGGAGGCGGTGCAAAATCGTCTCTCTGGAAACAAATCTTTGCAGATGTAACGGGACTTCCGATTTTAACTCCCGAAAAGCAGGCAGAAGCACCTCTCGGAGACGCATTTATGGCTGCTTTGGGTTCCGGATGTGTTCAGAACTATAACGAAATCACAGACTGGGTGAAAATGAACCCGCCAATTGAACCAAATATGGATAATCATGAACAATATCTGAAGTATTACGAATTATATAAACAACTTTATCCAAATTTAAAAACCATTATGTCGAAACGCACAGACATACTCAAATAACAACAGAAAAGGAGAATGACCATGAAAGTTGATTTTAGCAAAGTAGTAGAATTAAGCCACCGTATGATTCCAAGAGAAGAGCCATTTAATTTGCAAACCTGGGTGTATGACGTAGACATCCTCGGAGAACGCGGAGAACCTCACAGCCCGGGGACATGGTATGTATCCGGCGATGTCAATTTCTCCACTCACTGTGGTACGCATGTAGAATTTCCTCTCCATCATGTGGAAGGCGGAACGAATGCCGCCACATTTCCACTCTCCAGTTTGATCGGGGAAGCTGTCGTGCTTGATTTCACAAACAAGAATGCCGGTGACTATATGTCCTTAGAAGAGTTTAAAGCATATGATGATAAAATCAAAGAAGGAGATATAGTTTTCCTCCACACCGGCCTTGATGCCAAATGGCGCACAAAAGATTGGGAGCCTTATCCATATGTGGCATGCGATGCTATGGAGTGGCTGATCACAGAGAAAAAAATCAAAGCTATCGGAACAGATGCAACCTCACTGGAAAATTTCAATCTTCCGGACCAGCCAAACCATAATATGATTTTCAAACATAATCTGGCTATGGTTGAATCTTTAACAAATCTCGATAAGATCGAAAACGGAAGAGCGCTGGTATTTATGCTGCCACTAAAAATCGTAGGCATCGAAGCCTGCCCTTGCCGTATCATTGCTATTAATGACGGTGGAATTATAGAGTGATTGTAATTTTGTATTTTAAATTACGGAATAATTTAAACGAGGATGTACGCCAAGCGTAACATCCTCGTTCTTTTTTTCGTTATGTTATCCACTATCTTACATTGTCCACTTAAGTAACCATTTCTTTAACACCTCGAAGAGCTGCATTACGATAACCAGCACGATTACCATAAACACAAACCCTACCCATGTATTTTCGAAAATTCCAAGTTCTGCATATTTCTTTACGAAATATCCCATACCTTCTCCGGCTCCGTACATTTCCGCATAAACAAGCATTACGAAAGAGCTCCTCAGAGAGTTCACAAACCCCGCTAAGATGGACGGGCTTGCTGCCGGAAGAATAACTTTGATCACTCTCTTTAATCCCTTAATCTCCAGCGTAGCCGCTTTGTCCAAATACCGCTTATCAATAGTCATAATACCTGTGATGGTAGCAAATAATGTTGCCCACACGATATTATAGACAATCAGGAATATCGATGCAGAAAACAAAGTAGGCGCTAAAAGCAATACAAATGGTGACAGCAAAATGGACGGTATCACACTAAACGCATAAATTACAGGATGGAGCACTTCTCGGATCCTCGTGCTCATTCCCATAATCGTACCTAATATCAGCGCGATGATCAAAGATAAGAGAATGGAGGGAATGAGCAGCTTAAAGGAAGCCACCGCATTTCCAAACATCATATCTTTACTGTCAATAAAGGCAGCTTTAATCTTATCTGTTGACGGAAACAAATATGGATTTACCAGTTGATTTGCCGTAAGAAATACATACAGCAACACTAAGCCGATAAATATACAGCATGTAATCCAATATTTTTTCAAAAACTCCTTTATTGCCTTCATAGATTCATCTCCTGATTATTTTTATTTGTTGTGCTCTGCAAAGAAAGCCGCCATTTCCTTATAGAACTCCGGCGCCTCCTTACCGTATTTCTCTGTAGCCTCTGCAAGAGCTTCTTCATATAATTTTGTATTTACACGCTCTTCAATATTAATCTCTTTTGCATTCTTATCTAAAAAGCCTGTCTTATCAAGAATATTCCATGCACGAACCACACCGTCTTTTAATGGATCAACACTTACAAAGTAGTGCTCGTCGTCAAGCATATATGCTCCAACATACTCCTCTGTAGCCTCAATCGCTTTTGCATGTAAGGAAACTGCCTCTTCTTTGTTAGCCTCGTAGTAAGACTGTGCACGAAGTAATGCGCGAAGAACTGCTTTTACAGTATTCGGATTGTCATTGATCCATTTTGTCGGAGCAACCATACGACAGCAAGAATAGTTTTCCATAATCTCACTCTGGTAGCTTACAATATCAATCTCACCGTTAGCAGCCATCTCCTGTACTGCCAGATTCTGACCGGTTCCCATCAGCGCGTATTCAACGTCTCCACGCACAACAGCTGCCAGCGCGTCATTGTAGTCTGTATAAGTTTCCCACTGAACTGCTTCAAGCGGTTTGTCATATCCAAGATCCATAACCGCTCCCGTAAATGCAAAATAACTTGGATTTACAGCAACTTTTTTGCCAATGAAAGACTCGATTCCTTTCCACTCTGCACCTTTTTTCGCAACAACCGGCATACATCCTTCGATCATATGTCCACCAAATACAGAAATATCTACGCCGGATGCAATCTGCTGAAGCGGATTCGATGTACCTGCGTTAGATACTACATCTACTTTACCTGTTGCAAGCAGTGTCATAGCGTCCGCATTTGCATTTGCCTCAACCGGCTCAATCTCTATTCCTTCTTCCTTAAAGTAACCTTTTTCATTTGCAATCGTTACAAGTACGTTTCCACTTGTACCATAGTTCCATTTAACAACCTTTTGTTCCGGTGCACTTTCTTCTGTGCCTTTCTCAGCACCTTTCTTGTCGTCCTTTTCCTCAGCACTTCCTCCAGAACATGCTACAAGGCTAAATGCCATGGCAAGAATCAGCATACCTGCTAAAATTCTCTTTTTCATTTTTCTTTCCTCCTGATACTTCATAATAAATTTTTATATCAAACGGTTTTCCCGTTGATATTCTTAAATATGATTGGCAACGTCTTTATTAATCTGACGGATCAGTTCATTGCGAAGTTTTAATACTTCTGGATTCTCAAACTGTGTTTCTCTGGTCGGACGGTTTTCTTCTGCAATCTTACAATCATAGATGATATTGCTCGGCGACTGTCCCAGCACCACAATACGATTTGCCAGAAGAAGCGCCTCGTCTACGTCATGTGTAACAAAGAATACGGTCTTTTTCGGACTCTGTTTACTCCACAGATCGCAGACAAGATCCTGGAGTCTCGCGCGTGTAACTGCATCCAACGCTCCAAACGGCTCGTCCATAAGAAGAATCGGTGGATCGATACTAAACGCCTGGGCAATAGCACATCTCTGCTTCATGCCGCCGGACAGCTCTTTCGGAAGTTTGTTATACACAGATTCCTCAAGCCCTACTGCTTTTAACATCTCCATAGCGACTTGCTTCAATTCTTTTTTATCCTTTTTCGGGAAACGTTGTCTGAGCGCCAGCATGATATTCTCTCCCGCTTTCATCCACGGAAATAAACCGTAATCCTGAAATACAACGCCTCGCTTAAGACTTGCTCCGTCGATTACCTCTCCATCAATGGAAACCTCCCCTTCTGTGGGCTTCTCCAAACCTGCCAGTAAGCGGAGGAGTGTACTTTTTCCACAGCCGGACTGTCCCAAAATACAAACAAACTCTCCGTTATCCACTTCCATATTAATGTCTTTTATAATTAATTTTTCACTTCCCGGATAAGAGAAGGAAAGACAATTGACCTTCACACCACTCATTTTATACGGTCCTTTCTTTTGTTTGACGATTGTTCGCAAATACTGTCACCCAAAGACAGTCTACAGACGAAAAAACGTAAGCGCATAGTTTCGGGGTGTCCCCAAAACATACTTCCAGAATCCCATT
>CAUWLL010000035.1:0-26738 GCA_963559605.1 uncultured Lachnospiraceae bacterium
TGTAAAAAAGATAGGAATCTTTTAATTCACTGTAATGCATATTTGGTCTGATCATGTTATTCTCCTCCCTGTATGATTCGATATCTAATAATTCTGATGGACAATTCGCCCAATGCCCTTGCAAAAAGAATTCTTGAATGAAGTCTCTTTCCAAGTTTTCTATGAGATTTTGTCACATTATTTCCGTGCAGCCTGTGTTCTAAGACGGTATATTCCAAATGAACGTTGCTTTTCAATAAATTTGCTGCCATGGCACATCCATAATAAGATGCCTTCCCTCCAAATATTCTGGAGATATTTAGCATATAGTTACAGGAGTCTTTTGCCTGTAATCGATCAAAAGTTTTCTTACTCCTGTTTCCCCGTTTGTCTATGGCAACCATATTTCCTGTAACAAGCATAACCGAATATCGCTGTATTACATGAAGCATTTTTTCCATTCGGTTTTTTGTCCAGATATCGTCCTGATCCGCCAAAAAAATATATTCATTTCCCGCAAGCCTTACCGCCTCTTCAAAAGATTTTACAACTCCTTTATTTGATGTGTTCTGGTAAAGCTTAATCCTGTTATCAGGAATTGCTGAAATAATTTCTTTCGTATTATCAGTAGAACGATCATCTACAATAATCAGTTCATCCTCCCGACTTAATTGCGGCAAAATCGACTCTATCTGTTCTTTTATATACAATGCCCCATTATAGCTTGCCATGCAAACGCTGACATTTTCCTTGCACATTTTTTTCCAGGCAATCCTTTCATTCAGCATCTATCGTAGATATACCAATGGTCACTTCCTCCAGCACATCT
Source organism: uncultured Lachnospiraceae bacterium (assembly GCA_963559605.1). GTDB lineage: Bacteria > Bacillota > Clostridia > Lachnospirales > Lachnospiraceae > Dorea_D. The sequence goes on from CAUWLL010000035.1 coordinate 809, forward strand.
AAAAATACCTTTACCGTGTCCAGAGATGTCAGCATGGTAATATTGTTCTGTGTTGCCGCACTTCGGATTGCAACACCATCTTCATAATGAACACCGGAAAGAATTGCACGGGTATTGATGACATAGCTGACGTATCCTGCACGGATCGCATCCAGTATCTCACTGCTTCCTTCCGATGGTTTCCCCAGTATACGGGTACGGATTCCATGCTGCTTCAAATGCTCTCCCGTAAGAGAGGTTGCTTCTATATTAAAGCCCATATCATAAAAGCGTCTGATAAGCGGAAGGGCTTCGTCTTTATCCTCATCTGCAAGCGTCACAATGACTGTTCCATAATTCTGCACACGAATACCGGAAGCAATCATGGCTTTATACATTGCCCTGTGAAGCTTCTTATCATATCCGATTGCTTCTCCCGTTGATTTCATTTCGGGTGACAGGTAAGCATCCATACCACTTAGCTTTGCAAAGGAAAATGCAGGCACTTTCACATACCACCTCTTCTTTTCTTCGGGATAGCTCACAGTAATTCCCTGCTCCTTCAAGCTCTTTCCAAGAATGACTTTCGTTGCAATATCAGCCAATGGATATCCGGTTGCTTTTGACAAAAACGGAACGGTTCTTGAAGAACGTGGATTTACCTCAATGATAGATACATTCTCCTGTTTGTCCACGATAAACTGAATATTAAACAGTCCCATAATGCCAATGCCAATACCCAGTTTTTTCGCATAATCCAAAATCGTAGCCTTTATCTTATCTGAAATACTAAACGTCGGATATACACTGATGGAATCGCCGGAATGAACCCCTGTCCTTTCTACCAACTCCATGATTCCCGGAACAAATACGTCCGTACCGTCACAAATGGCATCAATTTCGACTTCTTTCCCACAGATGTATTTGTCTACCAATACCGGTTTATCTTCATCAATCTCTACCGCAGTTTTCAGATAGTGCCGCAGGTGTTCTTCCTTTGCCACGATCTGCATGGCTCTTCCGCCAAGTACAAAGCTTGGACGTACCAGCACCGGATAACCGATCTCTTCTGCCGCTTTTACGCCATCTTCTATATTCGTTACAGCCTGTCCTTTCGGCTGTGGGATAGAAAGCTCTGACAACAGCTTTTCAAAAGCATCTCTGTTTTCTGCTTTTTCGATTGCAGCACAGTCCGTGCCAATCAGCTTCACCCCACGTTCCTGCAGTGGATTTGCCAGGTTGATTGCAGTTTGACCGCCAAGTGATGCAATAATTCCATCCGGCTTCTCCATTTCGATCACATTCATAACATCTTCTACGCAAAGAGGCTCAAAATACAGCTTGTCGGATGTGGTATAATCCGTAGACACAGTTTCCGGATTATTATTGATGATGATCGCCTCATATCCGGCTTCTTTAATGGTTTTCACTGCATGTACCGTGGAATAATCAAACTCCACGCCCTGACCGATACGAATAGGACCGGAGCCCAATACAATGATTTTCTTCCTGTCTTCCACAATCGATTCATTTTCATCCTCATAAGTAGAATAAAAATAAGGAACATAGCTTTCAAATTCCGATGCACAGGTATCAATCATTTTATAGACTGGGAAAATGCCATGTGTCTTACGCATTTCATAAATGTTCGTTTCCGTCATATTCCACAGCCACCCAACTGCTCTATCTGAGAAGCCTGCCTTCTTTGCCTGATACAAAAGCTGTCTGTTACCGATACACTGCTCCAGTTCTTTCTCCATATCAATGATTTTTTTCATCTTATCAAGAAAGAAACGGTCAATGCGTGTCTGCTCCCTGATATCAGAAACCGATTCACCCATTCGGAGCAACCGGGCAATGGCAAAGATACGGTCATCCGTTCCGATTTTGATATATTCCATCAAAGCCTTTTTATCTTCTTTTTCAAACTTTTCCATATACAAATGATTTACGCCTGTTTCCAGAGAACGGATTGCTTTTAACAGACTCTCATCAAAAGTTCTGCCAACGCTCATGACTTCCCCAGTTGCTTTCATCTGTGTACCCAGCTTCTGATTTGCATCGGTAAATTTATCAAATGGAAAACGCGGCATTTTTGTTACCACATAATCCAGTGCCGGTTCAAAGGATGCAGGCGTATTTACCAGCATAATCTCATCCAGAGTCATTCCCACACTGATTTTCGCCGATACCCTTGCAATCGGATATCCGCTTGCCTTTGATGCCAATGCAGAGGAACGGGATACGCGCGGATTTACCTCAATCAGATAATACTGAAAAGAATCCGGATCAAGTGCAAACTGTACATTACAGCCTCCCTCCACCTTCAAGGCACGGATGATTTTCAAGGCACTGTCACGGAGCATCTGATATTCTTTATTCGTCAGTGTCTGTGACGGACATACCACAATGGAATCTCCTGTGTGGATTCCTACCGGGTCCTGATTTTCCATATTGCAGACCGTGATTGCTGTGTCATTGGCATCACGGATCACTTCATATTCAATTTCTTTAAAGCCCTTGATACTTTTTTCTATCAGCACCTGATGAACCGGTGACAAAGCAAGGGCATTTTTAATCAATCCCAGAAACTCCTGCTCATCATCTGCAAAGCCGCCGCCGGTTCCGCCAAGGGTAAATGCCGGACGAAGCACCACCGGATATCCGATATTCTCAGCAGCCTTTATGGCTTCCTCCACCGTATTGGCAATGACAGACGGAAGCACCGGCTCTCCTAAGCTTTCACAAAGCTCTTTAAAGAGTTCTCTGTCCTCTGCCCTTTCAATGCTCTCACTGCTGGTTCCCAAAAGCTCCACACGGCACTCTTTTAAAATGCCTTTTTTCTCAAGCTGCATTGCCAGATTAAGTCCGGTCTGACCACCAATTCCCGGTACGATGGCATCCGGACGCTCATGACGGACAATCTTTGCAACATATTCCAATGTCAACGGTTCCATATACACCTTATCTGCAATGGTGGTATCTGTCATAATCGTTGCCGGATTGGAGTTGCATAAGACAACCTCATACCCTTCTTCTTTCAGTGCAAGACATGCCTGGGTCCCTGCATAGTCAAATTCTGCCGCCTGACCAATCACAATCGGACCGGAACCAATGACAAGTATTTTCTTCAAATCAGTTCTTTTCGCCATCTTTTGTTCCCTCCATCATTTCTATAAACTGTTCAAACAGATAACCGCTGTCCTGCGGGCCCGGTGCGCTTTCCGGGTGATACTGCACACTAAACACCTTGTCCTCCTCACAGGCAACACCTTCTACTGTCTGATCCAGCAGATTCAGGTGCGTTACTTTCAATCGGGTATTCGCAAGACTTTCCCTGTCCACTGCATAGGAATGGTTCTGGGAGGTAATCTCTATCTTTCCTGTCAGAAGATTTTTTACCGGATGATTTCCTCCCCTGTGTCCAAATTTTAACTTATAGGTCCTTGCCCCATATGCAAGGGAAATGATCTGATGACCAAGGCAGATTCCAAAGATCGGATATTTTCCCCGTAAGCCTCTCACCAGTTCTATGACCGGCTGCACATCCATCGGGTCTCCCGGACCATTAGATAAAAAGATTCCGTCCGGCTTCATTTTTTCTATTTCTTCCATAGAGGTATTCCATGGAAATACCGTCACATTGCAGCCTCGTCTGTTAAAACTCCTCACAATATTCTGCTTCATTCCACAATCAATGGCGGCCACATGATATTTCTCATCCGGAATCCTATATTGCTGAATCTCTTTTCTGCTCACAAAAGCTACTACATCTTTTGGTATATCATAGGAACTCAATTTGCAAAGTCCCTCCTGCAGAGAAGTATCAGCATCTGTAATCAATACTTTTCTGCTTCCCAAATCACGGATAGAACGTACCAGCTTTCTGGTATCAATTCCATAAATTCCCGGAATCCGGTATTTCTCCATGATTTCGGATAATGTATATTTACTGCGGAAGTTGGATGGCTGATCGTTATAATCCCTTACAACCAATCCTCCAATCGTCGGTGTTTCTGTTTCAAAATCTTCTTCTGCAATCCCATAGTTACCAATCAGCGGATATGCCATCACAACAGTTTGGTAGGTATAGGACGGATCAGAGATGATTTCCTGATACCCAACCGGAGAGGTATTAAATACGATTTCCGTGATTCTTTCATCAAAGGAACCAAAACCATATCCATAATACTCACTGCCATCTGGGAGAATCAGTTTTCTGTCAAATTTTTTCATAATATATGTCACCCCTCTATCTAAACCCGTTCAGACAGTTTCCTTTCAAAACGGTCTTTACGGAGATCTGCCGGAATTTTGGTTGGATATTCTCCGTTAAAGCAGGCAGCACAATAATCCTCGCTGTCAATCAGCTTACTCAGCTTCTCCACCTCCAAATATCCCAAAGAATCCACTCCGATCATCTCTGCGATCTCTTCCATGCTATGATGGCATGCAATCAGATTTTCTTCTGAGTCAATGTCCGTGCCATAATAGCAGGGATGTAAGAATGGGGGAGCCGAGATTCTCATATGTATCTCTTTCGCTCCTGCGTCACGCAAAAGCTTTACAATACGTTTACTGGTTGTACCTCTTACGATAGAATCATCAATAAGAACGACTCGTTTTCCATCGATTACATTTTTCACAGGAGAAAGCTTAATCCTGACTTTGTCCAAACGTTCATTTTGTCCCGGAGAAATGAATGTTCTTCCAATATATTTATTTTTGATCAGTCCTATCCCATAAGGAATTCCGGATTTATTTGCATATCCAAGCGCTGCATCCAGTCCGCTGTCCGGAACTCCGATCACAATATCTGCGTCCACCGGATAACTTTCTGAGAGCAGCTCGCCTGCTCTCATTCGTGATTCATGGACAGATACACTATCTATGACAGAATCCGGTCTTGCAAAATAGATATACTCAAAGATACAGGTTTTCTTTTTCTGCTTACCGCAGTGTTCTTTCCTTGATTCCACTCCATTTTGACTAAACACCAGAATCTCACCCGGAAGCAGATCTCTGACAAATTCTGCGCCTACCGCTGATAATGCGCAGCTTTCTGATGCCACTACATAGACTCCATCCGGCATCTGTCCATAACAAAGTGGTCTGAATCCATATGAGTCTCTTGCAGCAATCATCTTTGTAGCTGACATCAAAACTAATGAATAAGCCCCTTCCAGTAAATTCATGGTGTTGCTTACCGCTTCTTCTATGCTCGGTGTCATCAGCCTTTCTCTTGTAATCACATAAGCAATGGTTTCTGTATCGCTGGTGGTATGAAAAATGGCTCCTGATAACTCCAGCTTATCACGCAGCTCCAATGCATTACTCAAATTTCCGTTATGTGCCAGTGCCATCTTTCCTTTCTGGTGGTTGACTTCAATGGGCTGGCAGTTATTTCGTGTTGTCCCGCCGGTTGTTCCATATCTTACATGGCCCACTGCCATAGTCCCTTCCGGCAAATGAGATAATGTGTCTTTCGAAAACACTTCGCTTACAAGGCCCAGATCCTTATAGGAAGAAAACACACCATCATCATTCACAACGATCCCGCAGCTCTCCTGTCCTCTGTGCTGCAAGGCATACAATCCATAATAGGTAATCCCTGCCACATTTTCTTTTTGTGTACTCATCACACCGAATACACCACATTCTTCATGAATCGCCATACTCTTTTCCTCCTGCGTATTATTCTACTGTGACCGATTTTGCCAGATTCCTTGGCTTATCAATATCACAGCCGCGATTCAGTGCAACATAATAGGCAAAAAGCTGCAAAGGAATCACTCCGAGAACCGGCTGCAAAAGGGAATGGGTCTTTGGTATCACAAACATTTCGGATGCCTGACTGCTAATCAGCTCTGCTGTCTGATCTGTCGTCATTGCGATTACTTCTGCTCCTCTGGATTTTACTTCAACAATATTGGACAAGGATTTTTCCACCAGCGGCTCATAGGTTGCCATAGCAACCACCAGTGTTCCCGGTTCTATCAGAGAAATCGTTCCATGTTTCAGTTCTCCTGCCGCATAGGATTCTGAATGAATATAAGAAATCTCTTTCAGCTTTAGAGAGCCCTCCAAACCCAGTGCATAGTCCAGATTACGACCAATATAGAAAACACTGTTATGGTTGAAATATCTGGATGCCGCTTTCTGATAAAGATCCAGATCATTCATAACAACACTTATCTTTTCAGGTAAATCTTGAAGCTCCCTGATAATTGCCGCATATTCTTCCTGCTCCATCCTGTTTAACTGTTTTGCAAGATAAACTCCCAACATGAGCAAAAGTGCCATCTGCGTGGTATACGCTTTGGTAGTTGCTACCGCAATTTCCGGTCCTGCCCATGTATAAAGTACATAATCCGATTCTCTTGCTATGGAGCTTCCCATCACATTTACGATTGACAGGACTTTGGAACCTTTTCGCTTTGCTTCCCGAAGTGCCGCCATAGAATCCAGTGTTTCCCCTGACTGGCTGATTACAATTACAAGTGCCGATTCTCCAAGTAACGGTTCGCTGTATCTGAACTCTGATGCAAGACAGGCTTCTACCGGAATGTGCAGAAGTCTCTCTAATGCATACTTTCCTACCATGCCTACATGATATGCAGAACCACATGCAACAATATAGATTCTGGAAATATTCTTCATCAACTCTTTTGCATCGTTCAGTTCCTCCAGAACAATTTCTCCATCTGAAAGTCTCGGAGCGATTGTTTTACGTACTGCTTCCGGCTGTTCCATAATCTCTTTCAACATGAAATGTGCATATCCGCCTTTTTCTGCTGCGGAAACATCCCACTCAATCAAATGTTTTTCTTTTTCCAGCAGAAATCTGTCTCTGTCAAAGATCTGAACATCATCTGCCGTAATGACTGCCACTTCATCATCTTCCATATAAGTAACTGTCCTTGTATGTGCAAGAAGTGCAGTAACATCAGAGGCAATGTAATTTCCCTCCTGACCGTAACCAATCAGCAGAGGGGCGTCTTTTCTTGCTGCAACCATCTGTCCCGGAAAATCAGAACAGAGAATGCCCATAGCATAAGCACCTTTGATACGATTTAAAACCGCATACACTGCATCCATCAGATTGGATTTCTTCCTATAATAATATTCCAGTAACTGGACGATTACCTCCGTATCCGTATCAGAAGAAAAAACGACTCCTTTACGGATAAGAGAGTTTTTGATCTCCAGATAATTTTCTATGATGCCATTATGGACAACCGCAATCTTTCCTTCCTGCCCAACATGGGGATGTGCATTTGTATCATTTGGTTCCCCATGGGTTGCCCATCTGGTGTGACCAATGCCGATATTCCCCGACAAAGGATTTTGAGAGTCCAGCAATTCCCGCAGAACAGACAGACGTCCTTTGCTCTTTTTTACCTGTAATCTCCCATCCGCTGATACGACCGCAACTCCTGCTGAATCATATCCTCTGTATTCCAGTCGTTCCAAACCATCAAGCAATATCGGAACAGCTTCTGTCTTTCCTGCAAATCCAATAATTCCACACATTTTTTCTACTCCTCTTTTCGTTTCGACTTAATCAGCGTTTCTTTTTAATAAAGCTGCCGAAATGAATCCTTTAAACAGTGGGTGAGACTGATTTGGGCGGCTCTTAAATTCCGGATGAAACTGTACGCCTACAAAAAACGGATGCTCCTTAAGTTCTACGGTTTCCACCAGTCTGTCATCCGGAGAAGTACCGCTGATCACAAGTCCTGCTCTCATCAGTTCCTCACGATATTTATTATTAAACTCATAGCGATGGCGATGGCGCTCATGGATCAGTTTGTTACCATAGCATTGTTCCATTTTCGTTCCGGCTTTAATGCTGCATGGATAGCTTCCCAGACGGAGCGTACCGCCTTTATCAATTTCCTCACTCTGTCCCGGCATAAAATCAATGACCTTATGGGCACACTGTTCATCAAATTCACCCGAATGAGCACATTTAAGTCCCAGAACATTCCTTGCAAATTCGATGACGGCAATCTGCATACCCAGACAGATACCAAAGTAAGGAATCTGATTTTCACGGGCATAGTTTGCTGACAGGATCATTCCTTCGATACCACGATTTCCAAATCCGCCCGGAACGATGATCCCATCCAGACCTTCCAATATTTCCTTTACATTGTCCGACCTGATATTTTCTGAATCAATCCAGTGGATTTTCACAAACGTATTCAGTTCATACCCTGCATGGTTCATTGCTTCTGCCACAGACAGGTATGCATCATGGAGCTTTACATACTTTCCAACCAGACCGATGTGGACTTCCCGGGAACGGTTTCGGATGCGTTCCACCATCTGTTCCCAATCTTCCAGCTCCGGTTTCGGCGCATCAATGTGAAGTTCTCTGCAAACAACATCTGAAAATCCGGACTTTTCCAACATCAGCGGTGCTTCGTAGAGGTTCTGTAACGTCCTGTTCCCAATCACGCAATCCGGTTTCACATTGCAAAAAAGAGAAATTTTCTGAAAGATGGATTCTTCCAATGGTTTATCAGAACGCAGCACTATAATATTGGGATTGATACCCATTCCTCGAAGCTCCTTGACAGAGTGCTGCGTTGGTTTTGACTTATGTTCTTCAGAGCCACTCAAATAAGGGACTAACGTCACATGGATAAATAAACTGTTCTCCCCGCCAACCTCCAATGAAATCTGACGTACTGCTTCCAGAAATGGTTGGGATTCAATATCCCCAATGGTTCCTCCAATCTCCGTGATCACTACATCTGCATCCGTCTTTTTTCCTACACGGTACACAAATTCCTTAATCTCATTTGTGATATGAGGAATCACCTGAACCGTGGAACCTAAGTATTCTCCTCTTCGTTCCTTGTTTAATACATTCCAATAAACCTTTCCAGTCGTCAGATTGGAGTATTGATTCAGATCTTCATCAATAAATCTCTCATAATGCCCCAGGTCCAGATCCGTTTCTGCTCCATCTTCGGTTACATATACTTCGCCATGCTGATACGGGCTCATGGTTCCGGGGTCTACGTTAATATATGGGTCTAACTTCTGTGCTGCCACTTTTAAGCCCCTTGCTTTTAAAAGACGTCCAAGAGAAGCGGCGGTAATCCCTTTTCCCAGACCGGATACCACACCTCCAGTCACAAATATATATTTAGTCATAATCTTTCACTTCCTTACTCAAACTCCACCGTTGCCGGCGGTTTGCTTGTAATATCGTAGAGAACACGGTTTACATGGGAAACCTCATTCACAATACGGCCTGACACCTTATCCAGCACCTCATATGGAATCCTTGACCAGTCTGCAGTCATAAAATCCTCTGTTGTCACACTTCTGAGTGCAACTGCCCAGTCATAAGTACGTCCATCTCCCATGACACCTACAGACTTCATATTTGTAAGCACTGCAAAGTATTGATTCATCTGCATTTCCAGCTTTTCTTTTGCAATTTCCTCACGGAAAATGGCATCTGCCTCTCTTAAGATATCCAGCTTTTCTTTTGTAATTTCTCCTATCACACGGATTGCAAGTCCGGGACCTGGAAACGGCTGGCGCATAACCATATATTCCGGAAGCCCAAGCTGTCTTCCCAGTTCTCTTACTTCATCCTTGAACAGCAAACGCAATGGTTCAATAATCTCTTTAAAATCAACAAAATCCGGCAGGCCGCCCACATTGTGATGGCTCTTTATGGTTTCTGCATTTTCTTTGCCGGATTCAATCACATCCGGATAAATAGTTCCCTGTGCCAGATAGTCCGTCCTGCCAATTTTTTTGCCTTCTTCCTCAAATACACGGATAAATTCTTCTCCGATGATCTTACGTTTCTGTTCCGGTTCTGTGATCCCTTCCAGTTTTTTTAGAAAGCGTTCTCCGGCATTCACACGGATCAGGTTGATATTCCATTTTTCAAATGCTTTTTCTACTTCATCACCTTCGTCTTTTCTCAGAAGGCCGTGATCCACAAAAACACAGGTGAGCTGTGAACCCACTGCTTCCGCAAACAGGGCTGCACACACAGAGGAATCCACGCCTCCCGATAGAGCCAAAAGCACCTTATCATTCCCTACTTTGCTTCTGATTTCTTCGATACAGCGATACATATAGCTTCCCATCGTCCAGTCACCCACTGCACCACAGACTTTATATAAAAAGTTTCGGATCATGGCAGTTCCATTTTCTGTATGATTTACTTCCGGATGGAACTGTACACCATAATATTTTCTGTTTTCATCACAAATGGCTACATTCGGGCATTTCCCGCTACGGGCAACCAGCCTGAATCCGTCGGGTACTTTCCTCATGTAGTCGCCATGGCTCATCCATGAAATACTCTCCTCATCCAGTCCGTCAAACAGCAGACAGGAATTATCATAGAAAGTAAGTGTTTTTCCATACTCTCTGGCGTTTTCATTTTCTGCTGCCGTAACCATTCCTCCAAGATGATGGGCAAGGAGCTGACATCCATAGCAGATACCAAGAATCGGTATTCCAAGCTCAAAAATACCTTCTGCCGGATGATAAGAATTTTCTTTATATACACTGTCCGGTCCTCCAGTGAAGATAATGCCAATGGGGTCAAATGCCCGAATCTCAGAAAGGGTCATGGTATAAGGCTTAACCTCACAATAGACGCTGCATTCCCTCACCCTCCTGGCAATCAACTGGTCATACTGACCGCCAAAATTCAAAATTAGTACTTTCTGGTTCTGCATCTTTCCTTTTCTCCTAAAACATTGTGATATAGGCATCACGTTCGGCGCCGACAGACACATACTTAATCGGGCACTCGATTTCCTTTTCAATATAACGGATATACTCCAATGCCGCTTTTGGAAGATCATCTACTGTTCTGCATCCGCTGATATCACACTGAAATCCCGGAAGATATTCATAGATCGGTTTTGCACATTTAAGTTCTTCGATACCGGATGGAAATGTGTCTACTCTGTTTCCATCAATCTCATACGCTGTACATACCGGGATTTTTTCCATATAAGAAAGCACATCCAGCTTTGTAAGCGCCACATAGCTGCAGCCCTGCATCTTTGTCCCATATCTGGAAGCAACCACATCAAAGCCTCCGACTCTTCTCGGTCTTCCGGTTGCTGCACCATATTCGCCCCCTGCCGCACGAAGCTGCTCCGCTTCCTCTCCAAACATTTCACAGGTAAAAGGTCCTTCTCCCACGCAGCTTGAGTATGCTTTCATAATACCGATGCTTTCATCCAGCTTTGCAAAAGGTACGCCAGCTCCGATTGGCGCATAAGAAGCAAGGGTTGTGGATGCAGAGGTATATGGATAAATGCCAAAGTCTATATCCCTGAGTGCCCCAAGCTGTGCTTCAAACAGAATGGATTTTCCCTCTTCAATAGCGTCTCCAAGGTATTCCGTCGTATCACAGATAAAAGGAACAAAGAACTCTCCGTATTCTTTTAACCACTGAAACATTTCATCTGCCAGCACTGGTGCATGACCATATCCATTTTCCACAGTCAGGTTCTTCCATTCCACAAGACCACCAAGGCGTTCCTTTAATGCTTCCAGATGGAGCAAATCACCCATACGCAGTGCTTTTTTCATATATTTGTCTGCATATACCGGAGATATACCTCTTCTGGTAGATCCAAATTTCTTATCTAACAGTCGGTCTTCCTCCAGACAATCCATCAGCTTATGATATGGCATACAGATGGTTGCCCTGTCACTGATCTTTAAATGTTCCGGCGTTACTTCCACACCTTTTTCTGCCAATTTCTGCACTTCCCCGTACAAATGTTCCAGGTCAATCACAATGCCCGGTCCCAGAATATTGACCGTATCTTCACGGCAGATTCCGGATGGCATCAGATTCATGACAAATTTTCCTTTTTCATTGATCACGGTATGACCCGCATTATTTCCGCCCTGATAACGGACAACAATATCATAGTTTTCGCTGAGAAGATCTACCATACGGCCTTTTCCTTCATCGCCCCAGTTTGTTCCAACAATTGATGTAAGCATATGCATTCCTTCCTTTCAGACATTCACTTGCGCTTCCACGTTCACACGCTGCTTATTTTTTTCCAGTAATGGTTTCACGGTTTCTGTTACAAACTTCTCGCACTGATATTCTGCCATTCCGGTGAACTTCACCGGGTCAAGCAAAACTTCCAGTTCCATGGCAGAAAGTCCAAAGCTATCGTCATTTTTGATACGTTCTATTAAATCATTTTCATTTCCATAGAGTTTTACCTGTTCCGCTGCCATAATAGAATGTTTACGGATTGCTTCATGAAGTTCCTGTCTGTCCCCATCTTTGGTTTTTACACAATACATCAGGATATTTTCCGTCGCCATAAATGGAAGTTCTGCATCCAGATGCTTCTTAATAACTGCCGGATAGACCTTCAGCCCCCTGATTACATTGATATACAGATTTAAAATGGCATCTGTGGCCAGAAATGCTTCCGGTACAGCCAGGCGCTTATTTGCGGAATCATCCAATGTGCGTTCAAACCACTGTGAAGCTGCTGTAATAGCAGTATTTTGTAAATCACAAATCACGAAACGAGCCAGTGATGCAATACGTTCGCTTCTCATTGGATTTCTTTTATATGCCATGGCAGAAGAACCGATCTGTTTTTCCTCAAATGGTTCATCCACCTCTTTTAAGTGGCTGAGTAAACGGATATCACTGGAGAATTTTGATGCACTCTGTGCAATTCCGGACAATACCTGTAAAACCGCAAAATCAGCTTTTCGTGTATAGGTCTGTCCACTGACACTCTGACACTTTGAAAAGCCGTTTTTTTCTGCTATTTTCTGCTCCAGCTGTTCCACCTTTGTTTCTTCGCCATCGAACAGTTCCAGGAAACTTGCTCCTGTCCCGGTGGTTCCTTTACAGCCAAGGAGTTTTAAGTTATTCAGTTGAAAATCAAGCTGTTCGATATCAAACAGCAGATCATTCATCCAAAGACAGGCTCTTTTTCCTACCGTTGTTGGCTGAGCCGCCTGAAAATGAGTATATGCAAGAGTTGGTAATGCCTTATATTCCATGGCAAATTCGCTAAGGGCTTCTATGGCATTTAACAAAAGATTTCTAATCTGTAAGAGCGCACTTTGCATAAGGATAATATCGGTATTATCCCCCACATAACAGGAAGTTGCTCCTAAATGTATGATTCCCGCCGCTTCAGGACAGGCATCCCCGAAGGTATGGACATGTGCCATCACGTCATGACGAAGCTCATTTTCGTATTGTCTTGCTTTTTCATAATCAATGTTGTCAATCTGAGCTTTCATCTCCTCAATCTGCTCATCAGAGATCGGAAGTCCCAGTTCCTTTTCACTTTCCGCAAGTGCCACCCAGAGTTTTCTCCATGTGGAAAATTTTCTATCATTGGAAAATATACTCTGCATTTCTTTACTTGCATAACGTTCACATAAAGGTGATTGATAAATATCTGTTCTCATAAAATCTATTTACTCTCCATTTCTAATCCTAATCGTTTTGCCACCTGAATATACGCATCCTCTACGCCTCCTAAATCCCTGCGGAAACGATCTTTATCCATTTTTTCTCCACTTTCCACATCCCATAATCGGCAAGTATCCGGAGAAATCTCATCTGCAAGAATGATCTTGCCATGAAAACGGCCAAACTCTATCTTGAAATCAATCAGACGAAGGCCTGCTTTTAAATATTCCACTTTCAGAATTTCGTTAATTTTAAATGCATAATCCTCTATCGTTTTGATCTCACTTGCAGTCGCAAGCTGTAATGCTTTTGCAAAATGGGAATTGATCAGCGGATCTCCCAGTTCATCATTCTTATAAGAAAATTCAATCGTCGGCTCAGCAAGTACCGTTCCCTCTTCCACACCCAATCTTTTAGAAAAACTGCCGGCAGCCACGTTTCGCACAATTACTTCCAACGGAACAATCTCCACCCTGCGCACTGCGGTTTCTCTGTCATTTAATTCCTGAATAAAATGAGTCGGCACACCTTCTGCTTCAATTTTCTGAAACAACAGATTGGTCATACGGTTATTGATCGCACCTTTCCCAACGATTGTTCCCTTCTTCAAGCCATTAAAGGCAGTTGCATCATCTTTATAAGAAACAATCAGGACATCCGGATCATCCGTTAAGAAAACCTTTTTTTGCTTTTCCTTCATATAATTGTTCACACTTTTGCATTTCATTCTTCCTCCAATAAAGTCATTTCCTGCATTTTTGAACGCAAAAAAGGCAAAAGCGCCTTTAAGTTCATTTTAAACTTAAAGACGCCTTTGCCTTTACGCATGCTATTTTACCTCTTAAATTTTATCTTGTCAATCCATTTTATCTAAAAATCCCTACTTTCATCGATCTATTTCATTAGATCCAAAAGAGTAATATTATCAAAATAATGATTTACCATATGATGAAATTCTTTCCACATCGGCAATGTTTTACATGTATCTGCACGTTTACAGGTTTTTGCATTACATTCCAGACATGCAACCGGAACCAGTTCCCCTTCTGCAAGTCTTAATATATCTCCAACCCTATAATCTTTTGGTTCCCTTGCCAGACGGTATCCGCCGCCTTTCCCCTGTACCCCTTCCACATAATGGTTCTTAGAAAGTACAGTCATAATTCTCTCGATATATTTTAAAGATAGCTCCTGTCGATGGGCAACTGTCTTCATTGCTATATAACCTTCATTCTGATTTTCTGCAAGATCAAGCAATACACGCAAAGCATATCTTCCCCTTGTTGAGATCATCATTCCTTTGTTCCTTCTTTCCTTATTCTGCAAATAGAGGTGTTGATAAATATCTATCTCCTGTATCCGGCATCAATACAACAATTGTTTTTCCTTTATTTTCGGCTCTTTTGGCAAGCTGGATTGCCGCCCATAAGGCTGCTCCGGAAGAAATGCCTACAAGCACCCCTTCTCTATGCCCCATGAGTTTTCCGGTTGCAAAAGCATCTTCATTCTCTACCGTAATAACCTCATCATAAATGGAAGTATTTAATATATCCGGAACAAATCCTGCTCCAATGCCCTGTATTTTATGCGAACCGGCAATGCCTGTAGAAAGCACTGCTGAAGATGCCGGCTCAACAGCCACAATCTTAATATCCGGATTTTGTGCTTTCAGATATTCACCAACACCCGTCACTGTACCTCCGGTACCTACGCCTGCTACAAAGATATCCACATTACCATCTGTATCCTCATATATTTCAGGGCCTGTACTCTCCCTATGGGCTTTGGGATTTGCAGGATTCACAAATTGTCCGGGAACAAAACTATTCGGTATTTCATTGGCCAGCTCTTCTGCTTTCGCAATGGCTCCCTTCATGCCTTTCGCCCCTTCACTAAGCACAAGTTCCGCTCCGTATGCTTTCATAAGCTGACGTCGCTCTACGGACATGGTATCAGGCATTACAAGAATCATGCGATACCCTCTGGCAGCTGCAACAGAAGCGAGACCAATACCTGTATTGCCGGAAGTTGGCTCAATAATTACTGTATCAGGTTTTAATCCGCCTGTACTCTCAGCGTCATCCAGTATTGCTTTTGCCACACGATCTTTTACCGAGCCAGCTGGATTAAAGTATTCCAGCTTGGCTAAAATTTTTGCCTGCAACTCATATTCTTTTTCAATATGAGTGAGTTCCAAAAGTGGTGTCTTTCCAATCAGCTGCTCTGCCGAAGTATATACTCTTGACATCTCAAACACTCTCCTTTACTTATTCTACCGCATCAAACCCATGCTGTAAATCATTGATAATATCTTCTATATGTTCTGTTCCAATAGAAAGCCGGATTGTATTTGGCTTAATTTCCTGCTCAGCCAGTTCCTCCGGCGAAAGCTGACTGTGTGTTGTAGTCGCAGGATGAATCACAAGACTTTTCACATCAGCTACATTTGCAAGTAATGAAAAAATCTGCAGATGATCTATAAACCTGTAAGCCTCTTCCACTCCCCCTTTAATATCAAATGTAAAAATAGATGCTCCACCATTCGGGAAATACTTCTGATAAAGCGGATAATCAGGATGGGAAGGAAGAGATGGATGGTTCACTCTTTCAACCTGTGGATGAGCGTTTAAAAATTTTACCACCTTCTTCGTATTTTCTGCATGACGCTCCAGACGCAGCGACAGTGTTTCGATTCCCTGCAATAAAAAAAACGCTGCAAAAGGAGAAATGGTTGCTCCTGTATCACGAAGCAGAATTGCACGGATATAAGTAACGAAGGCTGCTGGCCCTGCAGCTTTTACAAAAGAAACGCCATGATAACTTGGATTCGGTTCAGCGATGGCTGGATACTTACCTGAAGCAGTCCAATCAAATTTGCCTGAATCTATAATGACCCCACCAAGAGTAGTTCCATGACCTCCAAGAAATTTTGTAGCAGAATGTACCACAATATCAGCCCCATGTTCAATTGGACGAATAAAATACGGTGTACCAAATGTATTATCTACCACAAGAGGTAAGCCATGTCTATGGGCAAGCGCAGCCAATGCGTCAATATCCGGAATATCACTGTTCGGATTGCCAAACGTTTCTATGTAAATCGCTCTTGTATTTTCCTCAATAGCAGCTTCCACTTCATCAAGATCATGTATATTGACAAAGGAAGCTGTGATTCCGAACCCCGGAAGTGTATGTGCCAACAGGTTGTAACTGCCGCCATAAATCGTTTTCTGTGCAACAAAGTGTCCACCATTTTGTCCCAGAGCCTGCAAGGTATATGTAATTGCAGCTGCTCCTGAAGCAAGTGCCAAAGCAGCAACACCACCTTCTAAGGCAGCAACACGCTTTTCCAGAACATCCTGCGTAGAGTTCGTTAAGCGTCCATAAATATTTCCGGCATCTGTAAGTTCAAAACGTGCTGCCGCATGGGCACAATCGTGAAAAACATAAGAAGTGGTTGCATAAATAGGCACTGCACGTGCATCCGTAACAGGATCCGGAGCCTCCTGTCCTACATGAAGCTGAAGTGTTTCAAATCTGTATTTTGACATAATATAGTTCCTTTCGTTTATAAATTTCAATGATTTCAATTAGCTTACTGCGGATTGTCACATTCGACCAAAACGAAAGTTTTCTCGTACAAGCTTTTCAAAATAAAATCCCATAACAAGCTCCTTATTGCCTACCGTTCAAGTAGGTTTTTTTCTGTATTATATCCATTATTTACCTACCATGTCAATAGGTATTTCAAAATTCTTGTTCCATATCTCTGTTAATCGTTCCATATAAATAGCCCGAAGCCATAATGACTCCGGGCCAAATTCACATTACTATCATTTTATGAAAGGCATTTATCCTTCAATAGCAATATACTTTTTATCTTCTATCTGTGCTTTTTTCTCTTCCTGTTTCGGAATAGACAGTCTTAATACTCCACTTTCGTACTTCGCATGAATATCTTCCTGTCTGATATCCTCGCCCACATAGAACGATCTGCTCATACTGCCTACGTAACGTTCACGACGGACAAACCTTCCCGTCTTTTCTTCTTTTTCCTCTTTGTCGAGACCTTTCGCTGCATTGATCATCAAATATCCATTCTTCAGTTCTAGTGAGAGTTCCTCTTTCTTAAATCCCGGAAGATCGATATCCACTTCATAATGATCATCCTGTTCTTTCACATCTGTTTTCATCATGTTTGCAGCATGACGACCATACAGTTTTTTCTGTGCTTTCTTCATTGCCCGATCATCAAATACCGGAAAATCAAAGAAATCATCAAAGAACTCGTCAAATAAATTTTCTCCAAAAATACTAGGTGTTAACATAATCATCGCTCCTTTTTCAAATTATATTTTGAAACTGGGGATGTTTAGGAAGAATCATGAACTCGTGGTTCTTTCTTTCTCCTGTTTCTAATTATGTTATAGCACCTTTGTTAGCACTCGTCAAGTGTGAGCGCTAACATATTATGTGAATTTTTTGTGTCTTTTCAATCAAGATTGAGTGCCTCGATCTTTCCATTACTTCATTTTATTTTCCGCTATCACCATAGTTAGATAGTACCCTTGCAGAAGGATCATTTACGTCGCATCCTTCCCACTCTTTGTTCGGCATCCAGAAATCTGCAACCATCTCAGCCTGACCCGGATAATACTTTTCAAAAATTTCTCTATATAATAAGGATTCTTTTGTAAATGGTCTGGCATGGGTATAGCTTTTACATCTTCTTTCAAATTCTGCATCTGTATATTGCTTTTGTGCATATTCCTTTAAATAATCAACCATGGAATGTCCAACAGCATCTGAAAATGCAGCTTTTTCTCTCCAAAGAATCTCATCCGGCAGATAACCACCCTGTTCAAACGCATGACGGAGCAGATATTTTCCTTTTCCATAAGTATTCAGCTTTAATTCCGGGTCTACTGCCATCACATATTTTACAAAATCCAGATCACCAAACGGAACTCTTGCTTCCAGCGAGTTTACGGAGATACAACGGTCCGCACGGAGAACATCATACATATGAAGTTCATGGATTCGTTTCTGTGATTCCTCTTGAAAGGCTCTCGCATCCGGTGCAAAGTCCGTATATTTATAACCAAACAATTCATCAGAAATCTCACCGGTCAAAAGGACACGGATATCGGTCTGTTCATGGATTGCCTTACACACCAGATACATACCCATGGATGCACGGATTGTGGTAATATCATAGGTTCCCAACAACTGAATGACTGTTTCCAGCGAAGAAAGCACTTCATCCGGTGTCATATAAACCTCTGTATGATCACTTCCAATATAATCTGCCACCTGTTTTGCATATTTTAAGTCAATGGCATCTTCACTCATACCAATCGCAAATGTCTTAATCCGTTCCTTACTTTTCTTTGCTGCAATCGCGCACACCAAAGAAGAATCCAGTCCGCCGGAAAGCAGGAAGCCTACCTTTGCATCAGCTACAAGACGTTTTTCCACGCCAGCCACAAGCTTATCATGAATACTCTTGCAGACTGTCTCCAGATCATCATGACAAACCGTATCTACTTTAGCAATGTCACAGTAGCAGATAAACTGACCGCCCTTATAATAATGTCCCGGTGGAAACGGCATGATCTTCTCCGCAAGTCCTACCATATTTTTCGCTTCACTGGCAAATATAACAGCACCTTCTTTATCATATCCATAATACAATGGACGGATTCCAATCGGATCTCTTGCCGCGATAAATTCTCTTGCTTCCCCATCGTAGATGATGCAGGCAAACTCCGCATCAATCATGTCAAACATGTCTGTACCGTATTCCTGATATAACGGCAAAAGTATCTCGCAGTCCGATTCACTTTCAAATGTATATTTTACTGACAGTTCTTCTTTCAGCTTCTCAAATCCATAAATTTCTCCATTACAGACCACATAACTGTTCCCATACTTAAATGGCTGCATACCGGATGGAGTTAATCCCATGATTGATAATCTGTGGAATCCAAGAAGGCCATCACCTGTTTCAACCACACGTGTATCATCCGGACCTCTTGATATGGTCTTCTCAAATCCTTTCATAAAAACATCAAAGGCAGCACTGCGGCTGCAATAACCCATAATAGAACACATATAAATCTACCTCCGTAAATCTAGTAATTCAGCATTCTATAGGGCAAGTGCTGTGCTCGCGGTGCCACCTATCTTTTTTCTCTTTTCCAAACCTTTTCATGGTTCTGCCATTAACGCTTGACGTAACGTCGCACCTACTAAGGAAATCCTGTTCGGATTGCAGCTTAAAAAGTGTTATTCATACAGGCTCTGCTGCGTGGCTCTCACTGTTCCACCTTCGCTGTAAGTGATCACCTGTACTACTTCTCTTTTCTCAAATGCCTTTACAATATTTAGTTTCTATCCATTCTGATTTTATTCTACGTCCTGAAGAGCATCAAATCCTTCTTCTCCGGTTCTTACCTTTATTTGTGTTGAAAAATACTCTTCCTGCTGTTTCCATCAAAGCATCGCTGTCCATACCTACAGTAGATGCACCATTGAAGCCAAACCAACAGAACCAGAGGATAAATACACCAAGTGCTGCAAAAGTAAGATTATGTCCGAGGATAGCTCGTGGTTTTCCATCTTTACCATATTTTCCGATACGAGGTCCTAAAATTTTGGCTCCGATCAATGCACAGATACCGCCTACCATATGTACGGCTGTAGAACCTGCAAAATCATGAAAGCCTATCTGTGAAAGCCATCCTCCGCCCCAAATCCAGTGCCCTGAAATCGGGTAGATTAAAAGAGAAATCGCTGCTGAATAAATGCAGTATGCACTGAATTTTGTTCTCTCAGCCATTGCTCCGAACACGATTGTTGCAGATGTCGCACAAAAAACAGTCTGGAAGATTGCAAATGTCCATAACGGAACCCCGCCGGCAAAATGTGACTGTAATCTCCACGAATCAATGGATCAAAGGTTCCTATGATCGCAGAGCCGCTGCCAAACATCAGCCCGAACCCTACCAGCCAAAAGGCTGGTTACCGATACAAAAATCCATCAGGTTCTTCATCAAAATATTTCCTGTATTCTTTGCTCTGGTAAATCCGGCTTCACACATGGAGAATCCCGCCTGCATGAAGAACACTAATGCTGCTCCAATCAATACCCAAATTGTGTTAACTGCACTGTAAGTCATAAACATTCCTTCTTTCTGTATTTTTTTATGCTCTAGAATCTTCGATTCTATCGCTAACGTATCAGGTGAAAATACGCAAGCGTCCTTTCCTGCTGATACGTTATTTTACGCCAAACAGTAAATCGCCATAGGTTGGGAATGGCCAGTATTTTTTTGCTGTCATTGTTTCTGCCTCGTCACAGGCAACTCGGAGTTCACCCATTTTACTTAAGACAACATCACGAATCATATAAGATTCTGATTCAATGTCTCCGGCATCCTTAAGCTTCATCACTGCATCATCCAGTTCATCGGCTTTAACCGCAATCTGGTCTTCAAGTCTTGCCAGTTTCTTCAGCAGCCCCGCTTCATAACTACAGGAAATAGAAGCATCAGCTGCTTTTTTCGCTGCTGCTGTATTGGCAAGCTCCAGTACAT
This sequence comes from uncultured Lachnospiraceae bacterium, assembly GCA_963559605.1. Lineage (GTDB taxonomy): Bacteria > Bacillota > Clostridia > Lachnospirales > Lachnospiraceae > Dorea_D. The sequence goes on from CAUWLL010000035.1 coordinate 21,857, forward strand.
ATGCACTTACCGCCGGAGCAATCTCTGTTTTTGCCATATCAATCATGGTATTTGCCTCAATCAGCACTGTCTTGCAATAGTTTTCCAGCATAATCTCACATCTTGATTTCAGCTCAGCTTTAGAAAATACCTTATGGCCTGTCAGCATCTGTACATTCTTTTCATCCAGCAGGTGCGGCATACAATCCGGTGTTGTACGGTAGTTGAGAAGCCCTCTCTCTTCCGTTGCTTCCTTGATCCATGTATCATCGTAACCATTTCCGTTGAAAATGATATGCTTGTGGTCTTTGATGGTCTTTCGGATCATTTCATGTAATGCATCTTCAAAGTTTTCCGCTTTTTCCAGTCTATCCGCATAAATTTTCAGGCTTTCTGCTACTGCGCTGTTCAGCATGATGTTTGCACATGCAATGCTGTTAGAAGAACCCAACATACGGAACTCAAATTTATTTCCGGTAAATGCAAAAGGTGATGTACGGTTACGGTCTGTAGTATCACGGTTGAATTTTGGAAGCACATCCACACCAAGCTTCATCTGTGCCTTTTTCGTTCCTGCGTATGGAGTATCCGTTTCAATCGCTTCAAGCACCGCATTTAATTCATCTCCAAGGAAAATAGATACCACTGCCGGAGGTGCTTCATTCGCACCAAGTCTGTGGTCATTTCCTGCTGTTGCAACAGAAAGGCGGAGCAGATCCTGATAATCGTCCACTGCTTTGATCACTGCACACAGGAATAATAAAAACTGTGCATTTTCATACGGTGTCTCTCCCGGAGATAACAGATTCACGCCTTTATCTGTCGCAAGAGACCAGTTATTATGTTTTCCACTACCGTTTACTCCGGCAAATGGCTTTTCATGAAGCAGACATACAAGTCCATGCTTTGCTGCCACTTTCTGCATGATCTCCATGGTTAACTGGTTATGGTCTGTCGCAATATTTGTTGTCGTATAAATAGGGGCAAGCTCATGCTGTGCCGGAGCCACTTCATTATGTTCTGTCTTAGCCAGAATTCCCAGTTTCCAGAGTTCCTCATTCAGTTCTTCCATATAAGCCGCAACTCTTGGCTTAATCACGCCAAAGTAGTGATCATCCATCTCCTGTCCCTTTGGCGGCTTCGCACCAAAAAGGGTGCGTCCTGTAAATCGAAGATCTTTTCTCTGTTCATACATTTCCTTTGTAATGATGAAATATTCCTGTTCCGGTCCTACCGATGTACGGACACGTTTCACATCATCATTTCCAAACAGATGAAGAATACGAAGCGCCTGCTTATTCAAAGCTTCCATAGAACGAAGCAACGGAGTTTTTTTATCCAGTGCCTCTCCGCCATAGGAACAGAACGCTGTAGGAATACATAATGTTTTCCCTTTGATAAACGCATAAGAGGTAGGATCCCATGCTGTATATCCTCTTGCCTCAAAAGTAGCCCGAAGTCCTCCAGATGGGAAAGAAGATGCATCCGGTTCGCCTTTGATCAGTTCCTTTCCGGAGAATTCCATAATCACGCCGCCGTCCGGGGATGGAGAAATGAAGCTGTCATGCTTTTCTGCTGTTACGCCGGTAAGAGGCTGGAACCAGTGTGTATAGTGAGTAGCTCCATTTGCAACTGCCCAGTCTTTCATAGCTGCTGCAACTGCATTGGCCACGCTAATATCAAGCTTTGCACCTTCGTCAATGGTTTTTCTCAAAGATTGATAAACCTTTGCTGACAAATTTGCTTTCATCACTCTGTCGTCAAAAACTTTACATCCAAAAAATTCTGAAACATTCTTCATAATGTCACTCCTTCCAATTTGAAAATAAAAAGGCAAGGTTGTCTTTCATGGTACTTTTCCCTGCACCTGCAGAACCTGCCACCGGCAGCTTCCTACGGATGCTTTAGCAACACTCAAGACGCCCTTGCCTTTTGAATCAAATTGCATCTATTTTAATTTTATAAAGTAAAAAGCGCCTCTGAGAATTTCATCTCAAAGACGCCTTTGCCTTTACGTGTTGGATAATACACCCGGAAAAATCATTTGTCAATCCCTTTTTTTAATTTTTCACTCATCCTTTTTCCCGACTCGACTTTTTCCAGGTCATTCCATCTGCCGGATTTATAGAACGCCAGAGAAAGTATAACTGCAACAATCCAGCCTATTGGCCATGCACACCAAATGCCTGTGGTTCCCAAAATTGTTCGAGATAACAGGACAGCAATTCCAACTCTCAAAATCAGATCCAGAAAGGTTGTAACCATAAATTTTCCCATCATTCCGGCTCCACGCAGTATGCCATCAGCAACAAACTTCATAGAAATCACAAAATAAAACGGGGACAGAATCCTCAAGAATTCGATACCTGTTTGAAGCGTCAATGCAGTCGGTTCATCAATAAAAGCATACAAAACCCATTTTCCCGCAAAGAAATAAAGCACAAACAGCGGTGCGCTAAGCATCCAGACCATCTTAATCCCTGCCTTGAACCCTTCCCGTATACGTGGCAGCTTCCCAGCTCCGATATTCTGCGCCGTATAATTTGAAATACCATTTCCAAGGGTTGTAAATGAAGTGATTACAAGGTTATTAAGCTTTACCGCTGCTGAATATCCAGCCATAACACTCGGACCAAATCCGTTAATTGTTCCCTGAATGATAATATTGCCCACAGAGATAAAACTCTGCTGTAAAATACTCGGAACTGCAACTGTCATAATTCTTTTTAGAATATCAAATGAAAATAATGGAATCCTGTCTGTTTCTATTCCTTTCAATCTTCAAAAGACAACAAAAACAGCAAGTACACAGCTAACTCCCTGACACAGAAAAGTTGCCCAGGCAACCCCTGCTACTCCCATATGAAAAACTGTAACGAACAGGATATCCACAGCAATATTCGATGTGGATGAAGCTGCCAGAAAATAAAAGGGTGTTTTGGAGTCTCCCAATGCTGAAAAAATTCCCGTTGTGATATTATAAAAAAAGACAAACGGAAGCCCTAAAATATAAATATCCAGATATATTTTAGAATCACCAAGCAATTCTTCCGGTGTATTGATCATTCCAAGCAATGAATCGCAAAAAAGCAGACCGCAAACCATTAGAACAATACATATCATTGCACTGGTAATCATCGCTGTATAAACAGCAGTCTTCATATTTTCGTATCTTCTCGCTCCAAAGAACTGTGACACAATAACAGAACACCCCATGTTGCAGCCGAAGGCAAATGCTATAAATATCAGCGTAATCTCATAACTATTCCCTACTGCTGCCAGTGCATTTTCACCTATAAACTTTCCTGCAACAAAACCGTCTGCAATATTATAAAGCTGCTGGAATACGATGCTTCCAAACAAAGGAATACAAAATTTCCATAATACAGCTTCGGGCTTACCTACGGTTAAATCATTCATCATAACCTCTCCTCACACTCCCTTCTTCCAACTGTACAGATGACGATTTGTCATCTTTTGAGGATTACACGCAAAAAAGGCAAAAACACCTTTTATGCGATTTTTCTATCACATCATAGACGCCCTTGCCTTCCGAGGTTAGATGATACATCTATAGAAATTAAATGTCAAGCAACTTGAGTAAGTAAATTGATGTCTTCTTTAAGTTTTAAAATATAAATCACATTTTTCCTGAATACGGAACGAATGAAAATAGGTGTTCTCCATCGGAATCCATCTCTCTTGAAACATTAGAACGCCGTCCTCACCGTTTCGCAGGCGAATACGTTGTATTTGTTTTTTTGCTTCTACATCCAAAAAAACCGATAAATCGTAATATTTTTTTAAAACCGGGTGACAGGAATAAGAACCTTCCACGATCGTAACATTTTTTGGAAATACTAAAATAGGTTTTCCCATTTCCTGCTTATGGCAGTTGAAAGGCCGGTAAGAAAATTTCCTTCCTTCATGTAGCGGAATCAAAATCTCTTCACGAAATCGCACATAATCCATATTTTCTCCTGCCTGTTGTGAATGTTCCATTGTATTCTGTTTCCAGGGCAGGAAAAAATGATCCATATGAATGACGTTGCAATCACACAGTTCGGCAAGGTGTGCTGCAAGGGTGGTTTTACCCGCAGCACATCTGCCGTCAATGGCGAGCACCAACGTGCTTCGCTGTTTTATTTCGGTTAGAAGTAATTCTGCAATATCTTGTATCAACATTTTTATTTACCGAACAGCCAAATTTTCTAACGGCTGCTTTCTCTGAAAAATTACCAAACCCGTACGATTTAATGCGACCATAATAGTAGGAATTAATGTCAACTGCACAAGAATTCCAGGAACGGCGTTTAACAAGGCCCCTGCTATAAACATCTGCCATGTAAAAGATTTTCCAATTAGTCCAAGCAATACAATCTGGACAATGCCCCAAACAATTCGCCCTGCGATCATAGCCGCAATCAGCGATCTATATAGAGAAATCAAACATTGCCAGTGAGAACGTCCATAGATAAATCCTATAACCAATCCGTAAGTAGCTAATTCAAATGCCATCGCAATGGCTGTAGGGAACAAAGGCGGCATCCCGAATGTAACCGAACGCAGAAACGGAAGAATAAAACCGACTAATGCTCCGTACTGCCATCCGCATATCAAGCCGCACAGAATAACTGGAAGATGCATCGGAAGCAACATATTTCCAATTTGCTGAATTTGTCCTGTCAAAAAAGGCAGAACCATACCAACCGCTATAAACATGGCTGATAAAGTAAGTTTTTTTGTTGTTTTATGCATTTGGCTTTCTCCTTTCATCTATCATTTTCCATTACCATATAGTATCTTTTTAAATTGTTTAACTAAACTTACACAGGGATCTTGAATCAGAAATTATATATTAAATTCCAAGAAACCCTCTTACAAATAATGCCGCACATACAGC
>CAUWLL010000036.1:0-24790 GCA_963559605.1 uncultured Lachnospiraceae bacterium
CGGATTAGGGACTTTCACCCATTAGCGACGTGCGCCGCAAGGCGCACCAAAAAAAACTGGAATGCCTATATATTCAAGCATTCCAGTATCCCAACAAAAAATCGGAGTGACGTGATTCGAACACGCGACCTCTACGTCCCGAACGTAGCGCTCTACCAAGCTGAGCCACACTCCGATAAAGTAACCGGATATTTGTACTTACCTATCCGGCGCCCCTGCCAAGGAACTACGGGAAAGGGATTTGAACCCCTACTAACAGAGTCAGAGTCTGCTGTGCTGCCATTACACCATCCCGCAATATCTTTAACGAACAAAATTTATTATACCAAGTTTTTTCCAAAAATCAAGTCTTTTTTTGAATTTTTTTTATTTTTTTATTTGAATCTTTTTTATTTGAACCCCTTTTATCTGATGTGACAACCCGGTTTTTTACCGGACTGCCACACCCTAAAATGTCCTTTATACTGCATCTATTTCACGAATTTTCCCAAATCTTATAACCGCATAGACTGAAAACAGAAGACAGATCCCCTCTGCCATAAGCGGCGCCCACCAGAGCCCTTCGCCTCCGAAGCACATGATCAGTATACCCATGCAGCCTACCAAAGCCACAAGGCTTCGAATCAATGATACAGCAGTGGCAAAACCTGCTTTTTCTATCGATGCAAAGTATCCGCCGATAACCACATTATAACCAGCCAGTAAAAACGACAGGATAAATATACGGAATACATTCACCGAATATGCCGCCAGTTCTTCCTGCCCGGCTCCCAGGAAAATACTTACAATTCCTCCTGCTCCAAAATAACACACTCCCGTAACCACAACAGAAAATATTGCCGCCGATACCATACCGTATCGAAACAGTTTTTTGTATTTCTGAGGCTCCCCTTTTCCGAAGTAATAACTGATAAGCGGTTGTGCCCCCTGGGCGATTCCCGTCATGGACATAACGACAATCGTATTGACATAGGAAATGATCGTATAACTCACCAACGCATCCTCAGAAATATATTTGAGAATAGCTAAGTTAAAGAAGAAAATAATAATTCCGCCCGAAAGCTCGGTCACTCCGGAAGACATTCCGTTTTTTACCTGCCGCCATACTGTCGGCATATGGAAACGGAATTTTGCAAATTTAATCGTTCCTTTTGGACCAAGGAAATGCCACAGATACAGGACGATAACTATCGCCTGGGAAAGTCCGGTAGCAAATGCCGCTCCTTTCACTCCCCAGTCCCAGACTATGACCATCAGATAATCCAAAATACAATTTAACAGCGCGCCACAGGTCACATAAATTGTAGCCAGTTTTGGATAGCCATCCGTCTTAATAAGTGTCTCAAAAGAGTACGACAGCATATACGCCAATGCAAACGGCGCAATCGTCCCGATATAATCTTTGGCATATGGAAGGATATTATCCGTAGCGCCTAAAAATCTCGCAAACGGTTCTAAAAACACCAATACCAATACCGTAACAACCACCGATAAAACACACAATATCACAATATTCTGAGTAAATACCTGATTGGCTCTCTCTTTCTCTCCCTGCCCGATCAAGATTGCCACGATCGTAGAATTTCCCACCGCAAACAACAGGGCAACCGAAAACATTCCCACGCTAAACGGCATGGATATATTTACCGCCGTAAGCGCCACCTCAGATACACCCCTTGCCACAAAGATCCCATCCACCATCGTATACAGAGAAAACACTAACTGTGCGATAATCGACGGAATAATAAACTTTAAAAAATCGCCTTTTAACGATTTACCTTCAAGCCTCATTTTAAAACCTCTTTTCTTTGAAACTTTTCTAATGACTTTCTTTTAATTTCTACACATTTAGTCTAAACCTTGGTATAATACTAAGGTCAAGAGGATTTTTAAACATTTTCAAAATACTTGATATAAAAGTGAGGAACCCAAATGAAAGAATATTATAAAATCGGCGAAATATCCAAACTGTATCATATCGGTCCCGACTCTTTACGCTACTATGAAGAATTAGGACTTCTTCAGCCTATGCGCGGTGAAAACGGTTACCGTATGTATGGTCTGACCGACCTTTGGCGGCTGAATGTCATACGAGACTTGAGAAGGCTTCATTTCCCCATGGAAAAAATACAAAAATACATGAATAACCGCAGCATCGATTCTACGAAAGAACTGCTGACGGAAGAACTTTCTGCCATAGAAAGCCAGATAGAATCCTTAGAGCAGTTAAAAGAAAATGTTTCCCAAAGACTTTCCACCTTAAAGGACGCGCAGTCACAAACCGTCGGAACTGTCATAGAGAAGAACTTTTCTGCCCGTCGATGCCACATTATCAAAGAGCCGTTCCATACAGACGAAGAAATGGATATGCTGATCAAGCAGCTGTTGAATAGAGACAAAAAACATCTCTATATCATCGGAAACAATCGTATCGGTTCCCTGCTGCCGCTTAAAATGGCGCAAGAAGCCAGGTATCACGAATATGAGGGTGTATTTATTATTGATAAGGCAGGAGACTCCACCTTAGCCACCGGACGCTACTTGTCTGTCAGTTATCACGGCGATTCTCACCAGCACAAAACGTATTTCCCAAAACTTGCAGACTACGCTTCCAAACACCATCTCACCTTTTCCGGCCCGGTTCTGGAGCTTTTGTGGGTGGACATCCATCAGGCAGAAAATGTACAGGAACACATTACCGAACTGCAAATACGTGTAGAACAAAGCGCCACTTAGTGATTGACAATCTTTTTTTCTGAGCGTATATTTATTTTGAAACTCAAAATGAAAGGATAGATTACTATGAATCCATTAAAAAAAGCATATTGCAGAACGTTCCAGACAGTCTTTAAGATCTACTGATCATTACCGATACCGGAATTACAAACCTCGGGCTTACAAAGCGATTGAAAAAAACTCTGTCCGAGCACAGCCTTCCATATACAATATACGACAAAACGGTTGCCAATCCAACTACGGTCAACGTAGCAGAAGCGCTGGAGCTCTATCATAAAAACGGGTGCGACGTCATTATCGGTTTCGGCGGCGGTTCCAGTATGGACTGTGCGAAAGCTGTGGGCGCGCGTATTGCAAAACCCAAAAAATCTCTCGCCAAAATGAAAGGCATTTTGAAAATACACAAAAGACTGCCTCTTCTCATAGCTGTTCCTACTACTGCCGGAACCGGAAGCGAGACCACCCTTGCCGCAGTCATTACAGACGCTGAGACAAGGCATAAATACGCAATCAATGACTTCCCTCTGATTCCAAGGTACGCAGTCCTAGACCCGAAAGTAACGCTAAGTCTCCCACCGTCTATTACTGCGACCACCGGCATGGATGCACTGACACATGCCGTAGAGGCTTATATCGGCAATTCCACTACATACGGAACAAGAAAAGACGCTCTGCTGGCAGTAAAACTTATTTTTGAAAATATCGACAAAGTATACACCGACGGGACGGACATCGATGCCAGAAGAAACATGCTGCATGCTTCCTACTACGCAGGATGTGCATTTACCAAATCTTACGTCGGATACGTACACGCCGTCGCTCACTCTCTGGGCGGAGAATACAATATCCCTCACGGACTTGCAAACGCAATCCTTCTCCCCCATGTACTGGAAGAATACGGCGCATCGATTCACAAAAAATTATATAAACTTGCAGTATCCGCCGGGATTGCCCACAAGGAAACTCCTGTAGAACAGGCAGCAGGCGCGTTTATCGATGCCATCAAAGAAATGAAGATGCGCTTCGGAATCGGAAATACTATAAAAGAAATAAAAGAAGAGGATATTCCCAAACTCTCTCATTACGCAGAAAAAGAAGCAAATCCACTCTACCCCGTTCCGGTTCTTATGACCGCAAAAGACTGGGAAAAATTCTACTACATGCTGATGGACGAAGATGCCTTTTCCGACACAGCCACTCATAACAAAGCACAATAAAAACTGAAAGGACGGTAGCTATGACAGCATCCGAAATCAAACAAACCGTAGACGCCCAGAGAAGTTTTTTCTCTACCGGCGTTACATTGAATATTGCATTTAGAATCCACGCACTAAAAAAACTGAAAACCTACATTCAAACCCACGAGGCAGAAATAAGTGCCGCCATCGAGCACGATCTTGGGAAAAGCGCTTTTGAAAGCTATATGTGCGAATCCGGTCTTGTATTGAGTGAAATCAGCTACATGCTCAAACATATCCACTCTCTGGCAAAAGAGCAAAGGGTTCGCACTCAACTTGCCCAGTTTCACTCCAGAAACTTCAAAAAACCGTCTCCATACGGAGTCACTTTGATCATGAGTCCTTGGAATTATCCTTTTCTCCTGACAATCGATCCTCTTGTGGATGCCATTGCCGCCGGAAATACTGCGATCATCAAGCCAAGCGCGTATTCTCCTCACACAAGTGAACTCATCAAAAATATGATCGAAACGTGTTTTGATAAAAAATATGTATCCGTTGTCACAGGAGGACGTGCAGAAAACACCTGCCTTTTAAATGAACACTTTGACTATATCTTCTTCACCGGAAGCCAGTCTGTCGGCAAAGAAGTGATGAAGCATGCTTCTGAACGCCTGACCCCTGTCACTTTGGAGCTTGGCGGAAAAAGTCCCTGCATTGTTGATAAAAGCGCCAACATTAAGCTTGCTGCACGAAGAATCGTCTTCGGAAAATACTTAAACTGCGGACAGACCTGCGTAGCTCCCGATTACATTTACTGTGACAAAACTGTCAAAGACCGATTGGTCAGCGAAATAAAACGCCAGATCAAAAAGCAGTTTAAATCAGACCCTCTGACAAACAAAAAATACGGTAAGATCATCAACGAAAAACATTTTGACCGTATTGTCAGACTTATAGAACACGAAAAAGTAGTATACGGAGGAAGAACCGACCGGACTACTTTAAAAATCGAACCTACAGTTATGGATAACGTAACCTTTTCCGATGCCGTTATGCAAGAAGAGATCTTCGGTCCGGTACTTCCTGTACTGACCTTTGACTCGACGGAGCAGGCAATCCAAAAAATCAATGCCATGGCACATCCACTTGCGCTTTACATTTTCACATCTCATAAATCTACAGCGAAAAAAATTACAGAACACTGTAGATTTGGCGGCGGCTGCATCAACGACACCATCATACATCTGGCCACCAGCGAGATGGGCTTTGGCGGTTTCGGCGAAAGCGGCATGGGCTCTTACCATGGAAAAGACGGCTTTCAGACTTTTTCTCACTACAAAAGTATCGTAGATAAAAAAACATGGATAGATCTTCCTATGCGGTATCAGCCATACAGAAAAATCCATGACAAGCTGATTCATATGTTTTTGAAATAACCGGATTTTAGCAGAAGAGAAGGGAACGCCTTCTCTTTCTGCCTTTTATCTACAATTCTTCTTCCTCCTCTTCCTCGTGTTCTCTCCTATAGCACAATCCGCCTGCCACAGCCAGCAAACACATAACAGCCGCTACCGTAACAACCGTCTTTTTTATCGGAAGCGTCTGTTTTGACGTTTCTGGTTCTTCGGCATCTGTTTTCTCTTTAACCTTTGTCTCTCCGGTAAATGTCTTTATCACCGGCTCTGCAATTTTCTGGATCAATGTCTTTTTCGGCATCACAGTGAACGAAACACTTTTTTCCGAACAGTTTCCAGCCCGGTCGACTGCCGTTACTTTTATCTCATAATCCTGATGTTCTTGCACCGTATAACGACAGGTCTGACTTCTGGGATGAATCTTCTGGTCTTCTCCGTTAATCTGTACTCGTTGGATTGTATCCTCTGCATTTCTAAGTCCCACTTTAACCGTACATTTTTCTTCATATGCTTCTCCTTCCTCCACATCCATAAACCGGATCTCCGGCGCTGTATGGTCTACTTTAAATCTCGCCTGCGCCTTTGCCCGATTCCCGGCTGCATCTTTTGCTCTCACTTCCAGCACATGGTCTCGTTCAACGGTCACTTTCTCTCCCCTGTGATAAGGCTTTCCATTTAACAGTATCTCATATGTATAAGTTGTAAAATCCTGTACGGTATCTTCCGCAGGAATGTCCCAGCAAAAGCTTTTCAGATGCCTCCCGTCCAACTCTTCGATGCCTCGGATAACCGGATTCTCCCGGTCAATGATCACCTGCATGTTTTTCTCTGTTTTCTGCCCGGATTTATCTATTGCAAAGACAGATAACCGATAGATTCCGTCTTGGGTCAACTTCTGCACAGTCTTTCTTCCGCTTTTTGTTTTCTGCCAATCCGGAGCCAATAACAACGATTTCCTTCCTTTCTCGTCCTCCCGCTTTATTCTCGCCGCAAATTCGCTCAAAATGTTCTCATCCTGTACTTTATACGTAATATTCAGTGGTTTTCCGGTAATCATGTAGTCTTTCGCTCCCCCGATCTCTGCTTCGGGAGCAATGTTATCTATATACAGGTTTTTTATCCGGCTGCTTTCTTTTCCCGCTCTGTCCTCTGCTACTACCATAACTTCAACACCGTTTCCAAGAACAGAACTCTCTGTAATTTCAAAACTTCCCTTTGCTCCTTTTATATCTCCCACAAATGCTCCGTTCACATAACACGAAAGTTTTTTCACACCGCTATATGCGTCCGTTCCCTCTGCATACAGTTTCACTGCTCCTTTATGCCACGCATCAAATCCCCCTTGTACATGCATTTGCACATCCGGCTCCCGGGAATCAATCTTTAATGTTTTCTCCAGAGTCATCTCTTCTAAGCGTTTTTTCGCATCATCTTCCATCCAGACCACAAGCACATATTCCCCGTCTTCCAATCGTTCGCCCGAAATCTCCGCCTTACGTCCTTTTTCCTTAATACTCCCCCGTACCCAAAACTGTTCTCCTTTTTTCAGATAGTACTTTGTCACTCCACACTCACTGTTGTGAACAATCTGAATATCCGGCTTTTCTGTATAATACCCGGAATTTCCGGCTGCTTTCGGAACCTTTACAGAGAATTTTTTTATCATCGGTTTCTCCGGCTTCTCCGGCTCTTTATCTCCGTCTTCCCCTTCCGGTTTCTCCGGTTTCTCCGGCTCTTTGTCTCCGTCTTCTCCTTCCGGTTTCTCCGGCTTCTCCGGTTCTTTATCCCCGTCTTCCCCTTCCGGTTTCTCCGGTTTCTCCGGCTCTTTATCCCCGTCTTCTCCTTCCGGTTTCTCCGGCTTCTCCGGCTCTTTGTCTCCGTCTTCTCCTTCCGGTTTCTCCGGCTTCTCCGGTTCTTTGTTTCCGCCTTCTCCTTCTATGTTTTCAGATTTACCTCCTTCTGTCTGTTTCCCCACGTCAGTCTCTGCATAACTGATCGCCGAGTGCTGTGTATAGATCAAAGATAAAATCACACACAAGAGCGCCACACTTTTTATTCGTTTCCCCATACTTTCTCTCCTTTCACCTGAAATCCATTTTCTTTCATCAACTTCTGAAACTCTGTATCTTTTCGCAGTTCAGGGACTGCCTTTACAGACTCTTCAATGGTCTTTTGACAAATATCTCTGCCAATCTCTCTGTCTTGGCACTGTACCCGTATATACTCCATTCTGAGTTTTGCAGAATCCGAAAATTCCCGAATCCCCTCCCGTAAGATCTTCTGTGCCTGATCGGGTTTTTCCGCTTCCAAAGAAAGTTCTGCCATCTTTCCGTAAATACTTTCTTTGACTGCCTGATCCTGCTCTTCTTTCAACTGTAACTCATACATACTAACTGCCTTGTCCGGCTGCCCGGTCTTCTCATATGCCACAGCCATATCCTCTGCAATATCAGAAATATTCTCTGATATTCCCATCTGCAAATACTCTTCTCCCAAACTCAGAAAGCTCCGGGCATCTTCTTCCTCTTCCAGACAAGTATAACCTTTCAGTACCAAGCGATAATAGTTCTCGTCCCCCAGTTCTTTCAGCTCTCCCCGAATCTCTTGAAGCGCCTCTCTAAGTCTGTCATCCGCCACACTGCCACCCGCCATGCGCTCTGAAATCGTTGCCAGATTTTCAGCCAGCCCACTGTCTTCCACCGCTTCAAAACACTCTCGGCTCTTTGCGTAATCCTGCATTTCCAGAAAATATATAACACCCAGCTCCATCTTATAGTTGCTGTCTGCCCCATACACTTCTTCCTGTACTTTTTCTTCTTCCGACTCTCCCTGTCTTGCCGTCTTCTCTGTCGGTTCTCCTGCGGCATCTGTTATTTCTTCCGCTCTCGTTTCCTCCTTTCCCGGGAATAGTGAAATCCCTACCCCCAGTAGAACAATAAGCGCTGCCGGAATCAAAATCCGCTTATCTGAATGCTTTTTTTCTTTTGATTGTCTGTATTCAGGAATATATTTTTGAATATCTGAAACTTTTTGAAATGCTTTTTTAGAATGTCTGTTCAGACATCTTGAGATCAATCTTTGAAGTTTTACAATCTCGCTGTTTTTTAACTGCGGTTCCTGCTCTGTTTCTGCCAGCAAATACTGAAACGTCCTGCCAAGACCGTATAAATCGAGAGATACACTGACAGTCTGATAATACGGCTCGTCTTTCGGCAGGAAGTATTCCCGCACAACCCTCCTTTGCATATTTTGGAGTTCTTCTTCGTTAGATGACGACGCCATGTCCAGAAAATAAATCTCTCTGTCCTCCGACACGATAATGCTATATGGATTCACATACCGATAACACGGATTTCCCCTGCATTTATGAAACTGTGATAACTGTTTTGCCAGAATACGCATCCATCCGAATAATTGCTTTTTGGAAATACAAGGATGGTATTTCAAATATTTCACCAATGGTTTCCCTTTTACGTATTCAGAACTGACATAGCATGTCCGATTATGCTCAATAAACCGCAACACGTCATAACCTTCTTTTGGCGTCAACTGCACCACCTCTCCTTCGTAAGTATGCCTATTGTTTCTTTTTGGAAATAAAATGAAGTAAAATGATTTGTTCTGAAATTTTGATAATAAATAATTTAGATTCCAAGACTCTATAGAGTGATTTTATATTACGGGATATTGTCCAAAAGCGCAAGCACTTTCGAACCAAAAAATGTCACAAAAATAATCGCTGATTTTTGGTGATTTATTTTAAAATGAGAAGAAAGGCGAAAACACCGCCTTGCTTCTCGTTTTATACCTTAAATGTGTTCCACGATCGCCGTGATCAGGCTCTTGAACTGTACAGCTACACGATCTGCCGTCTCCTGCACTTCCTTATGGTTCAATTCCTCCTTAGACATTCCTGCCGCGAGGTTTGTGATACAGGAAATTCCACACGTTTCCATCCCCATGTGACGGGCTGTAAGCGCCTCACATGCCGTACTCATGCCTACTGCATCTGCACCAAGTGTTCTACTCATGCGGATTTCTGCCGGAGTCTCATAAGCCGGACCTGTAAACTGCATGTACACGCCTTCCTGAAGCTTGATCCCCAGTTTCTCCGCCTCGCCTTTGATCATATCACAAAGACGTTTGCTGTATACTTCGCTCATATCCGGGAAACGAGCGCCGAGTTCCTCTATATTCTCTCCGATCAGCGGACTTGGAACATAAGTCGTAATATGATCTGTGATCAACATGAACTCTCCCGGTTTGAAATCAAAATTCACACCGCCTGCCGCATTTGTCAAGATCAGTTTCTCCGCCCCCATCAATTTCATCAGACGGGTCGGAAGTACTACATCTGACATCGGATAGCCTTCGTAGAAGTGGACTCTTCCCTGCATGATCACAACCGGAACTTCTCCTACATAACCAAACACAAATCTTCCTTTATGTCCCGCAACCGTAGATGTCGGGAAGTCTTCAATCTCTGTGTAATCGATCGTTGTCTCAATCTTGATCTCATCTGCATAATCGCCGAGTCCGGAACCTAAAATAAGCGCTACCTTCGGCTGAAAGTCTGTTTTGTCTCTCACACTTTTCAAACATGTCTGTAATTTTTCATAAACTTCGTTCATTTTTCTTTCCCCTTCTTTCTTAACCTCTGTCTATTTTCAGGGCAAGGATTTCCTTCAATCCCTCATACTGCTTTTTATTTACCATGATCTGATTCCCCTCTTTGGAGATCAGATCGTCTTCCTGGAATTTCTTCACCGCACGGCTGATACTTTTCACACAGAGTCCTGTTTCATCCGCCAGATCCTGTCTGTTGCCCCGTACATAAAGAATCCCGTTTCGATTGTATTTTTCATAGCGCTCTACAAATAAAAGCGCCAGACGGTCCGAACCTTGCAGGAACAAGAACAACCTACTGTTTCTTGCCTCCTCCAGAAGATACTGGCCGAGCAGTTTTGCTTCGTGTTTCATAGCCTTAATGTCCGTGGAAAGCCATTTCCCATAGATATTCATGGGAATCGTAACGACCGTACATTTTGTCACTGTACTAAGTGTCGTCCGATATTTTGAAAAATCCATGATATATTCCATTCCTCCGAAGGCATGTACACGATTAAACATCATAAAATCATAAGAAATTCCGAAAATACGAGAGTCGGTCGCTTTGATGATCCCTTTCAGAATAATGTAAATCTTATCCGCAGGCGCATTCTCTCTGATAAAAACGGCATTCTCCGGGAGTTCTTCCACCTTTAACGAGTCCAACAACCAAAGCGGCGCCGTCTTAAAATATTCAACAAACTGTTCCTGCCTCGTCTTTTCCGCATCTTTTAAAAAAGGCAATATCTCATACAAGTAATTCGGTTTCATCTACTTCCCCCTCCTTTTTTGCATAAGCCTTGTCATAAATTGGATGAGCGGTCCTGCCGCCAACGCAGTGATAATCGTAATCACTCCCAGCTTTCCGCCGAGCACAAATCCAAGAACGATGCAGCCAATGTCAAAACAGATTTTTACAACCTGAAACTCCTTCCCGACTTTATCACGGATCACCATCACAAGTCCGGTAAACGGATCAAGTCCAATGTCCGCCGTTATATAGAGTGATACGCCGAAATAAAGAAGAAAACATCCCGTCGCCGCACCTAGGATCTGGATTGGCAGCTCATTTGCGCGAAAGAGAAGGTGATAGAGTTTTCCTCCCATATCCACACAAAATCCGTACGGAATAATATAGATGAACGTTCCGATGTTGACGTAATGCCGATTGCCGAAAAACACAACGACCGCAAGCACGAGATTCACAAAATTGGATGCCATTCCAAGCTGCGTAGACGAAAGATTTGCCGCGTTCCTAAGTCCGTCATAAACGATACCGACCGGATCGTTTCCAAGCGCCGCCGCCGCATTGAAAGCGACTCCGACACCGACAAATACAATTCCCACGATTGCCATGATGATTTTTTTCATACATTCTTTGTTCACTTGCCTTAACCTTCTTGTCTTATACTAATTGTTCCAAGATGGAATGACCGATCGTCCCTTCCGGCATCTGTACACCGAAATTCTCTGCAACGGTCGCTCCGATCACCGCAAACGTATCCTCATTTGCAATTGCTCCGCCTTCTTCCATCTGTTTTGCATAGGCGATGAATGGTACATATTCTCTTGTATGATCTGTGCCGCTGTAAGTCGGATCGTTTCCATGATCCGCTGTCAGGATAAGCAGATCGTCCTCTTTCAATTGTTCTAAAAGAATTCCCAGATTCTGATCGAATTTCTCGATCTCTTTCGCATATCCTTCCACGTCTCTTCTATGTCCCCAAAGCGCATCGAAATCTACCAGATTCACGAAGCAAAGTCCTCGGAAGTCCTTTTTACTCACTTCGATCGTCTGCTCCATTCCGTGTACCGAACTGTCGGAATGATAAGTTTCTGTGATTCCTTCTCCGCAGAAAATATCGTTGATCTTACCTACACCGATCACGTCAAAACCTTCGTCTTTCAACGCATTCAGCGCAGTTTTCCCCGTCGGTTTCAACGCGTAGTCATGACGGTTGCTTGTCCGTTTGAACTCACCTTTTTTCTTACCGATATAAGGTCTTGCGATGACGCGCCCCACACGCCACTCGTCTTTCATCGTAATCTCTCTTGCAATCTCGCAGCAACGGTACAGGTTCTGAAGATCAAACGTCTCTTCGTTGCCGCAGATCTGTAATACGGAATCCGCAGATGTATAGACGATCATCGCTCCCGTGTTGATTTCTTCCTCGCCCAGTTCCTCGATGATCTCCGTTCCACTGGCGCTTTTGTTTCCAATGACGCGTTTCCCGCAGCGTTTTTCCAATTCTTCTATCAGTTCCGGCGGAAATCCCGTATCTGTAAATGTCTGGAACGGTTTCTCCGTCTTGATCCCCATCATCTCCCAATGTCCGGTCATGGTGTCTTTGCCGTTACTTGTCTCCCCAAGACGCATGAAACGTCCCAACGGTTTCTCCACACCCTTCATCTCACCTGCCGTGTGGAGATTCAGCATTCCTAACTTTGCGAGATTCGGGATATTCAAGGAACCTCTTTTTTCCAAAATATGTCCGAATGTATCTACGTTCTCGTCCCCGAATTTCGGAGAATCCGGCATAGCGCCGATCCCCAGCGAATCCAGAACGATCACAAACACTCTTTTATATTGATGCATCTGCTTTTCCTCCTGTCAAAACACCCTGTCTTTTTGCTAACCTCTCATAAAGTTCTGCTTTTGTCTGCTCGTCTGTAAAAGCCGCCTTCACCGCATTCTTCATAAGCAACAGAATCTCCTCGTCCGAAACACCATAGGTATTCTGGATAAATGCAAGCTCTTTTGTAAGCGATGTGTCACTCACTGTGCGGTTATCCGTATTGACGGTCACAAGAATACCTGCATCGAGAAACTCCCGCAACGGATATTCTTTCGTACTTTTTACTGCTTTCGTCTGAAGGTTACTGATCGGGCACATCTCTACCGCGATCTCCCTCTCTTTTACAAGCGCCTGCAATTCTTTATTGCCTCTCATAGCGATACCATGTCCGATTCTTTTTGCTCCGACCCGGATGGCATCCTCAATATTCTCCGCGCTTCCCTGTTCCCCCGCATGGATCGTGAACGGCATACCAAGTTCACTTACTTTCTCAAAGAGTCCCATGAATTCCGACATCGGATAGAGCGCTTCCGCTCCGGCAAGATCCGCAGCACAGACTCCTTTTCCAAGAAATTCCTTTGCAATTTTCAGCATCTCATAGTTGCTCTCCTCGCTGTGATGACGCATGGCGCATACGATCACATTATATGCAATCTGAAAATCCTCTTTGCCTTTTTCAAGTCCTGCCAGCAGAGCCTTTAAAATCTGCCGCACCCCCATGGTGTCCGTCACAGACAGCAGCGGCGCAAACCGAATTTCTGCATAACAGACATTCTCCATGCTCATGGTACGCAGTACATCATATCCTGCGCAGTAAAGCCCGGTTTCATCCATGATAGAGCGCCCCGGAAGTTCGAATTTTTCCAGATACTCATTAAGACTCTCGCAAGTTTCGGAAACGGAAAGTTCTTCTTTTGATACCGGTCTTCCCAGCCGCATCTGCATCAATTCCTGTCCAAGGGAACCATCCAGATGGCAATGTAATTCTATTTTGGGCAGCCTTTTTAATTCTTCTGTTGTCATGATCACCTCTCCACTTCCTTATACGTTTCCCAAATTCTTCGGACCGAATCCAAGCGGAAGAAGCTGAGAAAGCGTATAAATATCGTACTGCTCTTTTCCTGTCGCAAGGATAATCTGAAAGGTGTCCGGATCGCAAAATTCTTCCATCACCTGACGGCAGACACCGCACGGTGCCGCATATTCTGTGAGAACACCTTCCTCTCCGCCTACAATGCAGATGGCAGAAAATTCCCGGACTCCTTCGCTTACCGCCTTGAAAAATGCGGTTCTCTCCGCACAGTTTGTCGGCGTGTAGGATGCGTTTTCGATATTACATCCGGTAAAGATTTTCCCATCTTTGGATAACAATGCCGCTCCGACTTTAAAATGAGAATAGGGCGTATAAGAGTAAGCAAGTTGCTCGATCGCCGTCTCAATCAGTGTTTCTATTGTTTTTCTGTCCATACTGCACCTCCGATTCTAGTATCCTGACGCTTCCTCATTTTTCACAAGTTTGATCATACGGCTTGTACCGAGCCTGTCAGCCCCAAGTTCCAGGAATTTCTCTGCATCGTCAAGCGTAGAGATTCCGCCTGCCGCTTTCATCTTCACATCTGCTCCGATATGTTTTGAGAAAAGTTCAATATCCGCAAATGTCGCTCCTGCTTTGGAGAATCCTGTAGATGTCTTGATATAGTCTGCTCCGGCATTTGTCACAACTTCACACATTTTGATTTTTTCTTCTTCTGTGAGAAGGCAGGTCTCGATAATAACTTTTAAGATTTTATCGCCGCACGCATTCTTCAATGTGCGGATTTCCTCTTCTACAAGATCGTATTTCTGATCTTTTACCCAGCCGATATTGATCACCATATCGATCTCCGATGCGCCGTTTGCGATTGCATCCTTTGTCTCGAATTCTTTTGTCTTCGTTGTCATATATCCGTTCGGGAATCCGATGACCGTACATACTGCCACTTTCCCTTTCATATATTCTGCCGCTTCTTTTACATAACTTGGCGGAATGCAGACGGAAGCCGTCTCATACTCCATCGCGTCGTCACAGATCGCTTTGATCTCTTCCCATGTCGCCGCCTGAGAAAGAAGGGTATGGTCTACATGTTTTAACATTTCTTTTATATTCATCTTTTCACTCCTGCTCTACTTATTATCTTTCTTGATCAGTTTACGGATCGCTTCTACCGCAACTTGGATCGCCATATCTGTATCGTGTACAACCGGGTTTTCCAAGCCTAATTTTTCTCTCTCCTGGTTTGCCACAACAAGGAAGCAAGATCCGGCTCTTACCTTCAAGTAACTTGCCACGATAAACATCGCTGCGGATTCCATTTCGGAAGCAAGACAGCCGAGACGCTTCCAAGCTTCCCATTTGTTCATCAATTCGTAAGATACCGGTTTCGTCTCCGGTTCATGTTGTCCGTAGAAAGCATCCTTACACTGCACTACGCCTGTGTGGAACGGATAGTCCTTCTCTTTCGCCGCTGCCACAAGGGCGTTGGTAACTGAAAGGTCTGCAACTGCCGGAAATTCCATCGGAGCATATTCCCTGCTTGTTCCTTCCATGCGGATCGCCCCTGTTGCCACAACGACATCTCCGCTTTTTACTTCTGTCTGCATGCCGCCACATGTGCCGATCCGAATAAATGTGTCCGCACCGCAGCGATATAATTCTTCCATAGCAATGGAAGCAGACGGTCCGCCGATTCCCGTGGAAGTTACGCTTACTTTCACACCGTCCAATGTTCCTGTGTAAGTGATATATTCTCTGTTATCCGCGATCAAGACCGGATCATCAAAATACTTTGCGATCTTCTCACACCGTTTCGGATCCCCTGGCATGATCACATAACGTCCGACTTCGCCGTTTGCTACCTGAATATGATACTGTCTGCTAGCATCTTCTGAATAATTTTTCATCTGATCTCCACCTTTCTATCTCTGTCCCTTGTCGTATGGGATACCTTCTGCCTTCGGCGCCCTTGACTTCTTAGATACGAATACAAGAACGATCAAGGAGATGATATACGGAAGCATGTTATAAACTGTACTCGGAAGCTTCAATGCCACGAGCGCGTCAAATCCCGTATATACATTGGAAAGTGCACGGAAAAGTCCGAATAACAACGCCGCAAGACCGATGTCAAGAGGCTTCCACTGTCCAAAGATCATAACCGCAAGTGCAAGGAATCCAAAACCTGCCACACCATTTTCAAATTTCCATTCACTGACGCCCGCCGTAATATATACGAGTCCTCCGAGTCCTCCGAGCGCGCCGGAAATGATCACGCCTGCATAGCGCATTTTGTAAACGTTGATACCTACAGAGTCCGCTGCCTGCGGATGCTCACCGCATGCACAAAGACGAAGTCCGAATTTTGTCTTATAAAGTACAATATAAGAAACGATCAGGACTAGGAAAGCAATCAGCATAAACCAGTTAAACTCAAATTTACCGATGTTCACCAGAAACGCTTTCTGCGCATGTCCGTACGCTACTGTTGAAGACACGTTGTCTACGCTTTCTGCCATATTGATCGCTCTTACAATTACAACCGCCGCTGCCGGTCCGAGGAGGTTGATCGCTGTTCCAATCAGCGTCTGATCCGCTTTGAAACGGATCGCCGCAACTCCGAGAAGAAGGGAGCAGACGATACCCACAAGTACACTGGCAAGAATCACAAGTAAGATCACGAGTGGAGCCGCCATGTCTCCGGAGAGGAATTTCATCATCAGGGCGCCGCCTAAGGCTCCCATAACCATAATGCCTTCCAAACCGATATTAATGACACCGCTATGCTCTGAGAAACATCCGCCGAGTGCTACCAGCACAAGAACGGAAGCGAATATCAATGTATATTGAACTAATAACAACATTATGCCTCTCCTCCTTTCTCTGCCATCGCCGCACGTTTTTCGTCTCTCTTATCAAGATACCTGTTCAGCCAGAGCTTGAAGAATAATACGAAACCGCAAAGGTAAATGATGAACGCGATCATCAGATCGGAAATCTGTGTACAGTACATCGTCTTATCCACATAGCTTCCACCACTTGTGATGTGCTGGATAAAGTAGGAAGAGAAGATTGTTCCGACCGGGCTTAATCCACCGAGGAACGCAGCCGCGATTCCATTGAAGCCCATTGCAGGGACGCTGGTCATCTGCACCATCCACTGCTCGATTCCGCTCAAGTAGAAGATTCCTGCTCCCATACCTGCAAGACCGCCTGCTATCATCATTGTGACGATCGTATTTTTCTTTTCTTTCATACCACAGTATTTTGCTGCGTTTTTGTTCATACCTGTCGCTTTTAATTCATAACCGAATTTTGTTTTTTCCATGAAAATCCATACAAGGATTGCCATGAGTACCGCAAGAGGGATTCCAATTGTCACGAACTCATTGTTGGAAAACAGTTTGTCCAGTCCCGCATTCGGAATCAGAGCGCCCTTATTCACACTTCCAAGTTTCACTGTATAAGGTGTGGACGGCTCTTTCACAGTAGAAAGAAGCATATTCACACAGTAAAGACCGATCCAGTTCAGCATGATACAGGAGATAACTTCGTTCACGTTAAAGTATGCCTTTAAAACTCCGGAAATTCCACCGACTAACGCCGCAACAATGACCGCTGCCAGAAGGCATACATACCAAGGCATCTTCAAGGCTGCCGCAAAGTAAATACATGCGCCGGCGCCGACTACATACTGTCCTGCCGCTCCGATATTGAAAAGACCTACTTTATTGGCAAATAATACGGAAAGACCACACATGAGAAGTGCCGAAGCTTTCACAAGCGTCGTACCTAAATATTTCATGACCGCCACAGAACTTGGGTAATAAAAATAGTTCTTCAAAATAGAAACGATCGCTTCGCCTGCTCCACTCGGATTGATCACAAGAAGAACGACATATCCTACGAGCACACCGAGTAAAATACAGATTAAAGACGCAAGAATTGTCTGGAATCCGTCATTTCTAATCAAGCTTTGTTTCTTCTTATTCATTTGCTCCTGTCTCCTTTCTCTTAGAACCTGCCATGTAGAGACCCAGTTCTTCTACAGTAACTTTCTTCGGATCGAATTCTCCTACGATCTCGCCTTCAAACATGACAAGAATACGATCGGATACGTTCATTACTTCATCTAATTCTAAACTTACAAGAAGAACGCCTTTTCCCGCATCTCTCTGTGCCACCAGTTGTTTGTGGATGTATTCGATCGCTCCGACGTCCAGACCTCGGGTCGGCTGTACTGCAATAAGAAGTTCCGGATTCTTATCGATCTCGCGGGCAATGATCGCTTTTTGCTGATTTCCTCCTGACATGGAACGCGCCTTTGTGATCGCTCCCTGCCCAGAACGCACGTCGTACTGCTCAATAAGACGGTTTGCATATTCCCGGATAGATCTGCGTTTCAAAAATCCCGCCTTGTTCGTAAATTCCGGCTCAAAATACCTCTGAAGTACGATGTTGTCCTCCAGAGAATAGTCGAGAACGAGCCCATGTTTGTGACGATCTTCTGGAATATGGCTCATTCCCGATGTGAGACGATTTCGGATGGACATATGCGTAATGTCTTCTCCGTTCATCTTGATCGTTCCTGATTTCAAAGGTTCCAGACCAGATAACCCATACACAAATTCCGTCTGGCCATTGCCGTCGATTCCCGCGATACAAACAATCTCTCCTCTTCTTACCTGTAGGGAAACATTGTTTATTGCGTTCTTCTTATGATGCTTAGAAGCCACCGTCATTCCCTGTACGTCCAGCACCACTTCGCCGGGCTCGCACGGTTTCTTCTCTACTACAAAGTTTACATCGCGCCCTACCATCATGGAAGAAAGTTTCTCCGGCGTTGTATCTTTAATATCCACTGTTCCGATATATTTTCCTTTTCTAAGTACGCTGCATCGATCTGCAACCTGCATGATCTCCGCCAGCTTATGCGTGATGAAAAGAATACTTTTTCCTTCTGCCGCAAGGCTCTTCATGATCGCCATCAGTTCCTGGATCTCCTGCGGAGTCAGAACTGCCGTCGGCTCGTCAAAAATCAAAATCTCATTGTCACGATAGAGCATCTTCAGAATTTCCGTTCTCTGCTGCATACCTACCGTAATATCTTCCACTAAAGCGTCCGGATCTACAAAAAGTCCATATTTTTCAGAAAGCGCAACTACTTTCTTTTTTGCCTCTTCCTTCTGTAAAAATCCGCCTTTTGTCGTCTCTACACCGAGAATAATGTTGTCCAATACGCTGAAACATTCTACCAATTTAAAGTGCTGGTGCACCATTCCGATCCCGAGATCGTTCGCATCGTTCGGATCGTTGATCTCCACCTTCTGCCCATCTTTTCGAATCTCGCCTTCTTCCGGCTGATACAACCCGAAAAGCACACTCATCAGAGTAGATTTTCCCGCGCCGTTTTCTCCCAGGAGCGCGTGAATCTCACCTTTTTTCAGTTGTAAAGTAATATTGTCGTTTGCAATGATACCAGGAAATCGCTTTGTGATATTCACCATCTCAATCGCATACTTTTCCATTCTTTACATACCTCCTCTCACTATTTTACTTACTGGATAGTTCAGAAAAGGAGCAGGATAAGTTGCCTGCTCCTTCGCTTCCAGAATACTATTTATTTAATGCTGCCGTAATCTGTTACTTTAATTGTTGTCTTTGGCATAGCCGTTGTATCGTTAGAAACTTTTACTTCACCGTCAAGCATGGATTTTACAAGAGCTTTGTAATCATCCTGTGTAAATCCGTCGCCCCACTGTGTTGTTTCCATCGGAAGCTGTACATAGTTTTCTTCCGGATTTTCAGAAACGATACCGAGGTTATCGATCTTACCTGCGTGATCTTCCCATTTACCTGCTTTAATGTCTGTCAATACCATATCAACGGTTGTCGCAAGACCTTTCATTGCAGATGTGATCGTAATGTCTTTTCCGATGATTCCTGACTGGTCAGAGTCAACGCCGATCACTTTGCCGCCTGTCTTCTGAGCTGCTTCTACTGCTGATGTATAGATACCGCCGCCACATGCAAATACTGCCTCTACGCCTTTGGAGCTGTACCATGTATCCATGTAAGCTGTGATGTCGGCATCGCCGTAGAACTGTCCGCCACATACATATTCAACCTGAACTTCTTTCTCGATTCCGAGCTCTTTCGCTGCCGCATCAGCTCCCTGTACGAATCCGTATCCAAAACGCTGTACTGCCGGAACTGCCATACCGCCTAAGAATCCAAGGTGTTTATTTCCTAATTTCACTGCTGCAACACCTGCCATATAACCGGAAAGTTCTTCCTGATATGTTGCACAGTATACATTGTCTGCTCTGTATCCTTTTTCTACTCCGTCGAGTTCTCCTTCGCCCATGTCAAGTGCAACGAATTTTACATCTGGATATGTCTTGGACTGATCTACTACAGATTTTGCAAATAAATATCCCGGAAGTACAACTACGTTTGCACCTTCTGCAACTGCCTGATCGATACTTGCGCTTCTCGCTTCATCAGAGTCACTCTCCGGCTTAAAATACTTGAACTCTACTTTGTTCTTCTCTGCCCATGCTTTACATGTCTCGTATGTTGTCTGGTTGAAGCTCTGGTCCGTAATATCTCCGGAGTCTGTAACCATGGCTACATTCATATCTCCTTCTCCGCCTTTGTCGCCTTTGTCTTCGCTCTTCTTATCAGAACCGCAAGCTGCAAGCGAAAATACCATTGCTCCCGTAAGTAATAATGCAATAAGTCTTTTTTTCATAATGTTTTTCCTCCTTCTTCTTCTACAGAAACGACTTACTATCAAGATTATGACATATGTCCCTTTTTATTTCTAGGACTCAAGTCCCTTTTGTCTCTTTTCCTTTACATTTCATCTATTTTTTACAGTTTTAACCAGTGTTTTTTGTACAACTTTTTCATATTTTCTTCTCAAGCACGGCAAAATGTCTCTTTTTCATTACACCTCTAGCCATATCGGTCCTGTTTGCCTTCTCCTATACTACAAAAGAGCAGGCTCTACCGCCTGCTCTTTCATTCATAAACACTTTTCTCAATTTTATCTCTGGCTTAACTCCTTCGGAGTCAGAAGATGTCTCGGGATACCGTCTACCATGACCGGAGATACGTCTCCTTGGATCAGTGGTTTTACATAGGAAACAAACTCACTCGTTACGTATGTACCGTCTTTGCTTACCCAGTCTCTTGGAACAAGCTTTTCGTCATTGGCAATCTTATGCACGTCTTTCACTTCTGTTCCACACTGGTACGGATCGTCAGATAATCTCTGAAGCACAACCATCTTACCGGAGTCACCCTCATCAGCCGCTTTTACCGCAGCTCCTCCAACCTGGTATGCTTCCAGAATATCCACACGGGAAGAGCAGTGGGAAGCCGCTCTCTGCAAAGTACTGAGCTCGATCGCACGAGTCTTGCATCCAATCTCTCCAGCAATATAGCTTGCAAGATACGCCGCTGTTCCTGATAATTGCTTGTGTCCGAACGCATCCACGAAATCAACACTGTTTCCGAGTTCGCATACATATTTTCCGTCTTCTGTGCAGATACCCTCGGAAATAGCGACTACTACCGATGTTTTTTTCTCAAGCAGAGCTTTTACTCTGTCGCGGAAATCTACAATATCAAACGGGAGCTCAGGAAGATAGATCATATCCGGTCCTTCACAATCCTCGCCCTGCGCCAGCGCAGCCGCTCCTGTCAGCCATCCGGCATTACGTCCCATAACCTCCACAATTGTCACAAGACCTTTGCTGTACTCCAGACAGAAACTGTCGCGTATGATCTCTTTCATAGACGTTCCGATATATTTTGCGGCACTTCCGTATCCCGGTGTGTGGTCTGTAAGAGCCAAGTCATTATCAATGGTCTTCGGACATCCGATAAATCTTGTCGGATGACCTGTAATGATCGCATAATCAGACAGCTTCTTGATCGTATCCATAGAATCATTACCGCCGATATAAATAAACGCTTCAATCTCAAGTTTATTCAAGATGTCAAAAATTTTGTCGTATAAATCTCTGTCCTCATGAATCTCCGGCAATTTATAGCGGCAGGAACCAAGGAAAGCCGCCGGAGTTCTCTTCAATAACTCTGCGTCTAACTCTGTAGTAATATGTTCCGACAGATCGATGTATTTTTCCTCCAATAATCCTTGGATACCGTGAAGCATTCCGTATACTTTCTTTGCTCCACGGTCTTTTGCCGTACGGTAAACCCCCGCAAGGCTTGAATTAATTGCTGCTGTAGGTCCGCCGGACTGTCCTACGATAACATTTCCTTTCATGAAACTTTTCTCCCTTCTTTTCGTTGCTTGAGTATTCCTTCAATTTCTTTCAATAGAAATATTCTATTATATTTTTACAGAAATGTCCACTCAAAAGTTGATTTTCTGTCCATTTTGCACAATCACAACTTTTCTTCTGTTTGTTCATACACCGCTCTCTGAGCATAAGAAAATCCTTTCAGGCAACGATTCCCCATAACATCCAGCACCTCGCCATCCTCTGCCTGCACTTCCAATTCACACTGATTCTCACAGACACCGCATTTTATATTTATTGTCTCCATATCTCTGTCTACTCCTCTTCTTTCGCCCAGCCAAATGCACATTTTACCGCCTTATTCCAGCCTTTGAGTCGTTTTTCTCTCTCTTCTTTTGAAATCTGCGGTTCTAATACCTTATCCACCGCCCAGTTTTTCATCACGTCCTCTTTATTCTTCCAGTACCCCACTGCAAGCCCTGCAAGATACGCTGCCCCCATGGCGGTTGTCTCGATACACTGCGGACGCTTCACCGGCGCGCCTATAATATCTGCCTGTGTCTGCATAAGGAAATTATTGGCGCTTGCTCCACCATCCACCTTCAGGGCGCTTAAGTTAATACCGGAGTCCGACTCCATGGCTTTTAGCACATCGTAAACTTGATATGCCAGCGACTCCAGCGTTGCCCGAATAATATGATATTTGTTCACACCTCTTGTAAGTCCCACGATCGTTCCTCTTGCATATTGATCCCAGTGCGGAGCGCCAAGTCCTGTAAATGCGGGCACTACATAACATCCGCCACAGTCTTTTACCTTCTGCGCCATATATTCCGAATCCTCTGCCGAATCAATGAGCCGCAGCTCGTCCCGAAGCCATTGGATCGCAGCCCCGGCAACAAAAATAGAACCTTCCAGAGCATAATTCACTTT
This sequence comes from uncultured Lachnospiraceae bacterium, assembly GCA_963559605.1. GTDB lineage: Bacteria > Bacillota > Clostridia > Lachnospirales > Lachnospiraceae > Dorea_D. The sequence continues at coordinate 22,759 of CAUWLL010000036.1, forward strand.
CCCGTCAAGCCCCCAGGCAATTGTAGTCACCAGTCCACTCTTGGAAAACACAGGTTTTTCTCCCGTATTCATCAGAAGAAAACATCCGGTACCATACGTATTCTTTGCTTCTCCCGCGCCAAAACACGTCTGCCCGAACAACGCGGACTGCTGATCTCCTGCCGCTCCTCCGATCGGAATCTCCCCGCCAAAGTAAGAAGCGTCCACCTTTCCATACAGACAACTGGAGGGCTTTGCCTCCGGAAGCATTGATAACGGAATATCTAATAAATCTAAAATTTCTTCATCCCATTCCAACGTATTAATATTAAACAACATCGTTCTGGATGCGTTGGAATAATCTGTCACATGAACACTTCCCTTGGTAAGTTTCCAGATGAGCCAAGTCTCTACCGTTCCGAACAGTAATTCTCCTGCCTCCGCTTTCTCTCTTGCCCCCTCTACATGCTCCAGGATCCATTTGATCTTTGTCCCGGAAAAATACGCATCAATGATCAGTCCTGTTTTCTTGCGAATCATTTCCGTATACCCTTGCGCCTTCAGGCTGTCGCAATACTCTGCCGTTCTTCTGCACTGCCATACGATCGCCGGACAGATCGGCTCTCCGGTGCGCTTATCCCACACGATGACCGTCTCTCTCTGGTTGGTAATGCCTATCGCGGCAATATCCGATGCCGACGCCTCAATCTTGCTCATAGCCTCCACCGCCACTCCAAGTTGTGTTGACCAGATTTCTTTCGCATCATGCTCCACCCAGCCCGGTTTCGGAAAATACTGCGTAAATTCTTTCTGTGCAAGGCTACAGATTTCTCCCTTTTCATTAAATAAGATACAGCGGTTGCTGGTCGTTCCCGCATCCAGCGCCATTACGTATTTCGCCATCGTAACACCTCTTTCTTTATTATTCTTCGTTTTTATTCAGTGACAGTATGAGAATCATCACAATGATCAATGCAAATCCGAGAAGTTCGAACCCTCCAAACGTTGTTCCCAGAAAGAAAAAAGTAAGGAGAGACGCAACTACGGGCTCAATGCTGGCAAGCACATTTGCATACATGGGTCCGATAATCGGAATCGAAAGTAAGGACAGGGCAAATGGAAGAATCGTCCCGAGAAATACCAGAACCAGAAATAATCCCAACACTTTCACATCTCCGCCGCCAATCGTCCACGGCCGTTTCCATAATGATAACACAATCCCTCCCACAAGCATAGACCATCCGCACACACTTACCGCATCATATTTTTCCAGAAGCTTCTGCGGAAGTATTGAATAAAGGCATGTAAAAAATGCACACAAAAGTCCCAGGAACAACCCTCTCGGTGTAATTACAAGCGAATACAGATTCCCATTGGTAGATAATAAAAATATCCCGATCAGCGCCAGCATGACCGCAGCCGCTTCTTTCTTTGTCGGGCGCACTTTTTTAAACACCACCATATATAATATGATCATTACCGGATTCGTATATTGGAGAACCGTCGCCGTTCCTCCGTTAGACGCCTCCACAGCGACAAAAAATACATACTGTACCGTCATCATTCCGGCAACACTGTATACCAACATCTGCACCGCATCCCTTTTACACCTCCACACATCAAAAATAACCGGGCCTCTCTTTACAAAAAGCCCGCTCAGAATAAAAATCCCGGACGCCAGCAAACGATATGGCACCAGCCAGTCCGGCACGATCCCTTCTTCATCAAACAGGTATTGTCCCAAAGGTCCTGTAACCCCCCCCCCCATAACCCCCCTGCTGTCAGACCGTATATTAATCCCTTCACATAAGTACTCTTCTTCATCTGTCTCTATTCCCTTTTCTGCATTATTTCCTATTATTTATATAAAAAGAATGTGCCAAGGCACATTCTCGCGCCGAGCGCGGTCGCTTGCGACATGTTACATCTTCGCGCGCGTGCGCCTCCTGTGCGGAGCGCTTTTTATGTAATAGGAACATTACGGAGTAATTTCCTATTGCATAAAAAAGTGTCTCCGACACTTCAACTCCCCTTCCCCTCATTCTTGAGGGGT
>CAUWLL010000037.1:0-24565 GCA_963559605.1 uncultured Lachnospiraceae bacterium
GGAAGCTTCATTCCGAGCATTTTTTCTGGTAATTTTACTTCTGACATTATAAAATCCTCCTTTATACTATCTAATATTTATCTTTTTGTTTCCTGTATTCTATGTTCAAAGTATAACACTTCTCTTACATCTATGAAATTCCATATGTTATCCTTTGATGGACAATATTACTGTCATTCCGTCTATGATTATCCACTATAAAAATAGTCTCCATTCTTGTAGTCTTTCGGAGACACCCCTACCACTTTCTTAAAGATCCGTGAAAAATAATACTGGTCTGTATACCCGAGTTCAGAACTCACCTCATAAATATAATAATCTGTAGATTTTAAAAGCTTACATGCCTCCTGCATTTTTAAATGAATAAAAAACTCTACCGGAGATTTCCCTGTCTGTGCCTTAAAAACCGCATTCAGATAACTCTTTGACAACTGCACTTCTTCGGAGATTTCTTCTAAAGTAAGACTTTCACGCAAATGCTGGTACATATAACGGATCACCATTGTAACGTGTCGGTCTTGAACACTGCTTTCATCCACCTTTTCACGAAAGTAGATTTCCGAAAGGATTAAAGACAATACTTGAGAAATATAAATAAAATTTCCGATCGTATAATTTCGTTCCAATACCCTGAACAGCAAATTAAACAAAACCATCATACGATTGTCACTATGTCTGGAATTAATATGCACTATTTTTCGTTCTTCTAACGGAAAATAGTTCGTATTATCTCCTTTAAAATGAACCCATAAAATGCTCCAAGGTTCTTTCTCGTCCGCATAATATTTGTGCCGGACATTTCTCGGAATACAAAAAGCATCTGATTTCTCTAATCTATATATTCGATCCTCTACTTCTATGACGCCTTTCCCTTCCGTACAATAGATTAAAATATACTGATCGGCTCCCTCTTCTCTCTCCCGATAGTGCTCTTTTGCTTTCGGAAAGAAACCCACATCCGTAAGATATGCTGCTCGAATCAAAGGATGCGCCATATATTCTGCAAAAGACTCCGTTGGAACGATCATATATTTTTCATCCCGAAACCCATCTGATTTTCCGTTTACATCTGTCATTTTTCTATTCACTCCTTCGAAAACAATATAGCACCCAGGAGGAATATTGTCCATCTTTTTATGGTATATGCCATTTTATCTCTCATGTTCTTATGCTATTCTAACTACAGATAACAAACCAAGAACAAAGTAATTGTCCATGAATCGCACAAAAGCAATTACCTAAAATAAGAAAGGAGTACTATCATTATGGCAAACAATAACGTACGCGTTTGGGAAGAACAGATCGTCCTCCCAACATACAAACCAGCCGCACCGGAGAAGAGTCCTCTTTTCCTCGAAAACCGCGCTTATCAAGGCAGTACCGGAAAGGTTTACCCTATGCCTGTAACTGAGAAAATCTCTGACGAAAAAGAAGATGTGGAGTATCATGCAATTTATATGGAGAATGACTATCTTCTGGTTATGATTCTCCCCGAATTAGGCGGACGAATCCAGCGAGCCTTAGACAAAACTAATAACTATGACTTCGTCTATTACAATCATGTGATCAAACCGGCACTTGTAGGGCTTACCGGTCCTTGGATCTCCGGAGGCATTGAATTTAACTGGCCACAGCATCATCGTCCATCCACCTATTCTCCGGTTGACTTTTATTTCGAAGAACGCGAAGATGGTTCTTCTACGGTATATGTAAGCGAAATCGATAAAATGTACGGAACAAAAGGAATGGCGTCCTTCACTCTCTATCCAGACAAAGCTTATATCGAGATTAAAGGACAGCTTTACAACCGTACAGACACCCCTCAGACTTTCCTCTGGTGGGCAAACCCTGCCGTTCCGGTCAACGACAATACATATTCTGTATTCCCACCGGATGTCCATGCAGTCATGGACCACGGAAAACGGGCAGTTTCTACTTTCCCGATCGCAACAGGCGAATATTACAAATATGATTATTCCGCAGGTGTCGACATCTCCTGTTATCGGAATATTAAAGTACCTACCTCTTATATGGCCGCTCATTCTGATTATGATTTTATCGGCAACTATGATAAGAAGCTGGATGCCGGTCTTCTCCATGTAGCAGATCACCATATTTCTCCCGGCAAAAAACAATGGACATGGGGAAACAGTGACTTCGGTCAAGCATGGGACCGCAATCTTACAGACGAAGATGGACCGTATATCGAATTAATGACCGGCGTATACGCAGATAATCAGCCGGATTTCACGTGGCTGAAACCTTATGAAGAGAAAACATTTACACAATATTTTATGCCTTATAAGCATGTAGGCCGAGTAAAAAATGCAACGAAAGATGCTTCTGTCAACTTAGAGCTTGAAGGTCACAACTGCATCATCAAAGCGTATGCTTCCGGTGTATTTCCACAGTGTCAGATTAAGCTCTGCAAAAACGATGAAACCTTATTTGCAGATCAGGCAGACCTTTCACCTACCGAAATCTATGACGCAGCTTTCGCAACAGAACTTGACAGCTTAATCGGCTGTACACTGGCGATTACTGACGTACATGGAAACATACTGGTATCCTATACAGTAGTCAAAGAACAATTAGAGGCAACTCCTGATCCGGCAGATCCTCTGCTTCCTCCGTCTGAATTAAAATCAACAGAGGAATTGTATCTTGGAGCTCTTCACTTAGAACAATACCGGCATGCCACATTCTCTCCTGACGATTACTATTTGGAAGGTTTGAAAAGAGATCCTTCCGACATCCGTCTGAACAATGGCTACGGATTATTACAATATCGCCACGGAAATTTCGAAGAGGCAATAAAATTATTCAAAACCGCCATTGAAAAACAAACGTGGAAAAATCCAAATCCATACTACGGAGAATGTTACTTTAACCTTGGTCTTTCACTTGTGATGACCGGAAAGCTTGATGAAGCTTATGACGCTTTCTATAAAGCAACATGGAGCTACGAGACACAGAGCAGCGGCTTCTACTGGTTAGCCGCGCTCTCTTGCAGGCGCGGTAATTACAAAGATGCGTTAAAATTTATTGACGAATCTATGAGCCGAAACTGGCACAATATGAAAGCCCGCACTTTAAAGGCTACCATTCTCCGCACACTCGGGCAGGACAGCAATGCTTTCCTTGAAGAAAGCAAACGTATTGATCCACTGGATATGGGTATTCGTTATGAAATCTCCATAGTTTCTTCTGATTCTGATAATTGGAAACGGACAATGCGGGAACCTGCTCACAATTACTTGGAACTGGCTCTTGATTACACAAAAGCAGGATTCTACAAAGATGCTTTATTGATCCTCAACTCCTGCGATACCACATCTCCTATGATCGGCTATTACAAAGGCTATATTTATGAATTGCTGGGAGATGTTGAAAGCGCAAAAGAAGCACACACAATCGGCGAAGCTGCTGATTACGCATGCTGCTTCCCAAACCGTACGGAAGAAATCCTAATTCTTGAAAGTGCAATCCGCGTATTGGAAAAAGCGCCGCGTGCTCATTACTACTTAGGTTGTCTTCTGTATGACAAAAAGCAAAACAAAAAGGCAATTAAGTACTGGCTTCTTTCCACGGAAGAAGATCCAACATTTGCAATAAGCTATCGCAACCTTGCAATTGCTTATTACAACAAAGAAAAGGATATCGACCAAGCGCTCTTTGCTATGAAGCGCGCAGTAGAACTTGATCCGGATTACTCTCGTTTCCTTCTTGAGTACGATCAGCTTTGTGCAAAGGCAGGTTATTCTAACGAAGATCGTTTAAAAGTCTTGGAAGCACACCTTGACCTTGTTACTTATCGGGATGCACTTTATCTTGAATATATTACGCTTCTCAACAACACCGGACAGTACGGCAAAGCCCTTGAATGCTTAACCTCTCACCAGTTCCATCCTTGGGAAGGCGGAGAAGGAAAAGTCAGCGCACAATATCGCTATGCACTGACTCAGAAAGCAATTCTTCTTCTGAACAGCAAGCATTATGATGAAGCAATCAGCTTATTGGAAAAGACAAAAACATATCCGCAAAATCTGGGAGAAGGAAAACTGCCAAACGTACAGGATAACATCGCTGATTTCTATCTTGGAATTGCTTACGAAGAAAAAGGTGAGCAAGAAGCCGCTTCTAACCATTACCTTGCAGCCTCTGTCGGATTGGATGAACCTTCAAGCGTTCTTTACTACAACGACCAGCCATCCGATACGATCTTGTATCAAGGCTTTGCAAATGAAAAGCTAGGCAATACAGCTGCCGCAAGAAAATGCTATCATCAGCTGCTCGCTTTCGGACAAAAGCACCTGTTCGACAAAGTCGGATATGATTACTTCGCTGTATCTCTTCCTGAAATCGAAGTATTCCCAAGCAATATACAGGATCGAAACGATACCTACTGCCACTACTTGATTGGGCTTGCAATGATTGGGCTGAAAGAATTCGATATAGCTAAAAAGGAACTGGGTCAAATTCTGCAGAAGCAGCCGGGGTATCAAGGTGCTATTCAGCATTTATCGATGATTTAAGAAGAAACACTCACCGGGACTATCGTAAAATTTTGATATACTCCCTTCTAGACAGACAAGTGAAATAGTAAAAACTTGTTATCTAGAAGGGGGGATATTTTATAAAAAGCTTCCTGTAGATTATCTGCCGGCAGGAAAATTTTGTTTTTTTCAATTGTCTACTTCACGGGAAGCAGTTTATAAATATCCACTCTTTCCAGCATTTCTTGAAATCTCGGATCTTCTTTTAAAAACGCAGTCTCCTCATCGGCATAAACTCCGTTTAAAATCATATCCCGAAGCATACCTCGCAGATCTTCCTCTCCCTGCTTTTTACCAAAATCAGTATAATGAAAAATTACAGAACCAATCGGACTCCATTCTTTCTTAAGTGATAAAAGCATACGCTCCATAGTCTCTATGAATTTATCCCAGTCCTGCAAAGAAGTATACAATTGAATATCTCCTACATACCACCCGTATTCCCACATTTCAAATTTCATGGCAGTATTCTTATAAATTCCAGCAATCCTTTTTGCATCATCGATACGCTCCTCTTTAATAGCAAGCTCCATAAGTGTAAGAAGTGTCCCGTAAACTTCGCCGATCAATTTTATCATTTGCTGCTCTGCCAACTCCCCCGCATCCTGGTACTTTTTCTGCGCGACCCATGTACTGATCTGCACTTGTGCTTTATTTATAAGACTTTCATCAGGAAAGGTGTCAATAAGTTCCTGTGCTTTCTCATATGCTTCTCTTTCCCGGTATTTTGAAATTAACATGGCTTTTGCCTGAATAACGACATATTCCTCTGAACTAGCAAGCGCCCTTTGATATAAATTCTCGATTTCCCTCTGCTCTTTCAAATAGTTTATCTTGGGGTCTGCTTTCATAAGCAAAATACTTTCTAATATAACCCCCACACTCAACATCAAATAATAAGAGTTCGGATATTCTGCCACTTTTCCCATTCCATAAGCGTACGCATCTTCAAAACTCTCTGCCTCTGCTATTTCTGTAATATGTCCGGTTATCTCTTCCACCTCCTCGCGAGTTAAATCTTCCTGAAAAGAAAGCAAAGTATTCAAATCTGTTCCGAGAAGTCTTGCCAGCACCGGAAGCAACGTAATCTCTGGATAAGAGACTCCTTTCTCCCATTTATTCACTGCCGGAGCTGTTACCCCCAGATAATCCGCCACCTGTTCCTGTGTCAATCCTTTCTCTAACCGCTTCTTTTTGATAATCTCATCTATTCTCATCACAAGCACCTCTCTTGCCTTAAATTCAAAATATATTTTGTAAGTTTACTATAACATCTCTCGAAAATACACACAATTGACACGTTATTAATTTCCGTTCAAAAAAATTAACCTGCGGTAAATGGTCGTTGGGTACACCCCCTTTTTCATTTAGGTACAGGTCAAAATACAATTTGGTACACCCCAAAACGCAATTGAGGACGTAGCCCTTTTAAAAAGGGCTACGTCCTCAATTAACGTTTTATTCAGCTACATCTTTCATTGAGAATGAGAATCTTCCCATTTTATCTTTTCCAAGACATACCACTTTCACATGATCGCCAAGTGTCAATACATCTTCTACATGGTTGACTCTTTCTTTGGAAATCTTAGAAATGTGTACCATTCCTTCTTTTCCAGGTGCAAACTCTACAAATGCACCAAATTCCTTAATGCTGATGACTGTTCCTTCCAGAACCTGTCCTGCCTCAAAATCTGTTACGATTACATGGATAAGCTTTCTTGCTTCTTCCATGCCTGCGGCATCTGTTCCGCAAATAGAAACATTTCCGTCATCTGTGATGTCGATCTTAACGCCTGTCTGCTCGATAATCGCATTGATTGTCTTGCCGCGCTGTCCTACTACATCGCCGATCTTCTGCGGATCGATCTGCATCTGGATGATCTTTGGCGCATACTCTCCGACTTCCGGTCTTGGCTCTGCAATTGCTTTACTCATAACCTCGTCCAAGATATATGTTCTTGCTTTCTTTGTAGCGGCAATTGCCTCTTCAATGATAGCTCTTGTAAGTCCGTGGATCTTAATATCCATCTGGATTGCCGTGATACCCTTATGTGTACCTGCCACCTTGAAGTCCATATCTCCAAAGAAGTCCTCAAGTCCCTGAATATCTGTAAGTACCAGATAATCGTCGTCTGTATCTCCCGTCACAAGTCCTGCGGAAATACCTGCAACCGCGGATTTGATCGGTACGCCTGCCGCCATCAGTGACATAGAAGATGCGCAGATACTCGCCTGAGAGGTAGAACCATTGGATTCAAATGTCTCAGATACAGTACGGATCGCATATGGGAACTCGCTCTCGCTTGGAAGTACCGGTACAAGGGCGCGCTCTGCAAGAGCTCCATGTCCGATCTCACGACGTCCCGGTCCTCTGGACGGTCTTGTCTCTCCCACAGAATAAGACGGGAAATTATAGTGGTGCATATATCTCTTAGATGTCTCTGCCTCATCCAGTCCGTCTAATCTCTGTGCCTCTGCAAGAGGAGCCAATGTTGTGATGGTGCAGATCTGTGTCTGTCCACGTGTAAACATAGCAGAGCCATGCACTCTTGGAATTAAGTCCGTCTCTGCTGCAAGAGTACGAATCTGATCGATCGCTCTTCCGTCCGGACGCTTATGATCTTTTAAGATCATCTTTCTTACAGTCTTTTTCTGATACTGATAAACAGCCTCGCCAAGCACTGCCATCCACTCTTCATTTTCTGCAAATGCTTCCTCTAATTTTTCAGTAATCTGACGAATATTTTCTTCTCTTACCTGCTTCTCATCTGTAAATACAGCCTCTTCCATCTCCGCAGGAGGAACGATCTCTTTGATTGCCGCAAACAACTCTTCCGGCACTGCGCAGCTTTCGTAAGCGTGTTTTTCTTTTCCACACTCAGCTACGATCGTATCGATAAATGCAATAACCTTCTGGTTTAACTCATGTGCCGCAAAGATGGCGTCGATCATCTGATTCTCCGGCACTTCATTTGCACCTGCTTCAATCATGATCACTTTCTCTTTTGTAGATGCTACTGTAAGAGCCATCTCTGAAACTTCTTTCTGTGCTGCTGTCGGATTAAAGACAAACTCTCCGTCTACAAGACCTACCTGTGTTGTAGAGATCGGTCCGTCAAACGGAATATCTGAAATACTTGTTGCAATTGCCGCACCAAGCATTGCCGTAAGCTCCGGCGAACAATCCTGATCTACGGATAATACAAGATTCTCTAAAGTCACATCGTTACGATAATCCTTTGGGAATAACGGTCTCATCGGGCGGTCGATCACACGGCAGGTAAGGATTGCATTTTCAGATGCCTTACCCTCACGCTTATTAAATCCACCCGGAATCTTTCCTACAGAATACAATCTCTCATTATATTCAACACTTAATGGGAAGAAATCAATTCCTTCTCTTGGTTTCTCTGAGGCAGTTGCTGTACAAAGTACAGTTGTATCGCCATAGTGCATAAGAACTGCACCGTTCGCCTGCTTTGCCACTCTGTCTACATCAATGCGAAGAGTTCTTCCGGCTAATTCCATTTCAAACTTTTTGTACATAGTTTTCTCCTTGTTTTAAAATATTTATTGTCAAGCGGTTATCTCCGAAACTACTGAAAAATATACTTTTTAACTTTATAAGCAAATACACTTTTCAGTGGTCTCGGTTCGCTAATAACTACTCGCAATCTTAGATATTATATCATATGAGAAAAAATTTTTCCACATAATTTTTTTGCCGACGAAACTCATGACGAAACTCAAACGATACCGACGACGAAGTCAAACACGGCCCCAACAACAAAAAAGACTCATGCTTATAAACAGCTTGAGTCTTTTTCCTTATTTTCGTTTGACCTATACGCTTATTTACGTAATCCTAATCTCTCGATCAGTGTACGGTATCTCTCAATGTCCACTTTTTTAAGATATGCAAGAAGACCACGTCTCTGTCCTACCATTTTAAGAAGACCTCTTCTTGAGTGGTGATCCTTTGGATTTGCTTTAAAATGCTCTGTCAGCTCATTGATTCTTGCTGTAAGAATTGCGATCTGAACCTCCGGTGAACCTGTGTCTCCTGCAGTTCTTCCAAAATCTTTAATAATCTGTTCTTTCTTTTCCTTTGAAATCATCTTGATTTCCTCCTTTTATTTCTCTTATATTTACCGCCGGATATTAAGTAACGGCTGGAGTATCCTGTTACCGAACATCGGCTTATCACCTTGGAAAGTATAACACACCGTCAAAATAATGTAAAGTATTATTTGCGCATTCTTTTCCCGACATACTTTTCCCGAATCTTCTACCATTCTTCTTCATCATCTGCCATACTCTGGTCCGGTTCCATAATAGCAAATGCAATATTTGTTGCATGGTCTGCCACTCGTTCCAGACCGGACACAGCATCAGAAAATATCATACCCGCCTCCGGCGTACATTTGTTTTTTGTCAGCCGTTTCACATGAGATCTTTGAAGCTTTCTCTCATCTACATCAATCTCATCTTCTAACTGTAATACTTCTTTCATATGTTCGGGATTGCTGCTGGCGAACATATCCAAAGAATAGTTGAAGATTTTTACAACCTTGTCCATCATGTCCTTCAACTGTTTTTGCGCTTTCTCACTGAGTTCCACATTTTCTTCTATCCGTCGTTTTGCAGAATCCGCCAGATTTTCCGCATGATCCCCGATACGCTCAAGATCGTTCACTACATGGAACAGTCCCGCAATTTTATTCACATCGGCAAGCGGAAGCTCTGTCTCATTTGCCCGGACAAGATAATCTGTAATCTTATGGTTTAAAAAATTAATATATTTCTCCCGCTTATATACTTCCTGAATCGCTTCTTCATCCTTATTGCAAAGCGCTTCCATCCCTCGTTTCAGATTCGTGATCGCCATATTTCCCATATGTTCAATCTCTTTGATCCCATCATGCACGGCAGCCGTCGGAGAAATGATCTGTTTGCCACCGATATAAAGAAGCTGATATTCGTCTTCGGAATCCCCGTCTTTACCCGGAACTACTTTGTAAGTCGCCTTTACGATCCACCCCATGAACGGGAACAAAATAGCGACTTCAAATATTTTCATGGATGTATGTGCATTTGCAACAGCACGTGCCACATTCCCTCCGGACATTGCCATAAGCGTGTCTGTAAACGGATCCAGTGCAAATAACAATAATACAAATGTCACTGCCGAACCAATAATATTAAACAGAAAATGTATCATAGCCGCTCGTTTTGCGTCCTTGTTTCCACCCAGACTGGCAAGAAGCGCAGACACACAAGAACCCATATTACAGCCCAGGATCAAAAACGGGCAGATCGAAAGCGCCAGGAGTCCCTGGGACGCCATCAAAATAATAATACCTACGGTAGCCGAAGAACTCTGCAAAACAGCAGTGATCACAAATCCTACCAGCATCGCCACAAATGGGTGCTTCATAGACTGTAAAATTTCCACAACCTGCGGAGATTCTTTGATCGTAGTCATGGAATCTCCCATAATGCTAAGTCCCATAAACAGAATACCAAAACCCAGCACAACTTCTCCTGCTCTTTTGATCCTCACCTTTTTGCAGAACATGACCATCACCACGCCCACGATGACAAACAGGGGCGCAATATCAGATAAGTTAAACGCGATCAACTGTCCGGTTACTGTGGTACCGATATTGGCTCCGAGAATAACGCCCGTTGCCTGCAAAAGACTCATTAAACCTGAATTTACAAAACTGACTACCATCACTGTAGTAGCACTGGAAGACTGAACAACTGCTGTAAATAAAATTCCCACTAACATTCCAACAAACCTGTTCTTTGTAAAAAACTCCAGTATTCCTCTCATCTTGGCTCCGGCTGCTTTTTCCAGACCGTCGCTCATCTCCTTCATACCGAACAAGAACAGACCTAAGCCTCCCAGCAGGGAGAAAAATGTCACAATATCCATTTGTGCTCTCCTTTATTCCTTATCTTTTGAAATAACTTTTTCCATACGCTATATCCTGACTGATACAAGTTTTCATTTCCTCTGTCCCGGAAAATTTTCTTTCCGGACGCCGAAAATCATAAAGCTCTATACGGACGTCTTTTCCGTACGCATCTCCGTCATAGTCAAATAAATAGCTTTCGATCAATATGTTATCATCTGTAGAAACTGTAGGCTTTACCCCAACATTAGAAATACTTTCATACCATATGCCGTCCACCAGACTTTTGCTGGCATACACGCCTCTTGGCGGCAGCAGCTTTTCTTTCGGCCACTGCACATTCAGGGTAGGAAAGCCAAGGGTTCTCCCAAGACGTTTTCCGTGTCTGACTATTCCACTTACACTATAGGGATACCCCAGCAGTTTTCCTGCCAATTCCACTTCCCCCTCTTCCAACAGCTCTTTAATATACGTGCTGCTGATTATCCGGTCTTTATACCGTTCTTTCTCCACAACGATGGTCTTGTAATCATACTTTCCTTCGTAGGCTTTTAGCAGTAAAGCATCTCCTTTTTGCCCATATCCAAAACGAAAATCCGTTCCGATCACAACATATTTCGCATGAAATATGCCTTTGATCACCTCTTCGATAAACGCTTCCGCCCCCATATGTTTCAGTTCCTCGGTAAACGGACAATTTACAAGAAAATCCACCTCGTCTTTCAGGTATCTCTTCCTATCGTCCGCCGTCATGATCACCTGTCTGCCCGGCATATCAAAGGCACAGACCACAGTTTTTACTCCGTCCGATTCCCCGTATCCCTTTACTTTATCCACTAATTTCTGATGACCTCTGTGGAGACCGTCAAATTTCCCGAAGGTCACCGCTGACTTTCCGGTATCTGTATATTCTTTCAGACCTTCAATATACTGCATTTTTCTTCCTCTCGTTATATCTCGTCTTTGTTAAAAAACATTTTCACAATTCTGTACTCCCTCACTTTAGAGCGATACTCATAGATACCGATAAAGTGACTCCGGGAATCATATACACGTACCCGTTCTTTGTCCTGTATTTCCGGTGTCGGGCTTTCCCCCTCCGGCTTCTGCAAAACTGCCTTCTCGGGAAATCCGTTTCCATTATGGACCAGACTGTCCCACTTTTCCTTTACAGCTACTTCCCGATACTCAGAAAACATCTCGTCAACCGGAAGTACCACACGCTGAAGCTTTTCTTCCCGACAAAGTTCGGAAATCTCATCCAGCGTATAAGCCTCTCCAATTTCAAAACGGCTGACTTTTGTACGGACCAACTCTTCCATACATCCGCCACAGGAAAGTTTCTCACCTATATCGTGACACAGTGTACGGATATACGTTCCTTTTGAACATGTCACACGCATACGAACGCGCGGCAGCTGCATTTCCAGTATCTCGATTTCATAAATTTTAACCCGCCGCGCCTTACGTTCAATGGTCTTTCCCTCTCTGGCAAGCTCGTAAAGCTTCCGCCCATTTACTTTTAATGCAGAATACATAGGCGGAATCTGGTCATACTCTCCGACAAACGACTGTACAGCCTCTCTTACCTGCGTTTCTGTAAGTTCTTTTGTACTTCTTCTGTCCAATACCTCACCGCTGACATCCTGGGTGTCTGTAGTGACGCCAAGAAGAAGCACTGTCTCATAGGTCTTATCCTTATCGGTCAGAAGGTCGCACAATTTGGTTGCCCGACCCAGACATACCGGAAGCACTCCTGTCGCATCAGGATCTAAAGTGCCGGTATGCCCGATCTTTCTCTGCTTTGTCATTCCTCTTAGCTTTGCCACCACATCATGGGACGTAAAGCCTTTTTCTTTGTATACATTAATAATTCCGTGTATCATATAGCATTCTCCAATTGCAAAGCAATCTGCCCGGACAGGTTATTCAGCACGTCATGAGGACGCCCTGTCATGGTGAATCCGGCTGCCTTCCTGTGGCCGCCTCCGCCAAAAAACTGAGCGATCACACTGACATCCACATTCCCGGTTGCCCGCAGGCTCACCTTATATTCACTTGGCTGTATCTCATACATAAACACGGCAACTTCTATACCTTTTGTATTGCGGAGCTGACTGACGATCCCATCCAAGTCTTTCGGTTTCACACCGTAAAACTCCATATCTCTCTGTCTCATATACGCTGCAATACATTTCTTATCCATGAAAAGTACGCTCTCAAGCAAAGCTCTACCCAATGCCTGATTTTGCTCGTATGTCTTTTCATAATAGGTATTCTGGATGATCTCCGGTGCATTCACACCTTTTTCCATCAGCTTCGCCGCTGCCCGCATGGTAGACGGCGCCGTACAGGAGTACTGGAACACGCCCGTATCGTGGACAATGCCAAGATACAAAGCTTCTGCTGTTTCTTTACTGATCTTATCCTCCTCTAACAGGTTATAAACCAGCTCAGACGTAGAGCTTGCTTCCGGCTCAATATAATTATCATCCGCAAAACTTTGATTACTGATATGATGATCCACGCAAAAGGTATGCGCCGCCGCCTCAAAAAGGGGCTTGGAAAATCCAAGGCGTTCCTTATCTCCACAGTCCAGACACAAAAACAGATCGTATACTTTTTTTTCGCCAATGTCACAGCGAATATCTTTTGTAGCTTTTATAAATCTGTATGCCTCCGGAACATCCTCCAGATAAACATCTACGGATTTTTCCGGATAATTCTCACGGATATACTGATACATTCCCATGCAGGAACCGGTACAATCCCCATCCGGTCTTATGTGACCTCCGATCGCTATCGTTTCTGCCTGTTTCAGAATTCTATTCAGCATCGTCTTCACCTTCCATTACATTTCCCCGGTTTACTTCATCTATTTTTTTAGACATATTCACACCATATTCAATCGACTGATCCAGTATGAACCGGATCTCCGGTGTGTTTCGCATATTCAGACTATGCGCCAGCTCGCGCCGGATATACCCTTCGGCGCTCTGTAACCCTGCCAGCGTATCTTTCTGCGCCTTCTCGTCTCCTAAGACGCTGATATATGCCTTACAGGTTTTCAGGTCCGGAGCTACCTCCACCGCAACTACAGAGGTCCAAGGAGCCACCCGCGGATCTTTGATGCCTCCACGGATGATCGAGCTTAACTCCCTCTGAACTTCTGTATTTACTCTTGTATTCTTAATACTTCGTTTTCTCAATTCATTTCCCTCTTTTCTTTCAAAATCGGGCGCTGTGTTTCATATCCTCGGACTATCTCGGAATCTCAACCATCTTGTAGGATTCTACCAAGTCTCCTTCTTTCACATCATTGAATTTCTCGAATACGAAACCACACTCATATCCTGCCCGGACTTCTTTCACATCGTCTTTGAATCGTTTCAGTGATGCAAGAGCGCCCTCGAAGATCACAATACCGTCTCTTGTGATACGCGCAGAACAATCTCTCTCGAAAGTTCCGTCCAGCACGTAAGAACCTGCGATCGTTCCTACACCGGAAGCCTTGAATGTCTGACGGACTTCCGCATGACCGAGTACCTTCTCCTCAAATACCGGATCTAACATACCCTTCATGGCAGCTTCCACATCTTCAATTGCACTGTAGATCACGCGATACAGACGAATGTCTACGCCTTCACGGTCTGCCGTCTCTTTTGCAGTGGCATCCGGCCGCACGTTAAATCCAATGATAATAGCATTGGATGCAGATGCCAGACTTACATCGGACTCATTGACAGCGCCTACACCGCCGTGAATAATCTTCACCACAACTTCGTCGTTAGACAGCTTCAAAAGACTCTGCTTGATTGCTTCCACAGAACCCTGTACATCTGCCTTGACAACAATTCCAAGCTCTTTTAAGTTACCTTCCTGAATCTGGGTAAACAAATCATCCAGAGACAGTTTTGACTTCGTCTCTTCCAGCAATTTTACTTTACTCTGAGAAATAAATGTCTCCGCAAAGTTCCTTGCCTCTTTATCATTTGCGCATCCTACGCACACTTCTCCTGCATTTGGAACGTCGTTCAAGCCGAGAATTTCTACCGGAACAGACGGTCCTGCCTCTTTGACGCGCCTTCCCTTGTCATCCATCATGGCTCTTACTTTACCGTGGGCAGAGCCTGCCGCGATGGCGTCTCCTACGCGAAGTGTACCTTTCTGCACAAGCACTGTTGCAACCGGTCCACGGCCTTTATCAAGCTGCGCCTCCAGTACAAGACCTCTTGCACGTCTGTTTGGATTTGCCTTTAACTCCAGCACCTCTGAGGTCAGTACGATCATCTCCATGAGATTATCTAATCCCTCTCTTGTTTTCGCTGATACCGGTACGAAAATTGTACTTCCGCCCCAGTCTTCCGGGATCAACTCATACTCTGTAAGCTCCTGTTTTACACGTTCAATATTGGCGCTTGGCTTATCAATCTTATTTACGGCAACGATGATTTCAACGCCTGCCGCTTTGGCATGATTGATCGCTTCCACTGTCTGTGGCATAACACCGTCATCTGCCGCAACTACCAAGATCGCAATATCCGTAGAACTTGCTCCACGCATACGCATAGCCGTAAATGCCTCATGTCCCGGAGTATCAAGGAATGTGATCTTTTCTCCGTTCACATCTACAATATAAGCTCCGATGTGCTGTGTGATTCCTCCTGCCTCACCACTGATAACATTGGTGTCTCGAATAGCGTCAAGAAGAGAAGTCTTACCATGGTCAACGTGACCCATAACACACACAACCGGCGGACGTTTCTTCATCTTTTTCTCGTCCTCTTCTTCCTCTTTCAGAAGTTCTTCGATTACGTCCACAACCTCTTCTTTCTCACAGAGAACATCAAACTCTAATGCGATCTCCTCCGCTGTTTCATAATCGATCTCCTGATTCACGGTCACGATCTTACCCTGCATAAACAGTTTCTTTACAATAACAGACGGTACAATCTTCATCTTGTCTGCCAGCTCTTTAATGGTAAGAACCTCAGGAATAATAATGGATTTAATTTCCTCTTCCTGTTTCTGCTCTTTCGGTTGTGGCTTCTGCATCTGTTTCTTGCCCTTTGGCATTCTTTCTTCTTCCTCGTGACGATAGTCCTTTTTCTTGTGATCGTCTTTGCCTTTTCCTTTATTGCTTCTCTGAGGCTTCTGTGCCGGAGCTTCCGGCGCAGGAATACCTGAGCCGCCTCTTCTGTTGTCGTTTCTTCTGTCGCCGCGCTCGCCTTTATCTCCGAATCGTCCCTGATTTCTGTCTTTGTCAAAACGTTCGCCCTGATTTCTTCCGCCTCTTCTGTCGCTGCGGTCATTTCTATCTCTGCGTTCGTTTCTGTCTCCGCGATTATTTTTGTCGCCGCGCTCACCTTTATCTCCGAATCGTCCCTGATTTCTGTCTTTGTCAAAACGCTCGCCCTGATTTCTTCCGCCTCTTCTGTCGCTGCGGTCATTTTTATCACTGCGCTCGTTTCTGTCTCCACGATTATTTTTGTCGACACGCTCGGTTTTGCCCGGCGCACTCTTCTCCTGATGATTCTCCTCTGGACGTTTACTCTCCTCGACAGCAGCTGCCTGTACTTTCTCTGCCTGCTTTTCTACCGGTTTCTCTACCGGTTTTTCCACCGGTTTCTCTGCCGGTTTTTCCGTCGGTTTCTCTATCGGTTTTTCCACTGGTTTCTCTGTCGGTTTTTCCGTCGGTTTCTCTGCCGGAGCAGCTTTCACACTTTCAACCGGCGTGCTTCCTTTTGCCGGACGACCGTTGTTCACCTGCATAGGTCTTCCCTGTGGCTGCACCTGCTTATTCCCCTGACGTCTGCCCTGTTTTCCACCGTTTTGTGTGTTTTGCGGACGAAATACATGCACAATGTTCTTTTTCTTTGGAGCCTCCGCCGCTTTTTCCTCTGTCGGTGTTTCTTTTCCTTCTGTTTCATTTTTCGGCGCTGTTTTTGCAAATGCACTTCTTACCTTCGATGCATCTCCTTCCTCCAACGCGCTCATATGGTTTTTCACTTCTATATTCTTATCTGCAAGAAACTCAAGTACGTCTCTGCTCTGTACGTTTAGTTCCTTCGCCAATTCATATACTTTAATTTTTGCCATTCCACTACCTCCTTTTTGCAGTCTGGTTATCCTTTGTATCCAAATATTCCCGGATCCCTTTGGCGAACCCTTCATCTAACACTGCCAAAGATGCCCGCATCTCTTTTCCCATCACATGTCCCAATGTGTCTTTATCTTCGCAAATGTACATTGGCACCTCATAAAAATCACACATGTTCTGAAATTTCTTCTTCGTGTTATCCGAAGCGTCGCCTGCCACGATCACTAATACAGCTTTTCCGGACTTCACTTCCTTTTCCGTGCAAAACTCTCCGCTCACCGTCTTTCCGGCTCTCGTAGCAAGACTGATCAGCGATAATGCTTTATTCTGATTCAATCCCACTCATCTCCTTTTTCAGTATCTCGTAAACTTCAGCAGGTATCTTCTGCTTGAAAGAACGCTCTAAGCCTTTGCTCTTTATTGCCTTTTCCAGACACTCGTTGCATCGGCATACATACGCGCCCCTCCCATTTTTCTTTCCTGTCGTATCCAAGGAAAATTCACCTTCTGCTGTCCGTATGACACGAATCATTTCTTTTTTACTCTTCATTTCCTGACAGCCTACGCATCGGCGTACAGGAACTTTCTTATTCTTCAACATATTCTTCGCCATAACTTTCTGCGTCATAGCCCTCTTCGTACATTTCCTCTTCGTACACGCCTTCCATCAATTCCATATAATTTTCCGGAAGCTCGCCGGACTCAATCGCCTGTGTCTCGCTCTTAATGTCAATCTTATAACCGGTAAGTCTTGCAGCCAGTCTTGCGTTCTGTCCCTCTTTACCGATCGCCAGTGACAACTGGTAATCCGGCACGATAACGCTTGCTGACTTCTCATCAGGATCTGCCATTACGGAAATAACTTTCGCCGGGCTTAACGCATTCTCGATTAAAATCGCCGGGTTGTCGCTCCAGTTGATAATATCGATCTTTTCTCCTCGGAGCTCCTGCACAATAGCGTTCACTCTTGCTCCATTCATACCTACACATGCTCCTACCGGATCCACATCAGGATCGTTAGACCATACGGCAATCTTACTTCTGCTTCCTGCTTCTCTTGCAATGCTCTTGATCTCTACGATCCCTTCTTTTACCTCTGTCACTTCTGATTCAAACAGACGCTTTACCAGTTCCGGATGGGTACGTGACACCAAAATCTTCGGTCCTTTTGTCGTATTCTTCACTTCTACTACGTAGAGTTTGATTCTCTCTGTCGGCTTAAACACCTCGCCTTTTACCTGCTCATTCTCTGTAAGCATAGCGTCTGCTTTTCCCAGATTGATACTTACATTTTTACCCACATAGCGCTGTACGATACCCGTTACAATATCTTTCTCTTTCTCAAAATACTGATCATACACAACTTTTCGCTCTTCCTCACGAATCTTCTGTAATATCAGGTTCTTAGCATTCTGCGTAGCAATACGCCCAAAAGATTTTGATTCGATCGGAATCTGGACAATGTCGCCAATATCATATTTACCGTCAATATTTCTCGCGTCCTCGATACTGATCTGCTCCAGCGTATCTTCTACGTTTTCTACAACCTCTTTTTCAGCGTACAACTGATAGTCGCAAGTCTCTCTGTCCATGATCACCTTTACATTATCCGCTTTTCCAAAGTGGTTCTTGCAAGCATTCAGAAGAGAGTTCTCAATTGCATCCAGCAGAGTCTCTTTGCTGATGTCTTTTTCTTTCTCCAAAATATTCAACGCTTCTAATAATTCTGTGTTCATTATCCTTTTCCTCCTAATTTAAAAATCGAACGCCAAGCGAATGAGCGCGATCTCGCCTTTTTCAAATGTTTTTATAGTTTCATCTTCCAGCTGGATTGTCACCGTACCTGCGTCATAGTCTTTCAAGATTCCGGTAAACTCCTTTTGTTTATCTATCATACGGTACGTCCTGATCTCTACTTCCTCACCAAGACTCCGTTTGAAATCTTTCTCCTTCTTAAGAGGTCTGCCAAGTCCCGGAGAGCTGACCTCCATAATATAAGTGTCGTCAATATAATCTTTCTCATCCAGAACATCTGATAATCTGCGGCTCACTTTCTCACAGTCGTCAATGCTGATGCCGCCCGGTTTGTCAATATAACTGCGCAAATACCAGGTACTTCCTTCTTTTACATACTCTACATCTACCAGTTCAAATCCGTATTCTTCCACAATAGGAAGCAGGATTTCTTCGGTTTTCTGTTCGTAAATCTCTTTCTTTGACAATGCTAAACTTCCTTTCTCCTCTTAACCGACAAAGAAGAGTGAACTTACGTCCACTCTTCTGCCGAAATCTTATGTAACTATAAAGTAGTATAGCACCGTCCTCACACAAAAGCAAGGGATAATTGTAAATTTCTCAGAACTTGAAAATTTCTCAGAACTCAAAAGGTTCGTCTCAAACAGTTCGCTTTACAAAAAAGAGGACGGTAACTCTGTATTTTCATATTCTGTTATTTTCAAGGCATTCTGAATCAAGCAGAAAATCATAAATATTTACAGTCAAAATGCCATATTCATTGTTTTTTCTTTTTATCAATTTATCCAAATAGAAGTCTCTATGAATCTCCATCGTAAAACCTCCTTGCGAAAGATTTTTGCAACCTGATACACTTTTCCTTTCTCCTGAACATCACTAAATAGTGTATGCAAGTTAAAAATTTCTATGTAAAAACAACAGATAATATAAGTAAAGGCAATCCAAAGATTGCCTCATACCTCATGCCTATTTGTAGTCATATAACTTTCTTGTCCGTATCCTCTACAATGAAGTCCTTAAAACGCTGCTACTTTATAAACATAATTATCTCTCATCAGTTTACGGTATTTTACTTTTATTTTCTTCCGCTTCAATATACCTTGCTTTCTGACGAATTTATATCTTATTCTATTGTATGTCTTATAATAAGATCTGTAAAAACTTGCATAGAGCTGATTTCCTTTATAGAAAATATTCTCAAGCTCATAACCCTTTTTCAATAAAACTCTGGAAATATAGTTGCCTTCCCAATCATAAATCGAGATAATATTATACCTTTGTCCTGTTCCTGCCTTAGGGCTTTGTCCCACCAGAATATAATCTTTGGTAGCTTCAATCCCCTGCATTTTATACGAAATCTTTTTCGATGGTTTAATATAGGTTACAGGTTCCATATTCCCGTCTAAAATAAGGATATTCGCAGTTTTCGACAGAAGTACCGCATATTGATTCTTCGTGCTGTTATATGCAATTGCCGAAATTCCTTTCATGCCCTTTATATCCGACGAGGATGCGCCCGGAAGCGCAGAAGGCAGTTTTACATCCTTGCTCTTTTCCACTTTCAAGGTACTCGGATGGATTAGTGAAAGACGGTTTGGGTTCTGCGTACTGTGCACTACTACCAGTCGTTTCAGTTTCGAATTATATGTCAGATCGTTTCCGTGTGCAATCTTTAACACTCCCGACACTTTTATTACCTTCATATCAGAGAGCCGTACCTTTGCAATCTTACATTTCTCAACTTTCCGATTATATAACGTATAGTAAGCATACTTCCCGTCACTGCATCCGCCCTGTACCGTATCGTATTGATAGAGCGCCTGTTTCGCCTGCCCTCGAAGTTCAAACGTCTTCTTCTTTCTCTTCTGTAAGGAAAGAGACGCACGTTTTTGACTTTTCGCCTTCTTTGTCAAATACCATGGAGAATAATATTTCTTTCCGTCTACAGTTGCATACGCTCTCACTCTCGGATAGTATTTTTTATTTTTTGCAAGTCCAGTGATCGTCTTTGCTGTTGTTCCGGGATTTGTGACAGTAATTGTCTTCGTTCCTCTATACGCGCTGCTTCTGGAATACTGTATCTGGTATCCCTGAGCTCCCGCCGTCTTTTTCCATTTCAAATACATCTTTGTCTTCGATTTTCTCGTCCACTTTGTAATCTTCGGCGCAGATAATCGATAATAAGATTTCTCTACAGAATATACACTGACAGAATCTCCTCTGTAGGCGCGTATCATATAAGTATATTTTTTGCCTCCGGACACAGACTGATCCTTCCATAACAAAGTACTGCCGGAAGTAAGCTTCGCTCTCCTGCTCCATGTTTTCTCATCGTTTTCTCTACGATAAACATAATATCCTTCTGCTCCTGCCGATTTATTCCACTTTATCTGAAGTCCCGATGAAGTCCCGCTCACACTGACAGATGGTGGAAGAATATATGCCATCTTCTTATAACCGCTCCATTCACTGAGATCCAGTCCTCCGGCGCTATAAACCTTAATTCTGTAATAATAAGTTTTTCCGACAGTTACTTTCGTATCCGTATAAGAAGTTGTCTGAGGATCACGAATATCAGAAACTATCTTCCATCCCTTACTGTCCTTTCTATGAACCTCATAGCCTTCTGCTCCGGCTATTGGATCCCAGGCAATTTTCAGTCCATTAGAAAGAATTCGAGAGCTCTTAATTACCGGTTTCCCAAAGCTGGACGTAATCGTAACCTTCACATCCTTTGATGCCGCTTCATAGTAGTCTGTAGCATTACTACTAACACGAAAAACTGCCGTACCCATCTGCTTAATTGTAACTACTCCCTGTGCTGTGACAGACGCAATCTCCGGATGCAAAGACGTCCAGGAAAACTGAACGTTCTCGTCTTTTATCTCCATGTCTGTCGTAACACTCATCTGAAACGATGACTGATTATACTTCAAAGTCACATCTTTTGTTGTAATTTGAGGCTTTGCCTTTGCTATGACAACTTCTACTTCTTTGACAGCCCCTTTATAAGTCTCTGTTTCCGTTGATGTAATAAGGATTGTCGCAGTGCCCACTCCAACCGCTTCAAACGTTCCTTCTTCATCTATTTTTTTTATTATCGTTTTTTCTTCCGGCTGGCTCGGCTCTGTCGGTTTAACTTCAAACTGTAATTTTCCGTCGCCCTCTTTCTGAACCTCTACTCTAAATTGCTCCCCATAAAAGCTGTGGAGCTGTGGCGCCACCTGAAGATTCGGGTCCTTTTTCTCCTCCGGCGTTTCTCCTCCGGCATTTCCTTCTGCACCTTCACCTTCCATTTCTCCTACCACTTCCCGGTTCAATCCGTTTGCAGCGCTTTCTGCCGGTTCTTCCGCGTGTACACGCACATTTCCCATTGCTAATATCATCACTGCAATACTAAGTATAATCTTTAGCTGCTTTCCCATCTTTCTCTTCCCCTTTTGTGAATGATTATTATTTGATACTCCATTTTTTAATATTCCTATTATAGCTCAAATGTACCCGGAGCGCAATTTATTATTCTCAATTTTTTTCGCATTTTTTGCATTAAGAAAGACCGGATGCTTCCGGCCTCTCTCAGTATTTTCATAGTATTAAAATTCACCGCTCATATATTGTTCCTGCGTGATTTCTTCATATTCTTTCGGCAGATTATTTAATTTCGGACTTTCATCATCATACAAATACTGTTCTAAAAAAGTAATTTCCTTCTGTACTTTATCATAACCATAGTATCCTTCTTTTTTAGCGGTTTTAATGTCAGATTCATACCTCTTAACCGCTTCTTCCTTTGAAGAACCTGTCTCTATATACATCTGTAAATTTCCCACAAATCCGGCTATATTTTCAAACGGTCTCATTTTTTTATATAATTCAATTTCCTCGTTTGATATTATTTCTTGACTTTCCCTCTTTAAAACTCTGTATGTTTTTGCATCAATCCAAATTGTCTCACTGACAGGTGCGGCAATTTTGTTTAACGTTGCTGCCGCCTCCACATAATCATCAATCATCTCAGATAATCCATCTGCCAAATCCACTGTTTCTTCTTTCCAGCCTTTCTCTTTGATCACAGCTTCTTTCGTTACAGCCTTTTCTCCAGACACTTTATTGGACTCTACCTTAATCTTGATTGCCTCTATTCCGTCTACAGTTTCTGTTATTTCATCATAATATTTGACATTTAATTTCTTCTCTTCGTCCTCACTATAAACAGTTATAATATTTTTTTCTTTTTGTTCGTAAGAAAGAACCGGATTTTCTTCGGTCACTTCCTGCTTATACTTTGCCCATTTATCAACTACTGCATTTCCTTTATCATCTCTTCTATAAGCAGTCGCAATATAAGAATAACAACCGTCTTTTTCTTTCGTTTCAAACTTTTCCGGTTCTTTATAGCCATCGAATTCAAACATATTCTGATAAATCTGTTTGTTTCTATCCAATACCCATGTGTTTGCAGATTCTGACTTACTATTATCATCGTAAGACACTACCGTTGTACTCTTACCTCCTGCAACCTTTTCTTTTGCATAGGCTTCATTGACTTTCGCGATGATCTCCTTCACTTTCTCTGCTTCAGATACTTCTTTTACTTCTTCCTCTGCTTTCTCGTTCGAACCCGCATCCGATTCCGTTTTCTCTGCTCCTCCGCAGCCAACTGCCATCGCCCCGATCAACATGGCTGCTATTACACTTTTCACTTTTCTGTACTTCATAAAATCCCTCCCATATGTATTATTTTCTGCACTTTTATAGGTACAGTATATAATCTGATTATAAATAATACTTGGGAGGGATTCTATATCTTTATCGAAACAGGCACACTTCCTGTCATATTTAGCTACAACAATTAACCACTGATTTTCCCCGTTTTAATTTATAAGTTTTCTTTGTAACTTTCGTCTTTCCGACTTTCAGACTGACGCTCTTAACTGCCTTTTTATTGGCAGCTTCTGTCACCATCGGACTTGTCCCCATTGCCAGCAAAGAAGCTATAAGCAAGAACAGCATCGAAAGGTTACACAAACGGTGTATATGCTTCGTGGTTCTTACCTCCATTAATACCTCGTATCTACATAGAAGCCTTCTTTGCTAAGCTGAGACTTCGAGATTTTCCTTCCCCACATTACGCTGGAATTAAAATTACCTTCTGTAACTGTGATGCTGCTTTTTGATTTGGATATAACGATCACTGAATGATACCCTATCGTTCCGCCTTTTGTTCCCAGACGGACATGGTCACCCACCTTTATTTTCGAAAAGCTTCTATGGGTTTTTACGCCGGCGCTTTTTCCAAATACCTTATCGCTTATAATTGCGACATATGCATAGCATCCAGAACCATTTGTACGAGTTGCTTCCCAAAAATAATATTTATTATCTCCCCACGGTTTTCCGACCGGATATTTACTCTTAAGAGCCATCAAACGTCTCTTCGCCTGGCTTTCTGTCATACGGGATGTGACTTTTACTTTACACTTCAGACTTTTATTCGTCTTACTGTCCCGAACTTTGATATAAACGGTACCCGATTTTTTCGCTGTAACTTTTCCCTTAGAAGAAACAACCGCTATCTTACTGTTCGTAGAACTCCATGTAAGCTTCCCTTTTGCAGAATAAGCCTTTAATGTCTGGCTGGTTCCTTTTTGCAGATAAAGAGACTTATAGTTCAATTTGTAGTTAGAACTTGCTTTCACGTACTTCGGAGAGTAAACTTTTACCTTCATCCAAGCAGATTTTACTTTGCCGTCTTTTCCTCTCACTTTTACTGTAATCTTTGCTGTTCCGTCTTTCTTGCCGATAACTTTTCCGCTCTTAGATACTGTTGCAATCTTCTTGTTGCTTGATTTGAAACTTACAGACTTCTTTGCAGATGACGGACTTACCTGCACTTTAATAACTGCCGATTTTTTCCGTTTTAACTTGTAAGTCTTTTTGGTAACTTTTGTCTTTCCTACTTTCAAGCTTACCTTTTCCACTGCATTTTCATTTGCTGCTTCTGCTGTTACAGGGCTGACCATACCGATCGTCAAAACCATGAATAGTAACAGCAACACTCCTTTTAATCCTTTCTTCCTGTTCATAGATTCCCACCTCACTTAAAATATATTTTATAGCTATATATCATTTTATCAAAAAACAGAACTTCTGTCCATAGCACAAAGCAAGGCTGAGGTCGGGAGTTTGACACATCAAAATTAAAAAGGATACTGCAAAGCCTTGAAACAGGC
>CAUWLL010000038.1:0-24021 GCA_963559605.1 uncultured Lachnospiraceae bacterium
CTATGTAACAAACTCATTATAACAAAACAATTTTTAAAAGTATATAGATTAGAAAAAGAAAAAGCACAAATGTTCGATTTTTCTCGTTCGCAATTTTTCTTTTTAGCATTCGTTTTCTTCCCCAACTGTCTCTGTACTTTTAAGGTCTGATTGATATAATCTACATCACTATATTTCAAACCGTTAATCTCTCCCCGGCGCAATTCTATCAGCACAGCCAATACTGTCTGCATATACATCTTGCCAATTTCTGGCGTGACATAATTGTAAACAACATTCTTATAGCTTCCATAAGAATCATCTGATATGAAACTATCCACTCCACACCCGGATACAATTTATGTGCTTGTACTAGGTACGGAATGTCCATCTCACCCATAGACATTCCTATAACACAAATTTTGTCAGGATATATATTATTACTTTGTAAAAAACTCTTCACATCTTGTACGAAATAATTAACCCCCTTTTTCATTTTTTGAAAATATTCTTTTGTCCATTCATATGCCGTTTTTTCATATATAGTATAACCTCATACTGTTTTTTCTCCACATGCAAATTATAAGCAAAAAATAACTGGAGATTTCTATATAAAAATCATCCAGTTATTTCATGTTTCTCTTTAAGCAATCACTTTTTCATCCAGAGCTTTGACTTCCTCTACTGTCAGTTCTGCATATTCCGCTACTTCTTCATATGACAACTTACCAGATTTTAACATACGTCTTGCAATCTGAACTGCTTTTTCATGAGCTGTTTCATTTCTCATTTCTTCCATTGCTTTACACATAGTCGCAACTCCTTTCTCATCTTCTTTGAAATATCGAACCCGATCTGCCAAGATTTTATAATTCATATCCTTGGCATTGGTACAGGAAAAGTCATGCATCAGCTTCCCTAATACAGATTCGCCTTTAATTTGCGCATTCACATATATAATATGTGATTCATCACCAAACAATTCACCTGTTTCTTTTACCACTCTGTCAATATGATAGATTGGTAATCCTGCTTTCATTATATCATTTTCTGTAATAAAAATAACATAGGATTCACACAAATTTTCATATTTTTCGCCCGGTTCTGTCACATTTGCGTCGATAAGACTGCTATTATATCTCGCTCTTTTCACTCCACCACCCTTATCACTTCTCTGTATCTCAATATTATAAACCCTGTTATTTGTATCAACTGCCAGTATATCCAGTCTTACCGAACGTCCCTGAAGATTCTTAATGTCCTGCTGTCCGTTCACACGCAATACTTTCAAATCTGTCCGATTCAAAATAATTTGAAGTAAAAATTCTGTACACGCTTTATCCTCAAATACCTTCTGCATGAAATCATCATCCAACAATCTCAGTCCCCGGAGACGCTGTAGATCTTCTTCATGCTTCCGGTCAAAATCTAATTCTTTTGTATTGTTCTCTGCTATAGTATCACCTCTTTCTTTTCCGTATTTTCCTTCTCTTCCATTTGTTTATAACAGATTAACATAGTTTCTTCTCCTATACAAGCACCATATTTCCCACTAATTCAACTTCTCTTTTTAAGATTTTATTGTGCTGTATTATTTTTCTCTCCTTCTACAAGACAATCTTTATCCCCGAAAACTAAAAAAAACTACCCCAGTCCTACATCCAAAATCATCATAACCAGAAACCCTACCACAAATCCCAGCGTCCCGGTCTTTCCCTCTTCTCCCATATGTGCCTGTGGTATTAATTCTTCTACTACCACGTAAATCATTGTCCCTGCCGCAAATGCCAGCAGTACTGCCATGGACGCCCGCACTACTGTGGCAAAGACTGCTGCCAGCATCCCAAATATCGGCTCCACCACCGCCGTCATTCCGGCGATCACAAACGCCTTTCTCCGGCTCATACCTCCTTTTACGAGAGGGAGGGCAACTGCCGTCCCTTCCGGGAAGTTCTGGATGGCTATACCGATGGCAAGAGCGATAGCTCCTGATAATAATGCTCCATTTTCCGGTGACTGTGCCGCCAGTGAAAACGCCAAACCCACCGACATTCCCTCGGGAATATTATGCGCTGTGATCGCCAGGATCAACATAAGTTCACCCTTTCCAAGACCTGTCGAAACATTTGTCTCTTTTGATTCTGTAACTCTTCTCTGAAACCAGCATTTCAGGCGCCAATCCACAAACAAGAGCGCCACAACACCAAGTAAAAATCCCACGGTCATAATAAGCCATCCGATCTGTCCGTTACTTTCTGCAAAATCAATACCGGGAAGTAATAACGACCAGACCGAAGCCGCTACCATCACTCCGCCTGCAAACCCAAGAAAACCACTCTGTAAATTGTCACTGATTTCACGACGCACGAAAAAAATACCGGCAGAGCCAAGCACTGTTACCAGAAACGTCAAAAGTGTCCCTAAAAACGCCAAAAAAATTCCATTCATACAAATTACCTCTACAGACCACAATCTTCTAAAAGTAATATATGAATGGAAGTTGTCTACTGTTATTATCTTACTAATTTCCCTTTATATCCGTTAATGCCACCGATATTTAATGCATCATACCCTGATTTCCGAAGAAATGTTTCCGCTCTCCTCGCTCTTGCACCGCTCAGACAATAAATAAATATCGGTCTGTTTTTATCAATAGAAATCGTCGGCAACTTATTGATCGGAAGATTTACACTTCCCTCCAAGTGACCCTCATTATATTCTTGTTCTGAACGGACATCCAGCAATACTGCTCCTTCCGTTTCTTTCATCTTTTTCAAGCCTTCTTCAAGATCGACAGCTCCCTGAAATAAATCAAACAATCCCATACTATAATCCCTCCATCACATTTTTCATAAATAAAACATACTATATCACGAAAAAAAGAACTGTAACCTTGTCACAGTTCTTTCCTTTATCTCTCAGGCTCTCTGAGTTTCATAATACGCATACTTAAAATTTTCACATCATCCAAAATGTAATCAAAGGCTCCCGCCTGGTAGAGATTCAAAACGATCATCCCTACCGGAACTGCAAAAATCATTCCCAATACGCTTCCCACTTTGTATCCAATATATATCAAAACCAGTGTGAACAACGGGTTCAGGCCCATACTGTCTCCTACAAGTTTAGGCTGTATCAACTGCCGTACCAACTGCG
Source organism: uncultured Lachnospiraceae bacterium (assembly GCA_963559605.1). Taxonomy (GTDB): domain Bacteria; phylum Bacillota; class Clostridia; order Lachnospirales; family Lachnospiraceae; genus Dorea_D. The sequence continues at coordinate 3,136 of CAUWLL010000038.1, forward strand.
ACACCGCATAAATTACCGCCAATGCCACAACCATCCGATAGTCGCCCACAAGAAGTTTGTACACTGCCCAAGGAATGAGCGCCGTTCCTGTACCGAAAAACGGCAGAAAGTCAAGCAGGGCAATACCAATCGCCAGCAAAATAGAGAAATGTACTCCTGCAATACTGAATCCTGCCAGCAGTATGAAAAACACAACTCCCATAATCTTAAACTGAGCTTTAAAATATCCGCCAACCGCATATTTTAAATTGTCTATCACCATACTCATCCGTTTTACAAGCGGCTCCGGCGACACTTTTTTAGACCATTCGATCACCGCCTGTCTGTCTGCGGTAAAGAAGTACGCCGATATGATCGTTACAATAATAGCAATCAGAATTGACGGAATTCTCTTCGCAAAATTTCCGGCAGCTGTTACCGTAGGCTCGCTGATTTTTGCCATTACTTCTCCGATGGTCTTATCCAGATTGCTGACCATCTGATCCCATCCATTTTGTATGGACTGCGGCAGTCTCTCAAATACCCCTGCCAAGCCGTTTCCGATCTGGCCCAGCCCCGATTCCAAATCTTCATACATATTCGGCATATTCTGGATCAACGCCACACATTCCTGCCAGATTTTACTTCCCACCAGATAAATCAGGAAAACTACCCCTGCAAGAACTGCTACTATAATAATCGCTGAACCTAACTTCTTGACAATCTTCACGCGTTTTTCCAGCCACTCTACTACCGGACTCGCTATATAAGAAAGAAACCATCCGATCACAAACGGCATGAAAAAACCAAGCAGCTTATAGCCAAAATAAAGAAACAAAGTCGTCCCGATCAGACTGACAGCCAGACTTACCGCCACTTTCCAAGACGGACGGTTATCCAGCATAAGCTCTCTGTGATGTTCAGCCTTCATCTTCTCACTATAAAGTTGTTTCTCTGCTGATTTGCTCTTATGTTCTTCCATACTCCTACTCCGTTTTCACATCACTTCTATCCAGAAATTCTGTTTCCACCAGCTCCCATATCTCGTCTCTTCCCTGCTTTGTCTCAGAAGAAAACGGAATCACAACGGTTCCGGGAACTAAATCCAAGCCTTGTTTTACTGCCTTAATCTGTTTCTGCACCTGACTGCGCTTTATCTTATCAAGCTTTGTAGCAATGATGATCGGATTAAATCCCATCTCCACAATCCAATGATACATCATCCTGTCATTGGCAGACGGATCATGACGAATATCAATTAATAAAAATACCGCTTTCAACTGCTTCGAACCATGAAGATACCGTTCGATAAGCTGTCCCCACTTTATCTTCTCCTGCTCAGATACCTTTGCATAGCCATATCCCGGTAAATCTACCAGATACAGTTCTTCATTAATATTATAAAAATTAATAGTCTGTGTCTTTCCCGGCGTTGCCGAAATTCTTGCGTAAGACTTCCGATTCATCAGTGCATTGATGAGAGAAGATTTTCCTACATTTGATTTTCCCGCAAATGCAATCTCCGGGAATTGATTGTCCGGAAGTTTGCTTGTAATTCCGCATACCGTCTCTAAATTCAAACTACGTATAACCATACGATTTCTCCTTAACCAACATCTTATACAGTTTTATTTTACCACACATTCTCTCTGTCTGCGATATAAAATATAAACTCTCATTTTCGGACTAAGAACACAGTGCGGTTTTTAACACCTCATTCATATGCGATACCGGAACAATGTCAAGTTTTTTCGTAATCTCAGATGAGATTTCTTCTATATCCGGTATATTTTCTTTCGGTACGATCACCGTCTGGATACCTGCACTCTTTGCCGCTAAAAGCTTCTCTTTCAACCCTCCGATCGGAAGTACACGACCACGCAGTGTAATCTCTCCTGTCATAGCAACATCTGCCCGCACTTTCCGTTCGGTAACGGCAGAGAGGATCGCTGTTGCCATAGTAATTCCGGCAGACGGGCCGTCTTTGGGCGTTGCTCCCTCCGGAATATGGATGTGTACATCATGTTCTTTAAAATAAGCTTCGTCAATTCCATATTCCTTACTTACGGAACGTATATAACTGATTCCCGTTCTCGCGGACTCTTTCATCACATCCCCAAGCTGTCCGGTTAACAAAATTTCTCCTTCTCCCGGCATCACGTTTACTTCTATTTGGAGTGTATCCCCTCCCACACTTGTCCATGCAAGTCCGCGCACAATTCCTACCTCGTCTGTGTCATTTTTCATCTGGTATGTATAAATCTCTTTGCCAAGATACAGGTGAAGATTGCGTTCTGTCACCTGAACAGAAGTTTTTTTCGTCTCTAAAATCTCTCTTGCAGATTTTCTACAAATATCTCCGATCTTCCTCTCTAACTGTCTCACGCCTGCTTCCTTCGTGTAATTACGTGCAATTTTCCAAATTGCTTTTTTACTGATAGAAAGCTGTTCCGGCTTTAACCCATGTTTTTGAAGCTGCTTTGGAATCAGATGCTCCACGGCAATGTGAAGTTTTTCATTTTCTGTATAGCTGCTGATTTCAATCACTTCCATACGATCCAGAAGCGGTCTCGGAATGGTTTGTAATGTGTTGGCAGTAGTGACAAACAGCACTTCTGACAAATCCATAGGCACTTCCAGATAATGATCCCGGAATTTCTCATTCTGTTCGCTGTCCAGAACTTCTAACAAAGCAGAAAATGTATCTCCTTTATAATCATTACTTACCTTGTCAATTTCATCTAAGAGCATAAGCGGATTTTTCACCCCTGCACTTCTTAAGGCAGACGCAATCCTTCCCGGCATGGCTCCCACATATGTCTTTCTGTGTCCCCGGATCTCCGCTTCATCTCTCACACCACCGAGAGAAATCCTCACATAGGGCTTTTTAAGGGCTTTTGCAAGTGATTTTGCAATAGAAGTCTTTCCCGTTCCCGGAGGCCCTGCCAGACATAAAATCGGAGAATCACCTTTTTTCGTAAGAGAACGTACTGCTAAAAACTCCAGTACCCTCTCCTTTACTTTCTCGAGTCCATAATGCTCCTCCTCCAAAATCTGCTTTGCATATGCAATGTCTTTGTGATCTTTACACATTTTATCCCAAGGCATTTCCAGCATGGTCTCGATATAAGTACGTATGACTCCGGTCTCCGCCGCACTGTTCATAGTACTTCGGAATCTTCGGATTTCTTTTGAAATCTTCTCTTTTACTTCCCGGGGAGCTTTTAACGAATCGCAGGACTGTTGAAACTCATCTGCATCTGACAGAGTATTGTCATCTCCCAGCTCCTCCCGGATCAGTTTTATCTCTTCACGGAGTATATACTCTCTCTGATTTTTATCTACCCGTTCCTTAATCTTGGTCTGCAGTTCTTCTTTAATATTCTGCACCTGAATCTCTTTTACAATCTTATGCGCCAACATTTCATACCGCCGCATAATATTAACTTCTCCCAATATCTCCTGCTGCTCCTGATATGGAAGAGGCATCCCGGCTGCCACTGTATCCACCAGCTTCCCAAGATCTGTGATTTCCTCGATTTGTCCGGCAAATTCTTTCGCTAACTTCGGATTCTTCAGCATATATTCCCTGAAAATATCCCTTAGTCCGCGAACCATTGCCTCCATATTTAACGGATACCGGTCGCTTCCTATTTCCTCCGCAGAAGTATCCACGTCCTCTATGACTTCCACAAAAGCACGAAGATATGGTTCTTCCAACTCCATAGAACGAATTTTCGCCCGCTTTTCACCGACAACAAGTACACGGCTGATTTTCTTTGGCAGTTTTACAATCTGTTTGATTGACACGATACATCCCATCTCATAGACGTCCGCTAACCCTGTATCCTCTGTTTCAATATTTTTCTGTGCAGAGAGAAATAATCTTTGCTCTCCCTCCATTGCCTCCTCAATTGCCTTCAATGATTTCTTACGGCTCACATCAAAATGTCTCACCATCTCCGGAAGGACTGTCATTCCACGAAGGGCTACCATGGGAAGGCTCATTGTCATTTTTTCCATATATTTTCTCCTACTGGCCTGTTTTTCTCATATCTCATAACACGAAATCCCGCTGACGGGATCTCACTCCTACGGCGTTGCCAAGAGCCTTTGATGCTCATTTCGTTTCCTATATCGTAAAAAGGCAGGCGCAATATTTCCTTGCACCCGCCTCACATATTTTATGCACTCTCAGAATTTATCGCCGTATGTTCGCACACCGGAAGATCCAATCCTTTTACAGCTTCCCGTGTAATCCGACATCTCTTCAAAGTATGGTCGGATGGGGCTTCATACATAATGTCCGTCATGACTTTCTCCATGATGGCGCGAAGTCCTCTGGCTCCTGTCTTACGTTTCAGAGATGTCTCTGCGATCTCTTCTAACGCGTCCTCGTCAAACTCAAGTTCTACGCCATCCAGCTCCAATAGCTTCTGATACTGCTTCACAAGCGCATTTCGCGGCTTTGTCAAAATATCTATCAAAGCGTCCTTATCCAGCATTTCCAATGCCACATTTACCGGAACACGACCTACCAGCTCCGGAATCAATCCGAACTTCACCAAATCCTGAGGCAGTACCTGTCTCAGAAGTTTATCAATGTCATTCTCATGTCTTGACGCAATTTCAACATTGAAACCAATGGATTTTTGGTCAATACGTTTTTCAATGATCTTCTCAATTCCTTCAAATGCTCCGCCGCAGATAAATAAAATATTCGTCGTATCAATCTGCAACAATTCCTGATGAGGATGCTTTCTGCCACCCTGCGGCGGTACACTGGCAATCGTTCCCTCAATAATTTTAAGAAGTGCCTGCTGAACACCTTCACCGGATACATCTCTGGTAATTGACGGATTCTCAGATTTCCTTGTAATCTTATCAATCTCATCAATATAGATAATTCCATATTCTGCGCGTTCAATGTCTCCGTCTGCTGCCTGGATGATCTTAAGAAGAATATTCTCCACATCTTCACCCACATATCCTGCCTCTGTAAGAGCAGTTGCATCTGCGATGGCAAACGGAACATTTAATACTTTGGCAAGAGACTGTGCAAGAAGCGTTTTTCCGCAACCTGTAGGACCGAGCATCAAAATATTGCTCTTAGAAAGCTCTACACCCAGATCCTTCTCTGCCATGATTCTCTTATAATGATTGTATACAGCCACGGACAAGACTTTTTTCGCCTCGTCCTGACCAATGACATACTCGTCCAAAAACGCTTTGATCTCTTCCGGTTTCAGAAGATTAATATCGGAATAAGGTTCCCATTGCCCGCCGGTTTCGAATTCCAGCTCTTCCTCAATGATCTCCGCGCAAACATCTACACACTCGTCACAGATATAAGTCCCGTTCGGTCCTGCAATCAATTTCCGCACCTGCGACTGTGTCTTGTTACAAAACGAACATCTTACCTGATCATCGTTTCTCATCATACTCTCTCCTCATATTAAACAGGATACCCTAGCGACGGGTAATAACCTCGTCGATCAGACCATATTCCTTTGCTTCCTGAGCTGACATAAAGTTATCACGCTCTGTATCAACATTGATAACATCTAACGGCTGACCTGTATTCTCAGACAAAATCTGATTTAATTTTTGACGGGTTTTCAAAATGTGCTCTGCCGCGATCTGGATCTCTGTCGCCTGTCCCTGCGCACCGCCTAACGGCTGGTGGATCATGATCTCCGCATTTGGGAGCGCCAGTCTTTTGCCCTTTGTTCCTCCGGACAGTAAAAATGCTCCCATACTTGCAGCCATACCGATACATATTGTTTCAATATCACATTTGATATACTGCATAGTATCATAAATAGCCATACCGGCTGTCACAGATCCACCCGGACTGTTAATGTAAAGATGAATATCTTTCTCCGGATCCTCTGCTTCCAGGAATAAAAGCTGTGCTACGATCACACTGGCAGACACATCTGTCACTTCTTCTCCCAAAAATATAATTCTGTCTTTTAATAATCTTGAATAGATATCGTAGGAGCGCTCTCCACGGCTTGTCTGTTCAATGACATAAGGTACTAAACTCATGTATATGCCTCCTTACCAGAAATTCACACACTCTTGGTGTACAAATTATTTTTCTACAGCATTCTCTACCAGGAATGTAATTGCTTCCTGAACTGCCATATCTTCTTTCATCTGTTTTTTCTCATTCTCGCCCATGAACTCTTTCAGCTTATCTGCTTCCATCTTATAAGCCTCTGCCATTTTAGCGATCTCTTCATCCAGTTTCTCATCACTGATCTCGATATTCTCAGCTTTTGCAATTGCCTCTAATACAAGACGTGTCTCAATACGCTTTTCAGCCTGTGGTCTGAACTCTTCCATCATCTTCTCGGCGTTCATTCCTGTGAACTGGAAGTACTGCTCCATTGTAAGTCCCTGTGCCTGCATTCTCTGCGCAAACTCGTTAGCCATCTGATCCGCCTGTGTTGCGATCATTGCCTCCGGGATCTCGTATGTTGCATTCTTAACAGCCTGTTCTACTGCCTGATCTTCCTGTTTTGCCTTTCCTTCAGCTGCCTTCTTCTCTTTAATTTTAGCCTTCACGTCTGCTTTGTACTCATCTAACGTATCGAACTCAGAAACCTCTGCCGCAAACTCGTCGTCGATTTCAGGAAGTTCTTTCGCTTTAATCTCATGTACTGTACACTTGAATACTGCTTCTTTCCCTTTCAAGTCCTCTGCGTGATAATCCTCTGGGAAAGTCACTTTCACTTCCACTTCTTTTTCCGCTTCAGCGCCTACCAATTGCTCCTCAAATCCAAGGATAAAAGAACCGGAACCGATAGTCAGCGGATAATTCTCGCCTTTTCCGCCTTCAAACGCTACTCCGTCGACAAATCCTTCAAAATCAAGGATTACTTCGTCGCCATCCTGTACTGCACGGTCTTCTACTGTAATTGTTCTTGCGCTCTTTTCTGCCTCTTCCTGAATCTTGGCATCCACTTCTTTCTGTGTTACGCGTGTAGACACTTTATCTACTTCCAGTCCCTTATATTCTCCCAGTGTTACCTCCGGTTTTGTTGCTACAGTTGCAGTAAAGATGAAAGCTTTTCCTTTTTCAATCTGAACAACATCAATTTCCGGTCTTGATACAATATCAAGCTCGCACTCGTCATAAGCCTCTGCGTATGCCTTTGGAATAATCTCATTTGCCGCATCATCATAAAAGATCTCAGCGCCGTACATTTTTTCGATCATCTGACGCGGAACTTTTCCTTTACGGAATCCCGGCAGGTTGATTCTGTTTTTCTGCTTCTTATATGCACTCTGAAGCGCTTTCTCTAATTCATCGGCAGAAACTTCAATTGTAAGTTTCGCCATGTTTTTTTCTAATTTTTCTACCTGTAAGCTCATCTACTGTTTCCTCCTGATTCTAATCTCGCCCGCCTTCCTTGACAGAGCGAGCATATTACATTACATTCACCACAGAATTATAACACAAACATTTCCAAATATCCAGTGTCTTTTATTATTATTCTCCGTATACAATAGCCTGCGCAACTTCTCGTGCTTTTTTTGCTCCTGCCAGCACTTCAATAAGCTTTAACGCAAACTCGATCGCGCTTCCTGCTGCCTGTCCGGTAATGATATGACCGTCTACCGCCACCGGTGAATGAAGAAGTACCGCGCCTTTCATTTCTTTTTCCACCGACGGAAAACAGGTAACTTTCTTTCCTTTTAAAAGCCCCAGTTCTCCAAGAACCTTGGGCGCTGCGCAAATAGCCGCCACATATTTTCCATTCTCCGCAAACTCTTTTACAACATGCTTTACACCCTCATGCTCAGACAGATTTGTCGTTCCCGGCATACCGCCCGGAAGCACGACCATATCTGAATCTGAGAAATCAGCCTCTTTAAATATTTCTTCCGCCTGTACGTTAATACCGTGAGCGCCATATACCATATAATCATCCGCAATAGAAACTGTATCCACGTAGATCTGTGCCCTTCGAAGCAGATCTACCGTTGTCAATGCTTCAATCTCCTCAAAGCCGTCTGCCAGTAATACGCTAACCTTAATCATACCGCCTGTTTCCTCTCTTTCACTTATTCTATAACACTCTGATAAAAACATCTTATCATTATTTACTTTTTATGTAAACACGGGTATCCTATAAATAACCAAATAAGGAAAAGAGATATAAGGAGCAGATGTATATGGAAATAGAACGCAAATATTTAATCTTGACTCTCCCGGAAAATACGGAACAATATCCATGCCGTATCATTGAACAAGGCTATCTGAATACAGAGCCTGTCATTCGCATCCGAAGAGACAATGAAAAATACGAACTCACCTACAAATCCAAAGGACTTATGACAAGAGAAGAATATAATCTCCCTCTCACAAAGGAGGCTTTTGAACATCTTCTTCCGAAAATCGACGGAAGGCTCATCTGTAAAAAGCGTTATATGATTCCTCTCAATGAGCGCCTTACTATTGAACTGGACGTTTTTGACGGAGAACTCTCCCCTCTGGTCCTGGCAGAAGTGGAATTTCCCGACGAGGAAACCGCTCTTTCCTTTACACCGCCGGACTGGTTTGGAGAGGATGTAACATTTTCCGGCAAATACCACAACAGTTATCTGAGTCAAAAATAAAATGTTATGCAGGAGGCATACCTGCATAACATTTTTTCACTTACTCTGACATCATAAATCCGTCATGCACTGCATTCATTGCCTTATCAATATCTTTCTCGGCAACAAGTACAGTAATACGGATCTCAGAAGTAGAAATCATGTTGATATTCACTCTGGAATTATAAAGCGCCTCGAACATACGCGCCGCAACTCCCGGATTACTCATCATTCCCGCACCCACAACGGACAGTTTTGCAACTTCTTCATTGTGTGTGATCTGCTGAATGGTCAGTCTTTCTTTGTTACTTTCTAACACATTCAAAGCCTGCTCCAAGTCATTGGACGCAACTGTGAAAGAAATGTCTTTTGTTCCCTCACGTCCCACAGACTGTAAGATAATATCTACGTTAATGTTATTTTTAGCAAGCGTATCAAAGATACGGAATGCTGTTCCCGGCTTATCCTCAACTCCGATCACTGAAATTCTGGCAGTATTGGTATCTGCCGCCACCCCTGTTACTAATAATTTCTCCATATTCGATGCCTCCCTGACTGTAGTTCCTTCCAATTGATTTAAACTAGAGCGTACCACTAACTCTACATTGTATTTTTTCGCCATCTCTACTGAACGATTATGCAAAACCTTCGCCCCAAGGCTTGCCAGCTCCAGCATCTCGTCATAGGTAATGGCATCCAGTTTTCTCGCATTTTTAACGACTCTCGGATCTGCCGTATATACCCCGTCTACATCCGTATAAATCTCACATTTATCCGCATGGAGCACTGCGGCCAGCGCAACCGCCGTCGTATCGGAGCCTCCTCTTCCAAGGGTTGTAATATCGTCATATTTATTTACACCCTGGAATCCGGTTACAATTACAATTTTCCGAGAATCCAGTTCGTGTCGGATCCTCTCTGTATCCACCCGTTTAAATCTGGCATTTCCATATCTGGAAGTGGAGTACATCATAACTTGAAATGCATTCAAAGACACTGCCGGCACGTCCATCGCCTGCATTGCCATTGCCATCAAAGCAACGGAAACCTGCTCTCCGGTTGTGAGAAGCATATCCATTTCCCTTTGTTTTGCGCGCGGGTTAATTTCCTTTGCAAGCGCGATCAGATTGTCTGTCGTATCTCCCATGGCCGACAGGACAACAACCACGTCATGTCCCGCTTTATAATCTTCCACGCACCGTTTTGCCACGTTGAAGATTTTATCCTTATCGGCAACAGAACTGCCGCCGAATTTCTTCACAACTAACATAATTCCTCCTGTAGGAAATGTCCCATCAGTTTATATCCATCCTGCCATTCCCTCTTTGTATTCTTTGCAGTTTTTTCGTTGTAGGCTTCCTCTCCGTTCCTCTTTATCCGACTGTCATACAGCAGATATGGTACTGCGTCTCCTGTGTGTGTGCGCATTTCAATAGGCGTCGGATGATCCGGCAAAATAAGAATCCGAAAATCTTCCTCTTCGTTTCTAAGCCCTTCCACAACTGTCCTGACCACTTTTTGATCAATCTGTTCAATGGCAGTGATCTTATCCTTCATACTGCCTTGATGTCCCATCTCATCAGGCGCTTCCACATGGATATAGGCAAAATCATACCCGGATTTCGTAAGCGCGTCAACGGCCGCCTCGGCTTTCCCTTCGTAATTTGTATGTAAGCCCCCGTTCGCTCCTTCCACAAGAATCGGTTTTAATCCCGCTCCTACTGCAATTCCTTTTAACAAATCCACCGCAGAGATCATCACACCTTTCTTCCCGGTTCTTTCTTCAAAAGAAGTCAAAGACGGTTTCTTTCCCGCGCCCCAGAACCAGGCAGAATTTGCCGGGCGAAGTCCTTTTGCCCTTCTGGCTTCATTCACCGGATGGTGATTGATAATTTCATAGCTTGCTTTCATCATTTCCAGAAGTCTTCTGTCTTCCGGCAGATAGCTCCCAATCACCTTTTCCAGAATGTCATGGGGAGGCGTAAGCTCTGTCACCTCTCCGTGTTTCTGTACCAGCAGATGACGGTAACTGGTTCCCACATAAAATGCATCGCTGTCTTTTAAGAGTCCCATCTGCGCCAGCCCGTCCTCCAAAGCTTTTAAAAGTGCCGCAGCTTCTTCCGTACTGATTTCATCGGAACTGTGATCCAGAATCGTTCGATCTTCATAGTCCCCTTCCTCTTCCGTCAGTGTGACAAGGTTGCACCGAAACGATACATCCGTATCCTCCATCTCGACACCGATACTGAGCGCCTCCAACGGCGAACGCCCGGTATAATATTGTTTCGGATCATAGCCCATCACCGCAAGGTTGGCTGTGTCACTGCCCGGAGCCATACCGTCCGGCACCATAGATACCATGCCGATTTCCGAATCTTTGGCAAGCTCATCCATCATGGGAGTTCTTGCCGCCTCCATGGTTGTCTTTCCTCCAAGCACGTCAAGGGGATACCCTGCCATTCCGTCACTTAATACGACAACATATTTCATCTGCCCTCTCCTCTTTTCCTTAACCGTTTACCTGCTCTTTCAAATATGCATTGATAAACATATCAATACTTCCGTCCAGAACCGCAGATACATTGCTGCTTTCCACATTTGTGCGGTGATCCTTCACCAGTGTGTACGGCTGCATAACATAGGAACGGATCTGATTGCCAAAACCAATCTCTTTCACTTCTCCGCGAATATCAGAAACCTTCTCTGCCTGCTCCTGCTCCTTCATAAGCTGAAGTTTTACTTTCAACATCTGCATGGCTTTCTCTTTATTATGATGCTGGGAACGTTCATTTTGACACTGCACTACAATTCCCGTGGGAAGGTGTGTGATCCGGATCGCAGAAGACGTCTTATTGACATGCTGCCCTCCCGCCCCGCTGGCGCGGTAAGTATCTATTTTCAACTCATCATCGGCAATCTCAATATCAATCTCATCTTCAATATCCGGTACTACATCACAGGACGCAAAGGACGTCTGCCGCTTTCCGGCTGCATTAAAGGGGGAAATACGCACCAGGCGATGTACCCCTTTTTCTGATTTCAAATATCCATAGGCATTCTCGCCGCTCACCTCAAAGGTTACGGTCTTAATCCCGGTTATATCGCCGTCCAGATAATCCAACACTTTTACAGACAATCCTTTTCTCTCTGCCCATCGGTTATACATACGATACAACATCCCTGCCCAATCGCAGGATTCCGTTCCTCCCGCACCTGCATGAATGGTCATGATCGCATCACAGGAATCGTACTCTCCTGAAAGTAATGTCTGGATGCGAAGCTCCTCAAAACGGGTTTCAAACTCCTGGATTTCTTTTTCTATTTCCCGTACCATAGAAGGATCATTTTCCTCATATGCCAGATCGATCAAAAGCAAAATGTCCTCATAGCCGGAATACAGCTTTTTAATGACTTCCACCAGTTCCTTGAGACTCTTCAGCTCTTTCATCACTTTCTGAGACTCCTCCGGATTATCCCAAAAGCCCGGTTCTTCTACTTTACGTTCTAATTCTTCAATATGCCGTTCTTTGCCGGAGACGTCAAAGTGAATCCCTCATCTCGGCAAGAGGTTCTTCATAAGCATTCATTAAACTTTTAAATTGGTCTAATTCAACCACTTCCTGTCACCTCTTTCTATACTAAATTAATCTCTCACATTATATAGCGAATCTCTTACTTGCGCCCACAGCACTGTTTGTATTTCTTGCCGCTGCCGCAAGGACAAGGATCATTCGGATAAATCTTCTTATCTGTGCGTTTCTTCGGTGCACGGACAGCCGAATCATCCTTATTCGTTCCGGTAACTTCTGCCACCTGTTCCCTCTCCACTTTCTGTTCGATCCTTACGTGGAACAATGTGCGGACGGTATCTTCTGCAATCGCTCTTGTCATCTCGCCAAACATATCGTATCCGATCATCTTATATTCCACTTTCGGATCCCTCTGTCCGTATGCCTGAAGTCCGATTCCCTGACGGAGCTGATCCATATCGTCAATATGCGCCATCCATTTTGCATCAATGACTTTCAGAAGTACAACGCGCTCAATTTCACGAAGATGCTCCTGCTCTGGAAACTCTGCCTCTTTCGCCTCATATGCCTTAGCCGCACGCTCCTTTAACATATGTTTCAGTTTCTTCTGGCTCAGATCTTTTACCTCTTCTTCGGTAACAGGCTGCATCGGAATCCCTTTTAAAATCGTCATATTCAGCTCTGTCAGATTAAAGTCCTCATAATCTGCATCCGCCGGAATAATCATATCCACTGTATTTTCCACATAGTCGTTGATCATATGGAAAATAGAATCTCTCATATTCTCTCCGTCCAGAACACGTCGTCTTTCCTCGTAGATAATCTCTCTCTGCTCGTTCATAACCTGATCGTACTCTAACAGATTTTTACGGATTCCAAAGTTATTGCTCTCAATCTTTTCCTGCGCTTTCTCAATGGCGCTTGTCAGCATCTTATGCTGAATCTGTTCGCCTTCTTCTACTCCCAGTGCGTTAAATGCGCTCATCAGTCTCTCGGAACCGAACAACCTCATCAAATCATCTTCCAAAGAGATATAGAATCTGGATTCTCCCGGATCTCCCTGACGACCGGAACGTCCGCGAAGCTGATTGTCAATACGTCTGGACTCGTGACGCTCTGTACCGATGATCTTGAGACCTCCGGCTGCTCTCGCCTCATCATCCAGCTTAATATCCGTACCACGTCCCGCCATGTTCGTAGCGATAGTTACTGCATCATGCACACCTGCCTCCGCAACAATCTCCGCCTCCATCTCATGGAATTTAGCGTTCAATACATTATGCTTAATACCTCTTCTTTTCAACATTCCACTGAGAAGTTCAGAGGTCTCGATCGTAATCGTACCAACCAGCACCGGCTGATGTTTTGCATGCGCCGCCTCAATCTCGTCACATACGGCACGAAATTTCTCTTTCTGTGTCTTATATACAACATCCTCAAGGTCTTTTCTCTGTACCGGAACATTGGTCGGAATCTCGATCACGTCCATACCGTAAATCTCCCGGAACTCCTTCTCCTCGGTAAGAGCCGTACCTGTCATACCCGCCTTTTTTGCAAACTTGTTGAACAGGTTCTGGAAGGTAATCGTAGCAAGCGTTTTACTCTCACGTTTTACCTTCACATGCTCTTTTGCTTCAATCGCCTGATGGAGTCCGTCCGAATAACGTCGTCCCGGCATAATACGTCCCGTAAACTCGTCGACGATCAGAACTTCGTCGTCCTTTACTACATAATCCTGGTCTCGGAACATCAGATAATGGGCGCGGAGCGCCAGAATAATATTGTGCTGTATTTCCAGATTCTCGGCATCCGCCAGATTCTCAATATGAAAGAACCTCTCCACCTTTTTTACACCGTCCTCGGTAAGGTTGATATTTTTTTCTTTCTCATTGACAATAAAATCTCCCGTCTCCTCAATATCTTCTCCGAGAATGGCGTTCATCTTGGTAAATTCTCCGCTCGCCTCACCTCTTTCCAGCTGGCGCGCAAGAATATCACATGCTTCATATAATTTCGTAGATTTCCCGCTCTGTCCGGAAATAATAAGCGGTGTTCTCGCCTCATCGATCAAAACAGAGTCCACCTCATCAATGATCGCGTATTTTAACCCTCTCTGAACCAGCTCCTCTTTATAGATCACCATGTTATCTCTCAGGTAATCAAAGCCTAGCTCATTATTTGTCACATAGGTAATGTCACAGTTATATGCTTCCCGTCTCTCATCATTGTCCATACTGTTTAAGACAACGCCGACGCTCAAGCCCAAAAATTCGTGTACCTGTCCCATCCACTCAGCGTCACGCTTAGCCAGATAGTCATTGACTGTTACAATGTGAACACCTTCTCCCGTCAATGCATTCAAATATGCAGGAAGGGTAGATACAAGTGTCTTACCTTCACCGGTCTTCATCTCGGAAATACGTCCTTGATGAAGAATAATACCGCCGATAAGCTGTACTCTGTAATGCTTCATACCAAGTGTACGAACAGCCGCCTCTCTGACAACCGCAAATGCCTCGGGAAGAATGTCATCCAGTGTCTCACCCTGCGTCAGTCTCTCCTTAAATTCTTTTGTTTTATGCTTTAACTCACTGTCCGACAAACTCTGCATCTGTGGTTCCAGTGCCTCGATAGCATCTGCGATCGGATAGATACGCTTCAGCTCATTTTCACTATGTGTACCAAATAATTTCTGTATCAAACCCATTTTGTGAAATACTCCTTATCCGTAAATTTACTCAAATTACATTTTAGCACTATCTATATTTCAATTCAACCTGTTTATCAAGTGTTCACAGAATAGTTACAAGCAATAATTTTTCACCTCGTCATATGAAAGCGTTCCTCCGAACAAATCCAGCGCACTTCCTATGGTAAAGTCCAGCCTTCCCTTTGCTGTCTGTCGAAACTTCCGCAGGTCTTCCATACTTCCGATACCGCCGGCGTAAGTCACCGGTATTCCGTTATACTCTGCCAGAAACCTCACAAGAGTTTCATCCGCTCCCGAAACCTTCCCTTCTACGTCTACCCCGTGGACCAGGAACTCATCACAATATTCGGAGATCTGCGTCAGACTTTCCAAGGTCAGCTTCACATTTGTAAATGTCTGCCATCGATCTGTCACAATATAATAATCTCCATCCTTTTTCCGGCAGCTCAGGTCAATAACAACTCGTTCTTTTCCCACCTCTTTTTTCAGCTTCTCCATACTCTCCCACCGGATTTCACCACCTTTTAGCACATAGGAAGTAACGATCACATGACTTGCTCCCATGTCCAGGTACTTCGCTGCATTTTCTGCTGTAACGCCGCCTCCAAGCTGCATCCCACCCGGATAAGCAGACAGCGCAAGTTCAGCCTGACGCACAGTTTCCTTATAATATGCAGAAGTCGGAGGATTCAGAAGGATTATATGTCCTCCCGTCAGACTGTCTTTTTTATACAGTTCTGCATAATAAGAAGCGGCCTGTTCGGAAGCAAAATTTTCTTCTGCCCGGTCGCCGTTATCTTTCAAACTTCCCCCTACGATCTGCTTGACTTTTCCATTATGTATATCAATGCATGGTCGAAATTTCATATATATGTCCCCCGCCTTGTCTTTCAAAATATAATCCGATTATATCACAACCGGAAGTCCCGGAAAAGAGAAGAAAGAGCAGAACCTATGTAACATAAATCCTGCCCTTCTTTGTTTCTTCTCTGAATTATCGGTTCTTTTTATCTGTGTTGTTATCTACTTTCCCGCCGTTTCCTTTATTTACGTTATTATCATTTGTATTATCTACATCATCTTTGACATTGTTGCGGTCAGCTTCACCGTCAAGTGCGTCTTCCACATCATCTACACCGTCTTTGATGTCGTCTCCAATATCCTCTATAACTCCGTCTCCTTTGTCGGTTCCGTCTACGGCATCATTGGTATTGGTATCGTTGTCATAAGCGTCCCCGGTATCCTCGGTTGCCTCATTCTTATTTTCCTTTTCACTGTTTACGGCTCCGTTGTCATCCTTGTTGCTCCCGCAGGCAGTTACACTCATAAGAACGCCCATACACGTAAATACTAATAATAATTTTTTGAACTGTTTCATTGCTAAGTCTCCCTTTCATTCATGTATATTATCAATCAAGTAATACTTGTTACCAGTAATATTTACAAATTCGGGAAATATATACTTCCTGAATGTTGGGAGTTTTTTACAGTTCTGTATTAAAGCCGCTCCGCAATACGTCCGCTTCGATATGATTCCAACAGCATTTCCAGATCCCGGATCTGCTCTTTTAAATCTTTGCCAATGTCCGTGTCCCCTACTCTCTTTCGCTCCAGCACCCGTTTTACGACCACACTGTCAGAATGGATGTCACTTTCTTTTTCAATGGCAGCTTCTGTCGATTCAAACGCTTCGTGAGCCGCAAGGATCAGTCCGTAAGAATTATAGATCAATGTATATCCTGCAATTCCGGTTTCTTTTTGATAAGCTCTGGAAAACCCACCGTCGATAACAAGAACTTTCCCGTTACATTTGATCGGACTCTCCCCGTTTTTTGTCTTCACCGGAACATGACCGTTAATAATGTGCGACCCTGTTTCATTTAATCCAAATTCTCTCAAAATAGCATTGACTATCTTCTCCTCTTCTAACATACGGTAATAAGGATTTTTCTTCTCTTTATGAGTTTCCTTGTCTGCCAGAAAATATCGCTCAAAAGTTGCCATTTTATCTTTACCGAACAGTGGTGAATTTTCATGAAGCCATATATACCACATCATGTCCTTGCCGCGCTCACGCTCCTTGTCGTCCACCGCATAAAATCCTTTTCTCACATAGCTTTCCAGCGCTTCATAAAGACTCTTTCCCTGATAGGAACGCCCGTAAATGCGAACCTTTTTCATACTTCCGTCTTCTTCCAAAGGTACACAGCCATGATACAGAAGATTTCCATTGTATACTTTATAAAGTCCTCCTTTATTCAACAGAAAACGCATATGCTCCTGTAGTTTTCCGCAATTTAAAAATGCCCGCTCCAGACGTTCCATGATGTCCTCCTCATCTTTCGTGAGGGCATAAGGCCTTTTTGGATCAATGGTCGGAAAATTCTGATCCAAAAGCGTATAAATCTTTCCGTCTATATCTATGGTTCCCTTCTCGTAATCAATCCGATGCAGAAGATTCCTGCTTTCCATATGAAAACCCGGATTGTTCTTGATGGTCTGTCCTTCCACTTTAAACTGTATCACGGACATAGCTTTGTGCATTCGTATCTCAAGCTGAGCCTCTGCCGTCGCCTGATTTCTATCTCCTTTAAGCTGAAAGCATTCACAAGGATCTTCGCCATATGTATTCATGGCAAAAGTAGCCAAAGGCAGTAAATTAATTCCATATCCGTCTTCCAAAATATCCAGATTGCCGTATCTTGCGCAGATGCGGATAACATTGGCAATACAGCCTCTCTGTCCTGCTGCCGCGCCCATCCATAGAATATCATGGTTCCCCCACTGAATATCAACAGAATGATAACGCATTAACTTATCCATAATAATATGCGGTCCCGGACCACGGTCAAAAATATCTCCCACAATATGCAGATGGTCTACCGTCAGACGCTGTATTAATTTGCTGAGCGCTATAATAAACGGTTCTGCTCTTCTGATCTGAAGAATCGTAGCAATAATAGAACTATAATAAGATTCTTTATCAGACACCTCCGGCCGCACCGTAATCAGCTCCTCGATCACATAAGCAAACTCCGGAGGCAGCGCTTTACGCACCTTTGAACGGGTATACTTGCCGGCTGCATTTTTACACACCTCAATCAAGCGATACAGCGTAATTTTATACCAGTCCTCCATATTTTCTTCTGTCTTTTTTATCCGTTCCATTTTTTCTTTTGGATAATAAATAAGAGTAGCAAGGGATTGTTTATCCCTGCCACTCATAGTATTTCCAAAAACTTCATCGATTTTACGGCGCACAGAACCAGAGCCGTTCTTAAGAACATGGGAAAACGCCTCATATTCCCCGTGAATATCTGTCAGAAAATGCTCCGTCCCTTTCGGAAGGTTCAAGATTGCCTGAAGATTGATAATTTCCGTCGATGCTTTTGCAATGGTCGGATAAAGTTCAGAAAGCCTTTCCAGATAACGCATTTCCAATTCTTTCATACGTTCCTCCTATACTTTTCCTGCAATGCTTTTCTTTTTGGTAACCGGATGCTTCCATTAAAAACGGATAACATCTGACATATCATACATACCCGCCGGTTTTCCGGCAAGAAATTTTGCCGCCTCAACAGCGCCTTTTCCGAAAATCGCTTTTGAATAAGCAGTATGTTTAAATTCAATCACTTCATCGGCTCCTGCGAAAATAACCTCGTGGTCTCCCACGATCGTTCCGCCTCGCACTGCCGAAATCCCAATCTCTTTCCTGTCACGCTTCTGTCTCACCTGGCTTCTGTCATACATATAGTCATATGTGTTTTCCAATGCCTCATTCATAGAATCTGCCAGCGCAAGTGCAGTTCCGCTTGGAGCATCCACTTTCTGATTGTGATGTTTTTCTACAATCTCCATATCAAAACCTGCACCTGCCAACACTTTCGCAGCATCTTTTAACAGTTTGATCAACAGATTGATACCAAGAGACATATTTGCAGATTTCAAAACCGCCGTCTTTTCAGAAATTGCTTTTACTTTCGCAAGCTGTTCTTCGGAAAGCCCTGTAGTACACAGAACTACCGGAAGGTTTTTCTCTGCACAATACTCAAGCAGACCATCCACTGCCGCCGCGTTGGAAAAATCAATTACTACATCTGCCTCTACGTCGCATTTTTCTATACTTTCAAACACCGGATAGTCATTTTGAATCCCTGTATAGGTATCCACACCGGCAACAAATTCAATTGTATCATCCTCTTTCACGAGCCCGGTAATTACTCTGCCCATACGCCCGTTGCATCCATGCATAATCGCTCTTATCATTGTTCCATCCTCCTGACGCTAGAAATCACCATTTTACTTATTCGATAATACCAAATTCTTTCATGGCTGTTCTGAGATTCTCCTCATTCTGAGGCGTAATCTGCGTCAGCGGCATACGAAGAGCTCCGCAGTCCACTCCCATAAGCTTCATAGCTGCCTTTACCGGAATTGGATTCACCTCACAAAACAGCTGTTCAATGAGCGGAAGCGCTTTTAACTGGAGTTCCATACTTCCCTTCCAATCGCCGTCAAAGAATTTTGCACAAATATCGTGTGTCTCCTGTGGCGCCACATTCGCCAACACGGAAATAACTCCTTTTCCTCCCAGAGAAAGAATCGGAACAATTTGATCGTCATTTCCTGAATAAAGGTCAATCTTTCCGTCTGTAAGATTCATGATCTTTGCTACTTGTGAGATATTGCCAGAAGCTTCCTTGATCGCCACAACATTATCCACTTCCTTTACAATCTTAGCCACTGTAGCCGGTTCCAGATTACATCCAGTCCTGCTTGCAACACTGTACATGATGATCGGAGCTTTTGCTTCTTTTCCGATTGCTTTATAGTGTTCCACAAGTCCTGCCTGTGTCGCCTTATTGTAATACGGCGTTACTACCAGAAGTCCGTCCGCCCCGTATTCTGCCGATGCTTTCGACAACGCGATGGCTGTTTTGGTACAATTAGAACCTGTTCCTGCCACAACCGGAAGCCTTCCCTTCACCCTTTCAATGGTAAATTTAATACATTCCAGATGTTCTTCCTCCGTCATGGTCGCTGATTCCCCTGTCGTACCACAAATAACGATACTGTCTGTTCCGTGATTGCAGTGATAATCAATTAAGCGATCCAGTTTATCATAATTAATAGTTTCATCTTCCTTAAACGGTGTGACAATCGCCACGCCTGATCCCGTAAAAATAGACATACTTATCCTCCTGATTTCTATTTATTAATATAAAAAATTCTATCATCATTCAGATATGATGTCAATGAATACACACATCCTCTTCTGCCTTTAAAGCTCTACTTTTTGTTGTTTTAATGCAGATTCTTTACACGCCATTACCATAGAAAAACTTTTAAAATTATCCTCTAGATTTGTAATTGCCTGTTTTCTATATTTCGAATGATATAAGTATGTCTAGTCTTCCATACACTCCAACTTGCTCACAGATACCTCATATGCCACGCGTTTCTCCGTCTCTGTCTCCGACAATTTCTTTACATACTCTCTGCTCTGAATACGCCCCAGAATCTGTACGTGTTCTCCTACCTCAAAAGCTGATGCGAACCGTGCGTTTCTTCCCCAACAGATACAAGGTATGTAATCCGACTTTCCATATGGCCTGTTGACTGCAAGCAGAAGGTCTGCAATCTCTCTTCCAAGAGGAGTTTTCCGATAAACAGGAAGCTTACATATGTAACCATCCAGCAAAATACTGTTTGTCTTGGCTCCGTCCGGCTCTTCTTCAATAAAAGACACTTCTCTTGCGAATACGGATAACACCAGTCGGTTCTTTTGTTCATCGTGCCTGTTATAAGAGCGGAACTGTCCGCTGACCATAATAAATTGTCCCGTATAATCCTCACGCACATCAATGAGTCTCTCGGAAATCATAACCGGAATCTTATCTTCTGAATTACTCAGGCGCTTTACGTTTACATCCACCATGTAAAATCCTTCTCCGAACACCTCGTGGCTAAATGAAAATGCAGAAGCCACCTCTCCCATAATAGTTACCTGATTGTTTTCAATAATCTTATCTGACATAATTTGACATTCTCCCTTCC
>CAUWLL010000039.1:0-23478 GCA_963559605.1 uncultured Lachnospiraceae bacterium
CTCATGCACGGTTTGATGAGGGGAAAGAGGGCAAAAGCCCTCTAACCTACTCTACCCCAAATGAGGTGGTAAAACACCACCCCATCCACCAATTACTGAAAGGCGGGACACGAAATGCCCTGTCCACACAATGAAATTACGATTGTGCAGCGTAGCCAGCGGCAGTCTGCGGTTGCCGCTACTGCTTACCAGAGTGGCGAAAAGCTGTTCTGCGAATATGACCAGCAAGTAAAGCATTATCCGGAAAAGCGTGGTATCCGTCAGTTGCAGGAAGAGATAGAAAGGGCATTGAGAGGTTAATGTATGGAAGAATTATTGCAGATATTCAATGAAACGGAGATCCCTTTTGCATCGTGGTTTGGATGATGCGGAGAATGAGATGATTCGCATGGAGGAACTGGAACAGGAGAGAAAAGAGGTGGATAAGGCGGAAGGCAGGAAGCTTATGAGATAGAATATGTTTAAAGTGGTATAAGGAAAATGGAAACGCTCAGGGGAGACCTTGGGCGTTATTTTTGTGTTTAGGAAATTGAAACAAATGCTTTTGGGTAGAAAAATGATGTGGTTGGATGTATAATAAAGATGTTATTTTACAGAAGGAGATGAGTTGGTGACTATTTCAGAATTAAAGTGTACCAATGCATTGCTTGAGTATTTTTTCAAAGAGTTTGTATATAAAGATTTGTATGTTTATATCGGAAAACAGAAAAAAGAATTGTGCGATGGTTTAGTAGAATTTCAGGATGCATATGTTATCTTCCAAATTAAAGAAAAATGTGGGAGTACAGCGAAGGATTGGTTAGAGAAAAAAGTATATAAAAAAGCTGTTAGTCAAATCAAAGACACTATAGCCATGCTTCAGAATGAAAATAAAATAGAAGTAGAAAGCTATACAGGTGAAAAGGTTATTTTAGATTCCCAGAAAAGAATATTTTCTGTAATTATTTTCGATTCTGAAGACACGGATTACAAGCAGGTACACACGTCTTCACAGAATAATGAGTTACATATTAATGTATTTAGTATGTGTGATTTTGAAAAAGTATTGGAACGTATTGTAATGCCTTATGATATTATTTTATATTTGGAAATGCGTAGTGCTTATTTTGAAAATAAATTTCCAGATTGGTTTTTTAATGAGATTGATGAAAACTTAACAACAGTAGCTAAAATTACAGATGAAGAAGGAATGGTTGATTATTTTATAGCCCTCACTAATGGAAATAAATATATTGATCCCCATGCGATAGAAGGATTACAGTTTGTTATTAAAAATTTTCAAGAACGTTTATTGGATGGGGAACTTTATGATAAAGATAAATATAAAGAGATTTTAAAATATATGCTTAAATCAAATCGAAATACTGTACATGATTTTATACTACGGTGGCAAATTTGTGTTGAGCATTGCCTGAAGAAGGAAGAAACTTTCAATCATTTTCTGATTAATACAGGAAATAATGTGGGGTATTTGTATTTGACCGAAATTGCACTTTATGAAAAGAAGGAATTCGTTTTGCGTTTGTTCAAATACAAATTTAATTTGGAAACAGTGATTGGCGTGGTATTTAATATGTTTGACGATGTCGATTATACTGTAGAATGGATGTTATTAACGTTTGAAAATAAGTATAATGAACAATTCGAGAGAATATTAGACGAAGAGAAATTATGGTCCAATATTAAAGAATTGAAGATTTATTAGAATAGGTGTGAATGATTATATGCGAGAATAATTTTGCACCCCCTTAAAGGGAGGAAACGTTAAACGATTCAAAAATCGCGGTAGTCTGCCCCCCTAAACTGACTATCAATTGACTACTACACTTGGTCTCGAACTGCCGTATTTTGCCACTTTTGCTACAGTTTCCGGAAAACTGTAACTCTTGAAGAAATCCAAAAAAGTGCGTAAAATAGGACAAAACGAGGAATTTCAGGAGGAAGAAATATATGATAAAAATACTCTTTATCTGCCACGGCAATATCTGCCGTTCCACCATGGCTCAATTCGTTTTCCAGCACATGGTGAACACCCGCGGCTTTGCCGCGAAGTTTCACATCGATTCCGCGGCTACCAGCCGCGAGGAGATCAGCAACGGTCCGCACTATGGCACGGTCAATAAGATGCGTGAAGTGGGGATTCCGGTGCTGCCGCACCGCGCACGTCAGATGACGAAACGGGATTATGAAGAATATGATTATTTGATTGGAATGGACGAGTGGAACATCAGAAATATGAATCGAATGACCGGAGGAGATCCGGACAGAAAGATTTATATGCTCTTAGACTTTTCCAAAGAGCCAAGAGCTATTGCAGATCCATGGTATACGGGTAACTTCGACCGTACTTATGCCGATGTGACGGAAGGCTGTGAGGCATTGTTACATTTCTTGGAGGAGAAACAGGAATTATGATGATCAGAATACCCGGTTATAGAGAATTAAATATTACAACCTTACTTCTGGACTACAATGGAACTATTGCAGTGGATGGAATTATCCGCCCGAAAGTGAGGGAACGTCTGCGGAAACTTTCAGAATTTCTGGACATATATGTTCTTACTGCTGATACTCACGGTACGGCAAAAGCCCAGTGTGAGGGACTGGATGTTACGGTACATACATTTCCGGTAGGAAATGCGATGGATCATAAGAGGGAGATTCTTGACAGGATTGGCGGGGAGTGTTGTGTCTGTCTTGGAAACGGACGAAATGATGTGAAGATGTTTGAAGCAGCGGCTCTTTCTATTGGAATTATGGATAAAGAAGGCGCTTGCAGCGCTTTGTTGCAGGCGGCGGATCTGTGTGTGAATTGTACAGAAGACGGATTGGATCTTCTGCTGTATCCGAAGAGGATTGTTGCGGGACTTCGCGGATAGCAAAAAGCGCAGCTTATGAGGAAATGTGAGGACTCTCATAAGCCGCGCTTTTAAAGTTTCGAAATGAAAGTTTCTTTGTTTGGAAGAGATTTTAACAGTATTTCTCTAAATCTTCTTCCAAACAGTCGACTTGTTTTTCTAAAGATTGTAATGCAGTGTCAGATAATTCTTCGATCAATTTTGTCATATCTTCTTTAATCTGTGCCGGATTGTAAGGGATTTCTAATGCAAAGTCAGCGTGAGCGCGGATTTTTTGGAAGTACAGATTGGTATCCGGTTCTTCCTGTCCGGCTCTGCACATCCGGTACATAGATACGCAGTCTGTTGCGTCCACTTCCGTACATTCTTTGCAGATCCATTTTCCAAGGTAATAGTATTTCGTTCCGATTTCATATAAGAAACCAGGCAGCTTTAATAATTTTTCGGTTAGCATGGCATTGTCCTCCTTTTCTCTTATATCCAGATTAACAAATCCGATGGAAAAATGCAATGGAACCGAACCTTTTCGTGGGAAGCACATACATTGTAGTATCGTCATAGAAGGGAGATGCTGCAATGGCAGAAAATAATAACCAGAATTATCAAAACAATCAGAATAATGGGAATGAGAAGAGGAAAAATGACAATGTATTCTTGCCGGAGTCACCGGATACTCCGTCGTTTGGTCCGCCGCCGGAGATAAATACGCCGGAGGATTTCCCCAATGGGGAGGAAAATTTTCTTCCGACACCCTCCCTGCCATCCCATCCCGGAGGATCGGGAAATCAGAATCCTCCGTTTCGCCCCAATCGACCGGGGACGGGACAGCGTCCGCCGGTCACGGTCTATCCACTTCCGATTATCCCAAAGCCGCCGCAGAACAGCCAACGGCCTTACTGTCACATTCGTTTCATCCATGCGGCAGCTGGCTATGGTCCGGTTCATATTTCCATCGGAACAAAACCGTTGGTGCATAATCTGACATTTGGAGGTGTATCTTCGTATTTTATAGAAAATACAGGATTTCGCAATATCAGCGTGACGGATGCGAGACTGCGGACTCCCGTATCCGCAAGGGAGACGTTTTTGTTGAATGAAGGCGGTGTTTATACCATCGCTTTGGTAAACGGTATGAACGGTATTTCTATGTTTATGATTTCCGATCAGCCTTGCCGTAATCAAAGGGCAAATTTTTCCTGTGTACGCGCTGTGAATCTTTCCTATAATTCCCCGGCGTTAGACGTAACGATCCAGTCCTCTATGATGCGTTTTGAGGACTTGAGGTTCAAAACCGTATCATCTTATCGACAGGTAATGAGAGGGCGGCAGGAATTTTATGTTTCTGAGACAGAGAACGGTACCTATGTACTGGATACCGCAGAGATGATCGGAGCAGGGAATATTTATACACTTTACATTTTGGGAGATGCCTATGTATATCCCGGACTTATACCTGTATTTACGGAAGATTATTCTTTGATTTCCTAAAAGAATGGATCAATAATTGCAAAAATATAGATTTTTATACACCTTTTTTGATTTTTGTGGTATGCTTAGAAAGTCGTGCTTTGAAAACATGACGGAAGGACGTTTACCGTCCGGGAAATAATTACAAATGACGGAGTGAGATAAATGAGACCAAAGAACGCGTTTATGTTAGTTTTGACAGCATTTATATGGGGGACAGCATTTGTTGCCCAGAGTGTGGGGATGGACTTTTTAGAGCCATTTACTTTTAACGGTATGCGAAGCCTGATCGGAGGAGTTGCACTTTTGCTCTGCATTTTCTTCTTGAAGAGATTCCAGTCGAAAAACGGAAATGATGCCGGGGGCGGCGAAGGGAATCCGGCGGGGAGCAAAAAAGACCTTATTCTTGGTGGAGTTGCCTGTGGATTTTTCCTGTTTGCAGCCAGCAGCTTCCAGCAGATCGGCATTGTATATACGACTGCAGGGAAAGCAGGGTTTATCACATCGTGTTATATTATTATCGTACCTGTACTGGGGATTTTTCTTCATAAGAAAATCGGTTGGAAAGTGTGGCTGGCAGTAGTGATGGCAGTGGCAGGATTGTATTTCCTCTGCATTACAGACAGCTTTGCTATTAGTAAAGGAGATTTTTACATCTTCTTGTGCGCTATTTTATTTTCACTGCATATTTTAGTGATCGATTACTTTGCGCCGAAGGTAGACGGGGTGAAAATGGCATGCATCCAGTTCTTTGTATGCGGTATTATTTCATTGATCCCGATGTATGCACTGGAAACACCGAAGCTCAGTAATCTTCTTGCAGGGTGGATGCCGCTTTTATACGCGGGAGTGCTGTCTTGCGGAGTGGGATATACCTTGCAGATTATTGCGCAGAAAAATATGAATCCGGCGATCGCATCTTTGATATTAAGTCTGGAATCTTGTTTCTCGGTGCTGGCAGGCTGGCTGATTCTGGGAGAGCAGATGACTGCCAGAGAAACCGTGGGAAGTGTGCTGATGTTTGTGGCAATTATTTTAGCCCAGCTTCCTGAGAAGAAGAAATCGACAAAAACTATATTGGAAAATGTATAATAGTAAGAGGATAAAGGAGATAAGCACATGAGATTTGTTATTCAGAGAGTTACAGAAAGTGAAGTAAAGGTAGATGGAGAAACCCTTGGAAAGATCGGGAAAGGGTTCATGGTATTGATCGGTGTAAGCGATTCTGACACGAAGGAAATCGCAGACAAAATGGTGAAGAAAATGCTCGGTCTGCGCATTTTCGAGGATGAGCAAGGAAAAACCAATCTTTCTTTGGAAAGTGTAGGGGGAGAATTGTTGCTGATCTCGCAGTTTACCCTCTATGCCAACTGTAAGAAGGGGAACCGCCCAAGTTTTATCGAGGCAGGAGCGCCGGATATGGCAAGCGAGATGTACGAGTACATTATCAGCAAATGCAAAGAGCAGGTACCAGTTGTGGAGCGAGGACAGTTCGGTGCGGATATGAAGGTAAGTCTGGTGAATGACGGACCGTTTACCATTATCTTAGATTCTGACACGTTATAAAAAGTTTCTGATGAGCAGAGTGATTTTCATATAAGAGAGTCACTCTGTTTTTTTTATATAATAGGAAATTACTCTGTAATGTTCCTATTATATAAAAGCGCTCCGCGCAGGATGCGCACTCGCGCGAAGATGTGACATGTCGCAAGCGACCGCGCTCGGCGCGA
This sequence comes from uncultured Lachnospiraceae bacterium, assembly GCA_963559605.1. Classification (GTDB taxonomy): domain Bacteria; phylum Bacillota; class Clostridia; order Lachnospirales; family Lachnospiraceae; genus Dorea_D. The sequence continues at coordinate 6,056 of CAUWLL010000039.1, forward strand.
GAATGTGCCAAGGCACATTCTTTGTTCTTATATTTGTAATAAATTACCAATATAAAATCTTAAATAAGTATAAAGTTATTGACAATTTTGGTAAATATAACTAATATATTCGTTAGATGTCTAACTAATATGGAGGTGTATCATGACAAAGGATAAGGAGACATCCGTTTATTGGCTCTTGCATCAGATCATACATCTGAGTAAATATCAGGAAGTAAAGAAAATGGAAGCGCTGGGGTTAAAGCCGGGGCAGGCAGGGATCTTGTTTATGCTTAATTGTTATGGGAAGCTGTCTCAGAAAGAATTGGCGCAGAAAATGGGGATCACGCCGCCGTCTATGACAGTAGCGCTGCGAAAAATGGAGGAAAAAGGGCTGATCGTAAAAGAAGCGGATACGGAGGATCAGCGCATTATCCGCATCCAGATCTCGGAAGAGGGGAAAGCGTGTATTGAGGAAATCAAGCAGGTCATGAACGACATGGAACAGTTGCTGTATGGTGATATGCAGCAGGAAGAACGGCTTTTATTCCGGCGGATGCTTCTGGAGACAAGAGACAGCCTTTTGAATTATAAGGAATTTCAGGGGCTGGATCTGCATTCTATTATGGAAAAGACAAAGCCCAAGATCAAAGGTGATTTTTAGTATAACTTAGCAAATAATTTAGCAATGACAAGAAAGGAAAGACAGAACATATGAGTAAGTTGTTAAAATTTTTGAAACCATATGCAGGCGCCGTTCTGGCAATTTTTGCCATCTTGATGGTGCAGGCATACTGTGACCTTTCTCTGCCGACCTACACGTCTGATATTGTAAATGTAGGGATCCAGCAGGGAGGAATCGATGAAAAGGTTCCGGAGGTATTGTCTGAGGAAGACCTCGGCCGTCTGCTCGCCCTCCTTCCTGCAAAGCAGCAGGAGACGGTGAAAGATGCTTATGAGGAAAGCGGGGAGACGTATGCGTATGAGGGGAAAGTATACCGCCTGAAAGACGCTGTAAAAAACGAGGAGAAGCAGACAGAGAAACTGAAGGAGCTCCTTGGAAAACCAATGCTGATCTCCATGGGAATGGACGCAGGAGCAAAGATGCAGGATATGGAAAAAACGGATATGGAAATACCGGACATGATGCTGGAACAGTCGGCGCCTCTTTACATTCGCCGGGCGTATGAAAACCTCGGCATGGACACCGATAAGATACAGATAGACTATATCCTGTCGACGGGCGGTAAGATGTTAGGCCTTGCAGCGCTTGGAATGCTTGCCAGTATTTTGGTCGGTTTAATGGCGGCTCGTGTAGGAGCGAGTTTGGGACGGGGACTTCGAAGAAATGTATTCCGCCAAGTCGTTTCGTTTTCTAATGGAGAATTTGATAAATTTTCCACCGCTTCTCTCATTACAAGAAGTACCAATGACATTCAACAGATCCAGCTCCTTACGGTCATGATCCTTCGAATGGTATTGTACTCTCCGATTCTGGCAGCAGGCGGCGTATACCGTGTATTCCAGACTAATGTGGAAATGTCCTGGATCATTGCAATGGCAGTAGGAATCATCTTGCTGGTTGTGGTCGTGTTGTTTGCCATTGTACTGCCGAAATTTAAGGTGGTACAGGATCAGGTAGACAGACTGAATCTTGTGAGCCGTGAGATTTTAACCGGGCTTCCGGTTATCCGGGCATTCAGTACAGAGAAATACGAGGAAAAGCGTTTCGATCAAGCGAATATTGACCTTACGAAAACGAACTTGTTTGTCAATCGCGCCATGACGTTTATGATGCCGATCATGATGCTGGTTATGAACGGAATTTCCGTACTTATCGTATGGATCGGCGGTCACAGCATCGACAACGGAAGTATGCAGGTGGGAGATATGATGGCGTTTATCCAGTATACCATGCAGATTATCATGTCCTTCCTGATGATCTGTATGATCTCCGTGATGCTTCCAAGAGCGGCGGTTTCCGCAAAGCGTATTGACGAAGTGCTGGAAAGCCATACTTTGATCCATGACCCGGAAACACCGGAGATTTACGGCGAGGACAGAAAAGGTGTGGTAGAATTCGACCACGTATCCTTCCGGTATCCGGGAGCGGAAGAAGATGTACTCCATGATATTTCTTTCGTGGCAAAGCCGGGTGAGACGACCGCATTTATCGGAAGCACCGGAAGCGGAAAGTCTACCCTCGTGAATCTGATTCCGAGGTTTTATGATGTGACGGAAGGAAAGATTACGATTGACGGGAAGGATGTAAGAGCGGTATCCCAGCATGACCTTCGTGAGAGACTGGGCTATGTTCCCCAGAAAGGCGTACTGTTTTCCGGCGATATTGCCTCCAACATCCTCTATGGCAATCCCGAAGGCAGCGAGGAAGAGATGACGGAAGCTGCGCAGATCGCCCAGGCAGAAGAGTTTATCAACCATAAGAAGAAACGTTATAAAAGCTCCATTTCGCAGGGAGGCGCCAATGTGTCCGGCGGTCAGAAACAGAGACTTTCCATTGCCAGAGCCATTGCAAAACACCCGGATATTTATATTTTTGACGATAGTTTCTCTGCCCTTGACTATAAGACAGATATAACGCTTCGAAAAGCGTTGAAGGAAAAGACGGCGGACAGTACGGTATTGATCGTTGCCCAACGGATCAGTACTATTCTCCATGCAGAGCAGATTCTCGTTCTGGACGACGGAGAGGTTGTAGGAAAGGGAACGCACAAGGAGCTTTTGAAAAATTGCGAGGCATATTATCAGATTGCAGCGTCTCAGCTTTCCGAGGCAGAACTGGCGGCTGATATGAAAGATGCAGAAGAGATTGAGACGCTCAACACAAAGGAGGTGGAGTAAGATGTCAAGAAAAGGCGGACACCACGGCGGACATGGACCGCATGGAGCAATGGTTGGCGAAAAAGCCAAGGATTTTAAAGGAACGATGAAGAAATTGATGGCGTATCTCGGAAAATATAAGATTGGATTCTTTTTCGTTGTAGTATTTGCCATTGGAAGCACTGTTTTTAATATTGTGGGGCCGAAGATCTTAGGTAAGGCAACTACGGAAATCTTCAACGGTTTAGTCGGAAAAGTATCCGGCGGCGCAGGAATTGATTTTGATGCGATCGCAAGAATTTTGCTCACCTTACTCTGTCTGTATGTTTGCAGCGCGGCATTTGCATTTATACAGGGGTATATCATGACGGGGATTTCTCAAAAACTGACGTATCGTATGCGAAAAGAAATTTCCGAAAAGATTCACCGTATGCCGATGAATTATTTTGACAAAATGACACATGGAGAAGTGTTGTCAAGAATTACAAATGACGTGGATACACTGAGCATGAGTCTGAATCAGAGCGCAACGCAGGTCATTACTTCTGTGGCGACCCTCATCGGTGTGCTTGTTATGATGCTCAGTATTAGCCCGGCTATGACGATAGTGGCGCTTTTGGTCCTTCCTGTTTCTATGGGATTTATTTCCGTAATTGTGAAGCATTCGCAGAAATACTTCAAAAATCAGCAGGAATATCTGGGACATGTAAACGGACAGGTGGAAGAGGTTTACGGCGGTCATAATATCGTCAAGGCTTTTAATAAGGAAGAAGATGTGATCGACGCTTTCGACCGTGACAATGATAAGCTGTATGAATCTGCATGGAAATCGCAGTTTTTATCCGGCATGATGATGCCGATCATGCAGTTTGTCGGCAATCTGGGATATGTGGCTGTAGTGATCTTGGGCGGCTGTCTGACCATGAAGAATAAAATCGAAGTGGGAGACATTCAGTCCTTCATTCAGTATGTAAGAAGTTTTACACATCCGATCCAGCAGGTGGCACAGGTGGCAAATATGTTGCAGTCCACGGCGGCGGCTTCTGAGCGGGTGTTCGAATTTCTGGAGGAGACAGAGGAGGATCAGACAGCGCCGGATCCGGTACACATCAGTGGTCTGGAAGGACGGGTGGAGTTTGACCATGTAGGCTTCGGGTATCAGCCGGATCATACGATCATCAACGACTTTTCGGCAAAGATTGAACCGGGGCAGAAGATTGCCATTGTAGGACCTACAGGAGCGGGAAAAACAACGATGGTGAAGCTTCTGATGCGTTTCTATGATGTAAACAGTGGTTGTATCCGTGTGGACGGTCACGACATTCGGGACTTTAACCGGAGCGAGCTTCGGGAGATGTTCGGTATGGTGCTTCAGGATACATGGCTGTTTAAAGGCAGTATCGAGGACAATATCCGCTACGGCAAATTAGACGCTACCCATGAAGAAGTAGTGGAGGCGGCAAAAGCGGCATACGTACATCGTTTTGTACAGACTCTGCCGGGAGGTTACAATATGGAGCTGAATGAGGAAGTTTCGAATGTGTCTCAAGGGCAGAAACAGCTTCTGACGATTGCAAGAGCGATCCTTGCAGATCCGCCGATCATGATCTTGGATGAGGCAACAAGTTCCGTAGATACGCGTACGGAAGTCCGTATTCAGAAAGCGATGGATAATCTGATGAAAGGAAGAACCAGCTTTGTCATCGCTCATCGCCTGTCTACCATTCGTGACGCAGACTTGATCCTTGTTATGAAAGACGGTGATATTGTGGAGATGGGTAATCACGAGCAGTTGATCGAGAAACAAGGATTCTATGCGGAGCTTTATAATTCACAGTTTGAGAGAAGCGCATAATATACGGGCGTGATAGAAAAGGAGGATACCTTATGGGGACACAGAAGGAACGTTTAGAGAAGCAGTTTGATTTTATCCGAGAGATCGACAAGGAGAAGTTTATCGGAAGGCAGACCTACCTGTCAGACGGCAGACGGAAAGAAAATGATGCGGAACATGCTTGGCACATGGCGATTATGACATTGCTTCTAAGTGAGTACGCCAACGAGGAAATCGATGTTTTAAAAACGATTTCCATGATCCTGATCCATGACATTGTGGAAATTGATGCAGGAGATACGTACGCTTATGATGAAGTTGCGAAAGAGACGCAGCGTGAGAGGGAAGTAAAAGCGGCAGACCGTATTTTCGGTATTCTCCCGGAAGATCAGGCTGAAAAATTCCGTGCATTATGGGAGGAGTTTGAAGCCCGGGAGACAAAAGAAGCAAAGTTTGCCCGTGCCATGGATAATTTCCAGCCCCTTATGTTAAACGCAGCGACAGACGGAAAGTCATGGACAGAACATCAGATTTGTGTCAGTCAGGTACTAAAGAGAAACGAGCGTTCCGGGGAAGGCTCCAAGGAAGTGTGGAGGTATGCTCTGGAGAACTTTATCAAGCCTTATATAGAAAAAGGGCGGCTGATCGAAGATGAAAAACTTCCGGAGGTATAAGTTTCGTAAAAGTTAAGAAAACAAAAAAAGCCTCAGAGTGATACAGATAAGCATCACTCTGAGGCTTACTTTTTTACTTTGCGGCTAATCCTGTAAGCACAGATTTTACATGTGCAACTTCCTGCGGAGAAGCTTTTGCCGCAGGAACGTAGTAACTTTTTTCTCTGGCTACCTGATAAAGTTTTTCCTGTGACATTTCACACTGGTTACGGATCTGCTTTAAGCACTGCTTTAATTCCTTATTCTCTGTCTGAGAGATCATCTCGCCATATCTTACGAGTTCACCGTTGACGCCTGCCAATGCGTCAGATACCATTGTTTTATCGTCTAACATTTCTCGTCCTCCTTATAAGAATTTCATCAAATCTTGTTTATTTTGCATTGCGCTGTTTGCGGCATCCTGAAAAAGCTGTTTTACCTGTGGGTCTTCTGCCTGCGATGCGTAGTCTGTCATTTTGCAGTGGCAGGTGTCGTAGCCCCCGATCAAGTGACGTAGGTTTTGCAAGTCTAATACTGAGATTTCGGACATGTGATGTTCCTCCTTTATTTTATTTTGTCCTGTTTAGTGTGTGCAGAAATTTGAAAAATATGAAAATAAATGTCTCATGGGTTCACTTTTTTCAAGCATACATTCCGGGTGCCATTGAACGCCGACGGCAAACGAATGCAAAGAGGATTCCATGGCTTCGATGATGCCGTCGGAAGCAGCTGCGGTAAGTTTTAATCCTTTGCCCGGTGTTTTTATACACTGGTGATGGAAACTGTTTACGTTCAGTGAATTACCGCACAATTTATATAGCATACTATTTTTAACTACAGAAACTGTATGGCAGATGTCAGAACGGTTTTCAGATAATTGCATGTGATTTAGGGATGCCTTCGGTCTGAGAGAAATATCCTGATAAACAGTTCCTCCAAGCGCAAGGTTTAAAACCTGCATACCACGGCAGATTCCAAGGACAGGAAGGTTGGAATCCAGCGCTTGTTTCATCAAACGGAGATGGAACACATCGGTTTTATAGTCTGTTTTTCCTATATCTGTCACTAACTCTTCTCCGAACAGCAGGGGAGTGATGTCGCCCCCGCCGCAAAATAACAACCCGTCGCATAAACTTATGTAACGTTCCAAGTTTCCCGCTTCGGCTGTATAAGGGAGAATGACCGGGACTGCGCCGCTTTTTGTGATAGCTTCTACATAGGTTCCTGTTACAAATATCTTTTGCTGTATCCATCCACAATATACGATTCCGATGATTGGTTTCATAAGATTTCCTTTCCGAAATAAACTTTACAGAGTATACTATATTATAGAAATTATGTGAAAATCAGAAAAATATGTAAGTGGAGGTTTGAAGATGAGACTGATCGATCTGCATTGTGATACGATTTGGAAATTACTGGATTTGGATAAGTGTGGAAATCTTATGGATAATTCGTGCGCTGTCTCCATTCCCGGGATGAAAAAAGCAGGGACGGCCGCACAGTTTTTCGCCTGTTTTACATACATCGAAGATTACAAAGAACATGGCGGGTATGAAGATGCATGGAAACATTGCCTAGAAATGATAGCATTTTTGAAAAAACAGGAAGAGATGTTTTCAGAAGAGATAGCATTGGCACGTTCTTATCAAGAGTTCAAAGAAAATGAAAAGGATGGGAAAATATCGGCATTTCTTACAGTAGAAGAGGGGGGCATTTTAAACGGACGGATGGAACGACTGGAAGAACTGTATCAAAGAGGAGTCCGCTTAATGACGCCCATGTGGAATTACGAAAACTGTTTCGGTCATCCAAACAGCAGGGAAACGGCTGTCATGGAAAAAGGATTGAAACCATTTGGGATAGAAGCAGTGAAACGCATGGCAGAACTGGGCATGATCGTGGACGTGTCCCACGCGTCTGACGGGACGTTTGCGGATATTCTGGCTCATACCAAGAAAGCAGACGGCTCAAGAGGAGTGGTGGCAGCGTCCCATTCTAATTGCCGGGCGTTGTGCGATCATCCTCGGAATCTTACAGACCGTATGCTTCGAGAGCTTGCGGAAGCAGGGGGAGTCTGCGGACTTAATCTTTACGGATATTTCTTGAATCCCAATGGGGAGTCTGACGTTCAGGATATGGCAGAACACCTTCTGCATATGATCCACATAGGGGGAAGTGACCTTCCGGCTGTGGGAACGGATTTTGACGGATTTGACGGAATAGAAATTTTGGAAATACAGCAGGTCGGGGAAATGGAGAAGCTGTGGGAGGCATTAAAAAAGAAAGGGGTTACAGAAACCCTGTTGGATAAGATCCGGTATGGAAATGCAGAGAGGATCTTAAGAGAACTATAAGAGAGAAAAACTGTCAGAAAACAGTCGATCTTAATATAGGGAGGAGACAGCATAAAAAGCGCTCCTCCCTGTATTGTTAGTTTATCTGAAAATAGTCCTGTATCTGCTCACAGATGATCTTCATAAGCCGGGTCCGTGCCTCCACACTCGCCCATGCCACGTGCGGGGTGATAAGCAGACGACTACTGTCCTTAAATCCTCGCAGGGGAGACTTCTCACTCATGGGTTCTATGTCCAGCACGTCCAGTCCGGCGGCTTGGATCTGATCTTCGTTCAGCGCCGTCAGCAGATCTTGTTCCACAACGATTGCGCCGCGTCCCAAGTTCAGAAAGATGCAGGAATCCTTCATCTTAGAGAACGCATTTGCGTCGATCAGATGTTCTGTATGTGCATTTAACGGTGCATGGACAGAGATAATATCGGAAGTCCGGTATAAGGTATCTAAATCCACCTGCGTATAACCATCCTGTGGTTTTGCCCCGGAGGGGGAGGCATAGATAGCCTTTGCGCCAAATGCTTCCGCGATAGAAGCGACCCGCCGTCCGATATTGCCAAGTCCGAGAATGCCCCATGTTTTTCCTTTTAATTCATGGAAATGTCTGGCAAAATGTGTGAACATGGTATCGTTCGTATAGTGATCGTTTTTTACATAATCATCATAGTATCGTAGGTGTTCCAGCAGATAAAAAAGCATGGCAAAGGTATGCTGCGCTACGGATTCGGTAGAGTATCCGGCAACGTTTCGCCAGGCAATGCCTCGCTTATCCAGATATTCCTTGTCTAAATTATTGGTTCCGGTGGCGGTTACGCACACCAGTTTCAGACGTTCGGCGCTTCCGATGGTTGATTCATTGATGGGAATTTTATTGATGATCAGGACGTCGGCATCTTTAACACGCTTCGGAACTTCCGAGCTTGTGGAAAAAGAGTACTTTGTCACCTGTCCGAATCGGTCGAAGGGGGATAAGTCTATATCGTCGCCGATCGTTTTCGCATCCAAAAATACAAGATTCATAATTCCTCTCCTTTTTCGCTGATATTTTATAGTGTTTATTATAGCATAGATTGAAGGAGAAGAGAAAATTTAAGAATACTTTAAGTTGTCACTTTCTGTCGGATTATAGTATAATAAATTCTTGAAAATGAAAGAAAGGCTCATAACAGAGATGGATAGATATAAGCATAGAAAGAGAAAACAACAAGTACACCGTCAGCTCTTTTTCACTTTTTTGGGAATTATATGCGTGATCGGTGTGGGAGCAGTTTTAGGAATGGGTGAATCCGACAGGGCAAAGCCTGTAAAAGAGACGGCAAATGCGGTGAAGACAGAAAAGCAGATGGAAACTCCCGAGGCAGAGGTGCAGGAAGAGACGCCGGAAGAACGACTGGAGCGGGTGAGACGACAGGCAAAAGCCGGGAAGTATCCGAAAGGCGTTATAGAACTTTTGGATAAGAACAAAGCTACTGTGGATTACGTGGAACAATACGATGAGAAGAAAGCGCTTCCGGCTGCGAAGACCATTGGAGAAAATCTTGTGAAAGGTCAGATCCCCCATCTATTACAGTGGGATCAGCGGTGGGGATATGCGCCTTACGGAACGAGTAATGTGGCAGTAAGCGGATGTGGTCCGACATGCCTTTCTATGGTTGCGGCAGGACTTACCGGAGACTCTTCGCTGACACCTGCAAGGCTTGCGGCTTACGGGACAAAAAAAGGGTATGTGGACAAAGATAATAATACGTACTGGAAATTTATGAGCGAGGGACTTGCCCGATGGAACATTGATTGTTATGAAACGGATATGGATAAAAAACGGATCACTGCGGAGCTGAAAGCAGGACATCCGGTGATCCTAAGTGTAGGTCCCGGTGATTTTACGAAGATAGGACATTTTATCGTTTTGACCGAGTATACAGACGGAAAGATAAAGGTTCTGGATCCGTTTAGTCAGGAAACTACGGGGAAACTCTGGACGTTCAAGCGGCTTGCAAAACAGACGAAGGCTGCATGGGTATATTCCCGCAAGAAATAATGGGGAGGCGATCAATATGACTGTTACTTATATAAACCATAGTGGATTTTTTATAGAGCTGGAAACCACTTGGATGTTATTCGATTATTATAACGGGAAGATTCCCCCATTGCCGGAGGGAAAGAAAGGTTATGTGTTTTCCAGTCACCGCCATCCAGATCATTTCCGCTCGGAAATTTTCAGGCTTTGTGAAGAACAAAAAGACATTCGGTTTATTTTATCATCTGACATAGACAAGAAAAAAGTGCCGGAGAATCTGCGGGAACAGACTTTTTTCATAAGACCGAACGCGGATTTGGCAATAGACGGTGTGAAGGTCCATACCCTCCGGTCTACAGATGAGGGAGTGGCATTTCTTGTGGAAGCGGAAGGTCAGACATTTTATCACGCCGGGGACTTGAACGACTGGCGCTGGAAAGAAGAGTCTGAGGACTGGAATCAAAAGATGAAAAAGAGTTTTCGCAAATGTATCGAGCCACTGAGAGACAGGAAGATAGATGCGGCGTTTGTCCCTCTTGATGTGAGACAGGAAGAGTATTATAATTGCGGTATGGATTATTTTCTGGAACTTACGGAAACAAAGAGGGTATACCCTATGCATTTTTGGGGACAGCCGGAGATTACCGAAAGATGGTTTGAGGAGCATCCACAGCACCCGAAACGGCGGAGCATTGTCAGGATCACCGGAGAAGGGGAAGTATTTGAGCAATAGGAAGCACAAAGAGAAGGGAGACAGGATTATGGATTTTCAATTTGCACATTACAATTACAATGTAAAAGATTTAGAAAAATCTTTGAAATTCTATGAGGAGGCGCTGGGACTGAAGGAAGTACGACGCAAAGAGGCTGAGGATGGAAGTTTTATCCTCGTATATTTGGGCGACGGAAAGACCGGTTTTCAGTTAGAACTTACGTGGCTGCGCGACTGGGAGAAGGATCACTATGACTTAGGGGATAATGAGATACATCTGGCATTTACTACAGACGATATGGAAGGCGCTCATAAGAAACATGAGGAGATGGGATGTATTTGTTTTGAGAATCCGGCAATGGGGATTTACTTTATCAGCGATCCGGACGGATACTGGCTGGAGATTGTGCCGGAGAAATAAGAGAATTGAAAACAGAAGATGGTAGGAGAAAAGCAGTTTATTTTTAGACTGCTTTTTTCAATATGAAAAAAATATAAAAATTAGCACTCTATACTTTACAGTGCTAACAATATGTGCTATATTTCATATAGAACAAGAAAACAAAGCACAGTCAAAGGAGGCAGTGTTATGAATATTCAAAAATTTACACAAAAATCACTACAGGCGGTGCAGGATACTGAGCGCACAGCCATGGAGTACGGGAATCAGGAAATCGAGCAGGAGCATTTGCTTTATGCGCTTCTTGTACAGGATGAAAGTCTCATCTTAAAATTGATGGAGAAGATGGGAATTGATAAGAATCAGATGATAAACCGTGTGGAGGAGGCGCTCAGAAAACGCACAAAAGTACAGGGCGGACAGCCTTATGTGGGGCAAGAACTGAACAAAGCGTTGATTCATGCAGAGGATGAAGCAAAACAGATGGGTGATGAATATGTGTCGGTGGAGCATATTTTTCTGGCGCTTTTGAAGTATGCCAACAAAGAGGTAAAGGCGATTTTTCGGGAAATGGGAATTACCCGAGACGGATTTTTGCAGGTGCTGTCTACCGTAAGAGGCAACCAGAGAGTGACCAGTGACAATCCAGAGAGTACGTATGATACGCTGAACAAATACGGCACAGATCTGGTGGAGCGGGCAAGGGATCAGAAGCTGGATCCGGTTATCGGACGAGACGCTGAGATACGAAATGCAGTACGCATTCTGTCAAGAAAGACGAAGAATAATCCGGTGCTGATTGGAGAACCGGGTGTAGGTAAAACAGCAGTTGTGGAAGGTCTGGCACAGAGAATCGTCAAAGGAGACGTGCCGGAGGGATTGAAAGATAAGACAATCTTTTCCCTTGACATGGGGGCGCTGGTGGCAGGAGCCAAGTACCGGGGAGAATTTGAGGAGCGTCTGAAAGCCGTACTGGAAGAAGTAAAGAACAGTGACGGCAGAATCATTCTGTTTATCGACGAACTCCATACCATAGTGGGAGCCGGAAAGACAGACGGCGCCATGGATGCAGGAAATATGTTAAAGCCAATGCTTGCCCGTGGAGAGCTTCATTGTATCGGCGCTACAACGTTGGACGAATATCGTCAGTATATCGAAAAAGACGCGGCGCTGGAACGTCGTTTCCAGCCTGTGCTTGTAGATGAACCGACAGTAGAGGACGCTATATCTATCCTCCGGGGATTAAAAGAGCGTTACGAAGTATTTCACGGTGTGAAGATTACAGACGGCGCGCTGGTAGCTGCCGCAACGTTGTCCGACCGCTATATTTCCGATCGTTTTCTTCCGGACAAAGCGATCGATCTGGTGGACGAGGCATGTGCGCTTATTAAGACAGAGCTGGATTCCATGCCGGCGGAGTTAGATGAGCTGCAGCGTAAGATCATGCAGTTTGAAATAGAAGAAGCCGCGCTTAAAAAGGAAAATGACAGACTCAGCCAAGACAGACTGGTACACCTCCAGCAGGAACTTGCAGAGCTTAGAGAAGATTTTGCCGGAAAGAAAGCCCAGTGGGATAATGAGAAAGTAGGCGTAGAACGCGTCCAGAAGCTCCGCGAAGAGATTGAACAGGTGAACAAAGAGATCGAACGGGCGCAGCATTCCTATGACTTAGAGAAAGCGGCAGAGCTTCAGTATGGACGATTGCCGCAGCTACAGAGCCAGCTGGAAGCAGAGGAAGCGAAGGTAAAAGACGAGGATCGCTCTCTTGTACATGAAAGCGTGACAGACGAAGAGATTGCCAAAATCGTTTCCCGGTGGAGCGGCATCCCGGTATCTAAGTTAAATGAAAGTGAGAGGAGTAAGACGCTTCATCTGGCAGATGAACTGCACAAGCGTGTGATCGGACAGGATGAAGGCGTAGAATTAGTAACAGAAGCCATCATCCGTTCCAGAGCAGGCATCAAAGATCCGACCAAGCCTATCGGCTCCTTCTTATTCCTTGGACCTACAGGAGTCGGTAAGACAGAGCTTGCCAAAGCATTGGCGGAAAGCTTGTTTGACGATGAGAATAACATGGTTCGGATTGATATGAGCGAGTATATGGAGAAGTATTCCGTGTCCAGACTGATCGGAGCGCCTCCGGGATATGTAGGTTATGACGAGGGAGGTCAGCTTACGGAGGCAGTGCGCAGGAAACCATATTCGGTGGTACTGTTTGATGAGGTTGAAAAAGCGCACCCGGATGTATTTAACGTACTTCTGCAAGTATTGGATGACGGACGTATTACAGACTCTCAGGGTCGGACGGTAGATTTTAAAAATACGATCCTCATTATGACATCCAACATTGGTTCGGCATATCTGTTAGACGGCATGGATGAACATGGCAATATCAACGAAGAAAGCCGACAGGCAGTGATGAATGATCTGCGCGCTCATTTCCGACCGGAGTTTTTGAACCGTTTGGATGAGATGATCATGTTCAAACCATTGACGAAAGATAATATTTACAACATTATTGATTTACTAATTACAGATGTAAACAAGCGTCTCGCCGACAAGGAGCTCTCGATTGCGCTTACTGAGGCTGCCAAACGACAGATTGTGGAAGCAGGCTATGATCCGAATTATGGCGCAAGACCATTGAAACGTTATGTTCAAAAGAATGTGGAGACACTGGCGGCTAAGCTTATGCTAAAAGGAGACATCGGCGCCGGGGAGACCATTGTCATTGACGCGGATAATGGAGAATTAACCGCAATTAGCCGCAAGGAGTAAATTTCCGAAATAAGGGTGTTGACAAAGAAAAAAATGGCGGATATACTGGTAGTGGTAAAGAGCAGTTGCGAATTATAATTTATTATAGTTTGCAGCTGCTTTCGTGTGTTTGATGCAAGGATGATAAAAAAACGATAAAGGAGAGAACGGATATGAAACAAATAAAATGGAAAGAACTAGGTGTTGACATTCTGATCGACATTGTGGCAGGTATGATTATTGCGGTCGGTATTTATAATTTCGCGTTGAAGGCAAATTTCCCGGTCGCGGGATTTTCAGGAATTGCTATCGTAATGTATCATCTGTTCGGGCTTCCGGTAGGTATAGGAACCATCTTTTTGAATATTCCGGTATCTATCTTTTGTTATAAATTTCTGGGAAGAGTCTTCTTCTTTAAGTCTCTTAAGTCCATGGTTATCTCTTCGCTGTTGATGGACTATGTGGCTCCGCTCTTTCCGGTATATGAAGGCAGCAGATTCTTGGCTGCGCTCTGTATGGGTGTGCTCTGTGGCGTTGGTTATTCCATGATATATATGCGCGCGTCTTCTACAGGAGGGCAGGACTTTATTACCATGTCAGTGAAGAAGATTAAACCGCATATGTCTTTGGGAGTGATCACATTTATTATCGATATTTTTACGATCGTTCTCGGTACGGTAGTTGTATTCAAAGATGTAGACGGATTTATTTACGGTGTAATCGTGACCTATCTTATGGCATATGTCATGGATCGTATTATGTATGGAATTGATGCAGGAAAGATGACGCTGATCGTAACAGAACACGGCGAAGAAGTGGCAGAGCAAATCGACGAATACTCAGGAAGAGGTTCCACGATTTTGCATGGAATGGGAAGCTACTCCAAGAAGAAAAAAGACGTTGTAATGTGTGCATGTAACAACAAGCAGATGTTTGCCATTAAGAAAATGGTACATCAGATCGACCCACAGGCATTTACAGTTATTATGGAGTCCAACGAGGTTGTGGGGGAAGGATTCAAAGAAGAAGTGAATATACTGTAGAGTTAGTAACGTCTATTGAAGTGAAAGCAATTTAAGAGGTTAAGAGAGATACCTCTCTCGAATAGTTAAAGATAAGAAAAGATGGATAATGTTTGTAATGATTTAAAACAAAATATATATGCAATAGAAATAATTGAAAAACAATTAAAAATAACGCTCCTTCCTGAAGCCAAAGAGCATTTTTTTGAGTTATCTGGCACAGATGAATTCATTATCGGACAGACAGCCGGAAACCATTCAGTGTTGATAAAAACTTGTCAAGATATATCCGATGACAAACAGGAAATCAATATGTATTACGTTGATGTAAAGACAGACAAGATAATGTTTTGTGAAGATGTTATTATGAAAGGGTCTTACCATATGCCGTATATATCAAATTGCGGAGACGAAGAATATATTTTGGTTGAGAGTGCAGTAATAGATCCTTACGAAATAGATGAGGCTAAAAAAGATACTTCCTGTGTATATAATAATGATATTTTAACGCTACGTTTACGAAAGTTAATAGAATCAGTGTCTAAAAATGAAGAATTAAGATGGGATGTGATTCTCTCTGCGAAAGAGGGATATTATATAACTGTTCTTCAAGTAAATGGTCCTTACATATGGTTTTCGGAAACGACCGTAGATGAAACAGAAACGAATATAGTGAAGTATAATTTGAGTAACGGTATAATTGAAGCCAATTTAAACATTAAAAATAGAATTGATAAAGCAGTTTTTAACGGAGATAAATTGTTATGCTTGTATAAATGGAATAGTAGCAAAGAAATTATCGATATATATAATGATCAAGGGGCGAGTATTTCACGTATCGATTATTCTCCGCTAATGAAGGAACAGTATGAAATAGAATTGGATGAAGTATTATCGATTTTAGATGAACGGTATGTTGTTTTTGATGCTACAGACTATAGTGGAGATGAATCGTATCAGTGTAGAGTTGTATATGATATTACTAATAATCAATTTATGATCCATAATAATTCCTATATGGAATTTTGAATTTTGTAAAGAGATAAAAGGGCGCACCTCAGTTGTGAGGTGCCCCTTTTTAATAATAGATTTTTAAACACTCTGCATGTTCATAAAATTCGTTATTCCTGTAAAATATAGCCGTTGTCGTATGCTTTTTCTTTGTTATAAGCGTAAAGCTCTGTAAATGTAGCCAAGTAATATGGATTTACATAGAAAATGCCTGCAAGTCCGCAAGTGATCAAGCTTAAAAAATCCCAACCGATAAATGATAAAGACAATATGAAGGCATCTCCTTTCTCGCCGTCCATCATTCGTTTGCTGAGAGAAAGGACGTCTTTGGAGCTCATTGTAGGATTTTCTGCAAGGATATACGGCACCATCAAATACTCGTAGGACTTTATCGCACCCGGAATGATGAAAAGAAACGTCCATAAAAATACCTGTATATCTCGGAGGAACATAGTCTTTATAATATTCATATAACGTCCGTTCTTAAAGCCATCAAAGATTATGCCTGCCGACGGAGTTTTGGTTCTGTTCTGAATAAAAAATGCCATACCACCAACTTCGATTACATTAAACAGAAAGATTTTCAAGACAGCGCCGACCAGTGCGATGGCAGTTAGAACAGGAGGAAACAGGAAAGCCAGAAAAGATTCTTCAGATTCCTCTACATAGTCCTCATAATCATCTTCGTAGTCCGGGTCATCAGGAGTCTCACCGTTATTTATCTCCCGGATTTCCTGAATGTCCTGAATAATAGAGATACCGCTGCTTCCGATACCGATTAACCCACTTCCGGTGAACAGTATGATGAGAAGAGAGACTCCTACGCATACCCAATAGTTTTTCTTAAATAGCTTCTTTGCATTTTCTTTTAATAGTGCACTTGTCCAAGTTTTATTCATGATTTTTCTCCTCGCATTTCATAAATAGTTTTCATTAGCGTTATTACATGTTTTTGCTTTTAGTATTTCTATTATTTCTTTTCACGTATCCATCGTGATATATCCCATATAATAACGAGACTGAAAACGATGCAGAAACATAAAAAACAAATTTCTGTTATCCCGGATAGTGACGAAGAAAATATCCCCGCAACAAATGATGCAACAAGTAAAAAAATCAGTAGTTTAATTCCGGTCCATAAAATTTTATGGTCTATAGAATCAGCGATAGTCGTTTTGTCTATTCCAAACATTTGAACAACCGAATATTCTATAATTGAAATCAGAACATTTAACCATATGAGTATGGTAAACGCCTGCGTTCCGATAGCGGTGACTTGCTGAGGAAGGATAAGTATCCGACCCAGTGTGTAAATGGTGACAATCGATAGCATTAGTATAAGAGAAGCTACTAAACGTATACGAGTTATCAAAAGACTTGAATTTTTCATAGTGTAATATCTCCTTTCGGGTAACCCCTTAATAAATGTTAGGTTCAATATATCAGAATGTAAAGGAAAATGTAAGCAACCATTGGTTGCATCTTGTAAATTAAAGCATGCGGACGAAAAGCAACCATTGGTTGACAAAGGTCTTTTATAGTTTTAGGCAATATGATATAATTAAATTAAACCATGAAAGTGAAAGGTGATGGGAGATGGATAATATAACAGATACATCTACAAGATTAAAAGTTTTGCGGATACAAAAAGGGTATACACAGGAAGAAATTGCGAATAGATTACATGTTTCCCGTCAGGCAGTATCCAGATGGGAAACGGGGAAATCATCACCGGATATTGATAACTTGACACTATTGGGAGAAATTTATGAAGTATCTGTAGATGAAATGTAAGCGCATAGTTTCGGGGTGTCCCCAAAACATACTTCCAGAATCCCATTGCCA